>NZ_CP014839.1:0-318870 GCF_001931675.1 Pandoraea thiooxydans | reverse complement strand
TCGGCCGGCGCGGTATGGTCGTTGCCCGTGAACGACGAAGAATGCGTCGGTGCGGGCATCTCGATGATGGTTGGAGGCTCGGCGGGCAGGATCGGCGGGAAAGCCGGCGCATTGGTGATCGCCACCGTGTTGGAAGCGACCGCGCTTGTCTTCACGCCATCGTTGACCGTGAACGTTACCGTGCGGCTACTGCCGGCGTTGAGCGCCTGATTGCCGTACGTGACCGATTTCAGTGCGGCCGTCCATTGCGCGATCGTCGCCGTACCGCCGACGGAGGTCAACGTCAGCACACCGGTAGCAGCGTTGTAGCTCCCCGTGATGTTGCCGGTCGCCGCGCCGCTCGCGAACCCGAGGGTATCGTTCGCCGCATCGAACCCGGCGCCGATCGATACTTGCGCCGAGGCCAGCGTGGTGTTGTCCAGGTCGCTGATGGTGACTTGCGGGGCCACCACGGCCGGCGTCGAGCCGTTCCCTCTGGCCGTAAACGCCGCGTCGCCGCCCACGCTCAGGAGCGGCGTCTGATCGGTATCGGTCACCGTCACGCTGCGTGTTTGCATGTCGCTTGCCGTGCCGTTACCGTCCGTCACCGTGAAGCTGATCGAGCGCGTCGTGTTAGCGGGCGTGACGGCCGTATCGGTGTAAGTCACCGAGGCCAGCGCCGCCTGCCATTGGGCGAGCGTGGCCGTCCCGCCAGCCGAACTCAGCCTCAGAACGCCGGTGCTTGCGTCATAGCTGGCGGCGATGTTGCCCATCGTCGCGCCGTCGTTGTCGAACGCGAGCACGTCCTGGCCCGTGTGAAAGCCGCCCGTGATCGATACGCTGGCCTGGCTCGCCGTCGTGCTGCTGGCGTCGGTCAGGCTCAGGCCCGGCGAAACGACGATCGGCGTGGACGCCGCATTGTCGCCGGCGACGAATGAGGCAGCACCTGGATCGATCCCGACATGTGGCCGGTCGAGCACCGTCACCGTATCGCTCGCCGCCATGCTCGTCTTCGTACCGTCGCTCGTCGCGAACGAAATCGTCCGGTTGCCAGGCGTCGCGCTCGATCCCGCCGAGAACGTCACCGCCGACAGCGCGTTCGCCCACTGCGCATCGGTGGCCGTCGCACCGGAAGACGTCAGCGTCAGCACGCCCGTGGCCGCGTTATATGAACCGACGATGTTGCCGAACGTGGTCGCGTTCGTGTTGATGAACGCCAGCGTATCGCCGCTATGAAAACCTCCCGTCACCGACACCGTGCCCGACGATTGCGTCGTGTTGTCGAGATCGCTCACCGTGATCCCGCCGTCGATCGTCACCGCCGACGTACCGCCGACGTAGTTCGTCGTATGCCCCGTGGTCGTCACGATCGGTGTTTGATCGGTGTCGGTGATCGTGACGGTGCGCGTGGCCGTGTTGCTAGTCACGGCGCCCGTATCGACCGCCGCAAAGCTGATCGTGCGCGTTGCATTGTTCGGCGTGACCGCGGTGTCGGTGTAAGTCACCGCATCGAGCGCCGCCTGCCATTGCGCAAGGCTGGCCGATGCGCCCGACGACGTCAGCGTCAACACGCCTGTCGCCGCGTTGTACGACGCCGCGACGTTGCCATATGTCGTCGAGCTTGTATTGGTGAACGCCAGTACGTCTTCGCCGCTATGGAAGTTGCCCGTGATCGCCACGGTGGCTGAAGCCAGCGTCGGCGAGCTGCCGTCCGTCAAGGTCAGCCCCGAGTCAATGGCAACCGGCGTCGAGGCCGTATTGTCACCCGCCACGAATGAAGCCGAACCGGGGTCAGTCGTGATCGTCGGCGGGCCGAGCACGCTCACCGTGTCGGTTGCGGCCGTACTGGATTTGGTGCCGTCGCTCGTCGCAAACGAAATCGTGCGGTTGCCCGGCGTCGCGCTCGCCCCCGCCGAGAACGTCACCGCCGACAGCGCGTTCGCCCATTGCGCATCGGTGGCCGTCGCACCGGAAGACGTCAGCGTCAGCACACCCGTGCCCGAATTGTACGAAGCGACGATGTTGCCGAACGTGGTCGCGTTCGTATTGATGAAACTCAGCGTATCGCCGCTGTGGAAGCCGCTTGTCACCGACACCGTACCCGACGATTGCGTCGTGTTGTCGAGATCGCTCACCGTGATCCCGCCGTCGATCGTCACGGCCGACGTGCCCCCAACGTAGTTCGTCGTGCCCCCCGTGGCCGTCACGATCGGTGTTTGGTCGGTGTCGGTCACCGTCACCGTGCGCGTCGCCGTATTGCTGGTGACAGCAGCCGCATCCACCGCCGTGAAGCTCACGGTACGTGTTGCGTTGTTCGGCGTGACCGCCGTGTCGGTATATGTCACCGCGTCGAGCGCCGCCTGCCATTGCGTCAGCGTGGCCGCATTACCCGCGGAGGAAAGCGTCAATACACCCGTGGCCGCGTTGTACGACGCGGCGATGTTGCCGTAAGTCGCCGAACTCGTGTTCGCAAACCCGAGTACGTCCTCGCTCGAGTGGAAGTTGCCCGTGATCGCCACGGTCGCCGAGGACAGCGTCGAGGCGGCGCCATCCGTCAAGGTCAACCCCGAATCGATCGCCACCGGTGTCGACGCCGCGTTGTCGCCCGCCACGAACGTCGCCGAACCCGCATCGGTCACGATCGTCGGCGGACCAAGCACCGCAACCGTATCGCTCGCCGCCACGCTCGTCTTCGTGCCGTCGCTCGTCGCGAACGAAATCGTCCGGTTGCCCGGCGTCGCGCTCGACCCCGCCGAGAACGTCACCGCCGACAGCGCGCTCGCCCATTGCGCATCGCTGGCCGTCGCACCGGAAGACGTCAGCGTCAGCACACCCGTGCCCGAATTGTACGAAGCGACGATATTGCCGAACGTGGTCGCGTTCGTATTGATGAAACTCAGCGTATCGCCGCTGTGGAAGCCGCTTGTCACCGACACCGTACCCGACGATTGCGTCGTATTGTCCCGGTCGCTGACCGTGATCCCACCGTCGATGGTCACCGCCGACGTCCCGCCGATGTAGTTCGTCGTGCCCCCGGTCGTCGTCACGATCGGCGTTTGATCCGTGTCCGTGATCGTCACCGTGCGTGTGGACGTGGCGCTCGTGTTGCCCGCCCCATCCACCACCGTGAAGCTCATGGTGCGCGTCGCGTTGTTCGGCGTGATCGCCGTGTCGGTGTACGTCACCGATCGCAGCGCGCTCTGCCATTGCGCCAGCGTGGCCGTGGCGCTGGCCGAGGTCAGTGTCATCACCCCCGTTACCGAATTGTACGAAGCCGCAATGTTGCCCATCGTCGCGCCGTCGTTGGTGAACGCCAGCACATCTTCACTGCCGTGAAAGTTGCCTGTGATGGCCACCGTCGTGGAGGCAAGCGTCGCCGCGCTGCCGTCGGTTACCGTCAGGCCAGAATCGATTTTCACTGGCGTCGACGTCGCGTTATCGCCAGAAACAAACGCGGCCGAGCCAGAATCGGTCGTGATCGTCGGGGGCGCCGTCATATAGACCGTATCGGCGGCTTGCGGGCTGTTTTTCGTGCCGTCGTTGATCTGGTACCAAATCGTGCGGTTGCCGTATGTCGTACTCGTACTCGAGAACGTGACGGCTCTCAACGCACTGCCCCATTGCGCATCGGTGGCCGTCGCCCCTATCGACGTGAGCAACAAAACGCCCGATCCCGCACTGTAGGAAGCCTGGATGTTCCCCATTGTCGAGCCGTCGTTGATAAAGCTCAACGTGTCGCCGCTGTGGAAGTTGCCTGTCACCGCCACGGTGGCCGACGATTGCGTCGTGTTGTCCCGATCGCTGACAGCGACTCCACCGTCGATCGTCACCGGCGCGGCGTCGCCGACATAATAGGTCGTCCCGCCCGTCGTCGTCACGATCGGCGTTTGATCCGTGTCCGTGACCGTGACGGTACGCGTGGCAGCGGTGCTCGTATTGCTCAAACTGTCGACAACGGCAAAGCTCACGGTACGCGTCGCGTTGCTCGGCGTGATCGCCGTGTCGGTGTAAGTCACCGATCGCAGCGCGCTCTGCCATTGCGCCAGCGTGGCCGTGGCGCTGCCCGAGGTCAGTGTCATCACCCCCGTGCCCGAGTCGTACGAAGCCGCAATGTTGCCCATCGTCGCGCCGTCGTTGGTGAACGCCAGCACATCTTCACTGCTGTGGAAGTTACCCGTGATCGCCACCGTCGCGGAACCCAGCGTCGTGGCAGTGGTGTCCGTCACTGTCAATCCGGAATCGATCGCCACTGGCGTCGACGTCGTGTTGTCGCCGGCCACGAACGCCGCCGACCCCGAGTCAGTCGTCACTTGCACAGGGTTCACGACATTGATCGTATCGGTCGCCGCGGTGCTCGTCTTCGTGCCATCGCTTGTCGCGAACGAAATCGTGCGACTGCCGTACGTCGTGCTCGTGCTCGAGAATGTTACGGATTTCAGCGCGTCGGCCCACTGCGCATCGGTGGCCGTCGCGCCGGAAGACGTCAGCGTCAACACACCCGTGCCCGAATTGTACGAAGCGACAATGTTGCCGAACGTGGCCGAGCTCGTATTGTTGAACGCCAGCGTATCGCCGCTATGGAAGCCGCCCGAAACCGACACCGTACCCGACAATTGCGTCGTATTGTCGAGATCGCTGACCGTGATGCCGCCGTCGATGGTGATGGCGGACGCCCCACCGCTGTAGCTCGTCGTGCTGCCCGTCGTCCGGACGATCGGGCTTTGATCGGTTGCCGTGACGGTCACGGTTTTCGTGGCCACATTGCTGGATGAGTAGTAGGCGTCGCTCGTCAGTTCGAAGCTGACCGTACGCGTGGCAGTGGTCGGTGTCACAGCCGTATCGGTGTAGGTAACCGCGCGAAACGCGTCCTGCCATTGCGCGATCGTGGCGGTACCGCTCGCCGACGTCAGCGTCATCACGCCGGTGGCCGCGTTGTAGGAGCCGCCGATGTCGCCATACAGCGCAGTGCTCGTGTTGTTGAATCCCAGTACGTCCTGCCCGCTCGCGAAGTTGCCCGTGATACTGACTGTGCCGGCTTTCGCGGTGGTCGCATCGCCATCGGCCAGGGTGATCCCGCTATCGATCACGACGGGGGTCGATGTGGTGTTATCGGCTTCGACGAACGGCGTGCCGCCGCCTGTAGCCGTCACCACCGGTGGCGAGGACAGGTCGACGTAAGCGAAGTTGTTGAGCGTCGGCGTGAGAAACGCCGAATCCGTCTCACGGAATCTTAGGCTCGCGATGCCTGAGAAAGCAGCGTTGCCCGACAAATTGACGTGAAACACCGAGCTGCCGCCATTCGTCGACGTATCAAGCGTAAGCGTGCCTATCACGTTTCCGGAGGAATTCAGCGCTTCGACCGCGACCACAGAAGGCGCATTGATGTCGATATCGAAGCTCTGCACGGCCATCTTGTCGCCGTTTTGCAGCGACATGGTCATCGATGTCAGCGAAGTGCCTTGCACGTTGCCGAACAACACCCCATCGGTCGGCCCTGTAGTGAGCGGCGGAGGGCCGAACTGGTTGACGGTCGTGCTGTCGACGGCGAATTCCGCAGCCTGGTCCAATGTGTAGTGGATGCCGTCCAGGTCGAACGATGTGACGCCCACCGCACCGCCGGCCGTGTCATAGCCGATCTGTCCATCGTATGTTTCATCGGTGACGGCCAATAGTCCGGCATATCGCTGCTCGGCAGCCTGCGAAAAAATCACCGACGTATGCACGGCGCCGGCGTCGTACTCGAGCGCCCAGTCGCCGCCAAGCGCGGCCGCCCCGGTGGCATCGGTCGATGCCCCCACGTTCAATCCCGAGATCGAAGCAATCTGCTGCACGAGCGCCTTGCCGTCGGCGTTTTGGGCGACATCGCAGCCGTAAATCAAGAAGTCGCCGCCCGGCCGCATCGCTGCGCCGATCTGCGTGAGTTCCGCGCTATAGGCCGCGATATCGCCCTGGTTGAGCCACGTGCTGCCAACCTGCACGTTGCCGTCGGAACCGTGCGACACGAGGTGGATCGCGCTGACGCCCGAGTGCGTCTGCAGATACTGCTCGATTTGCAAAAGCCCGTCCTTGGTGGAGTCGAGCACCACATACTGCGTGCCCGCCGGCAAACCGGCGACGAGTGTTTGCAAATCGGCGACGTTCCCATTGATGAAAACGACCTGCTTGTTGGCCGCCTGGGCCGCCGTATCGGTGAAGCCATGCACCGTACGCGCCGACGCGGAAGCGTCCGTGGCCGGATTCGCCGCCACCGGCACATCGCGCATGACGCCCACGGGCTGCGCGTCGCCGCTCGCGTGATGCTGAGGCGCGACCGCGGTCGCGCCGATCGACGCTGCCGACGCGTCGTAGACGATGCGCGGCTCGAGCGCCACGATGAGCGGCGCGGGCATGGCGGCGACCGCGCGGCGCGCGCTCTTGTCGGGCGCGAGCATGACGCGCAGCAGTTTCGACAGGCGGGCGGCGAATTTCATCGCTTGATGTCCTCGAGGGCAAGCCGAAAACGCGGCATGCGTTCACCGCCCGCGCCGGGGGGATCGTCCTTGCATCGCGATGACGACGTTAAAACCGGGGTCAGAGTTGCACGCCACGCATGGCCGACGCGCGCCGGCCATGCTGTTCGTGGCTGTCGGCGCGCATTCATCGGAGTGCCGGGGTGTGCATGCGGGAGCGCCGCGTCGACGGATTGCCCGCCGGCGGTGCCCAAGTGGACCGTTGCCCGATCGCCGCAAGCGACCCGGCATGGGTAGGGATGAACAGCAAACAAGCCCCCGCTCGTTGATTGTTATTCGTCTGGCTGGCGTCTCCGACGGCGGCCTATTGTTGTTACTGTCGTATTCGCGCGGCGCGCCCGAGAGCGATCCACGTATCTTGCGCCTGTGCCGGCGCTCACGCTCGCATGCAAGGCCCCTCTATCCTGGTAGTGCCTGGGTTATCGAACGGCTGGGCGTGCACGCATCGGCACTGCCGCATGGCGTCGACTACGCCACCGGCCCGATCGGCCACCCGAGATATCATTTCTTGGTACTAACGAAGAAAACCGGTCGCGCAGTATACAGCTTCTTCCGGCCTTGCAAACCGGGGAAGACGTTCTGGATATTAGTTTAGAAGAACTACGGTAGCAACCGCGATGCCATCGACCCGTCTAGGTAATTACCCTGATCGACATCGCCATCGTTTAAGCGATCGAAAAGGCGAGAGCCGACACTGGTCACGGTGACCGCATTCACGTCAAGGCATTTTGAGGAAGCGTCACCAGTCGCCAACCGGGCCTGTGACGAATGGTTTCCGCGCAATGGGCATGCCTCGCGGCTGATTTTTCTGGACTGATGCCGCCCTCGAAACTGAGAAATACGCGCCTCTGCCGCCGCGTGACGGAGACTAAATCTGCTCACGCCCGAATGCGCACAGCCGGTCGACGTCGAGCACGTCGATCTGGTTACGCGAGACGCGCACAATGCCGAGCCGCTCCAGGTTTTGCAGTGCCTGATTGCTGCGCTGGCGGGAGACGCCCGCCAGCAGGCCGACTTCTTCCTGCGAGATGGCGAGTGTCTGCCCCGTCTCGGGGTAAAGGTCGGGGTTGAACAGTTGCGCGAGCGATTGGGCCACCCGCGCGTCGACGTCGAGCAGACGGCTGTTCTGGATCGACGCGATGAATTCCCCCATCCGGTTGTTCAGTTGATGGATCACGAACGCGTTGAACGGCAGGCTGGCGGAGAGCAACGTGTGAAAGGTTGCCGACGGCACGAACCCGACGACGGAAGGCCGGATTGCCACGACGTCGTATTTGCGAAGCTCCCGCTTGATGACGCTCCCCTCCCCGAACCAGCCTCCCGGTGGCACACCGGAAAAGGTGCAACTGCGGCCGGATGGCGTGTAAAGGGCGAGCTTGAGCAGGCCCGAATGAACGCCGATCCAGTAGTCGGACGGTGCCTGCCGGCGAGCGATCAGCGCTCCCGTTTCCCGATATTCGGCATGCGCCTGCTCCAGCACGAGCCGCTGGTGTTCACCGGCAAGCGCGCGAAACCAAGCGCAGCGCTCAAATAATCGCGGCAGTTCGGCCTGTCCGAGCGCTTCGGGCGTACTATTCCCGAGCGGGGTGGACGGTGTGTCTGGAGCGTCATTCATGGATGAATCGCAAAAAAAAGAGCACTTGCCGCGCTCGGGAAGGCTCTGTCATCGAAATGACAGACGTTGGGCAATATACGTTGATAGTCTTTGTCGATCAAGATTGGGAAAAATAAGGAGACGGCGTCATGACGCACATGTTCGATGAGGGGCTCGATCGCCGGGAGGCCAACTACGTTCCCCTCACGCCCATCGAGTTTATCGCGCGAGCGGCCGACGTTTATGGAGACCGCCTTGCGGTCGTTCACGGCGACGTGCGCCGCACCTGGGGCGAGACCTACGAGCGCGCCAGGCGTCTTGCCAGTGCGCTGCAGCGAGCCGGAATCGCCCGGGGCGACACCGTGGCGGTATTGCTGCCGAACATTCCCGCGATGGTCGAAGCCCATTTCGGCGTGCCGATGTCGGGCGGGGTGCTCAACACGCTGAACACGCGTCTTGACGTCGCATCGCTACTGTTCATGTTGCGGCACGGCGAGGCCAGGCTGCTGATCGTCGACACGGAATTCGGCGAGCTTGCGCGTCGCGCGGCCATCGAGTTCCCGCAGTTGCGCATCGTCAGTGTGAGCGATGTCATGCACGCCGATCCCCATGCATTCGCGCGCTCGATCGACTATGAAGCCTTTCTCCAGGAAGGAGATCCACGGTTTTCATACAAGTTGCCGGCCGACGAGTGGGACGCGATTGCGCTCAACTACACGTCGGGCACGACGGGCGACCCGAAGGGCGTGGTCTACCATCATCGCGGTGCGTACCTGAATGCGCTGAGCAACATCCTCGAATGGGACATGCCCAAGCACGCTGTCTATTTGTGGACACTCCCGATGTTCCATTGCAACGGCTGGTGCTTCCCGTGGACCATCGCGGCGCGCGCAGGGGTCAACGTATGCCTGCGCAAATTCGATGCCGCCACCGTGTTCGACCTGATCCGGCGTGAGCAAGTCACCCACTACTGCGGCGCGCCGATCGTCCAGAGCGCGCTCGCCAATGCCCCGGCACAATGGCGCGAAGGACTCGATCACAGGGTGTCGACCATGGTGGCCGGCGCGGCGCCGTCCCCTTCGATGATCGCCAGCATGAAGAAAATCGGCTTCGATCTGACCCACGTATACGGCCTGACCGAGGTCTACGGCCCCGCATCGGTCTGCGCGAAACAGGAGCGCTGGGAGGCGCTCGACGACGACGAGCGCGCACGCCTGAACGCGCGGCAAGGCGTTCGCTACCACCTGCAGTCGGCGGTGGCCGTGCTCGATCCGCAGACGCTGGAACCTGTGCCGCCCGATGGCGAAACCGTCGGCGAAATCATGTTTCGCGGCAACATCTGCATGAAGGGGTACCTGAAGAACGAACGGGCGACAGAAGAAGCCTTTCGCGGCGGCTGGTTCCACACCGGCGATCTTGGCGTGCAGGCGCCGGACGGCTATGTGCGCATCAAGGATCGCAGCAAGGACATCATCATCTCCGGCGGCGAGAACATTTCCAGCATCGAGATCGAAGACACGCTTTACCGGCATCCCGCGGTGTCGGTCGCGGCGGTCGTCGCCATGCCGGATCCGAAATGGGGCGAAGTGCCGTGCGCATTCGTCGAGCTCAAGGAGGGCATCGACGCGAGTGCCGACGAGCTCATCGCCCACTGCCGTCTCTTTCTCGCTGGATATAAATTGCCCAAGGCAATACACATCGGCGAGGTACCCAAGACCTCGACCGGAAAAATCCAGAAATTCGAGTTACGAGCACGGGTCGGCTCGGAACGCGCGATCGATCTGGCCGGCAATACGCCGAGCGCCTCCGCGAAAAAGGACTAGCCGGGAATGCGGCAAATCTACACAACCCTGATACAACTGCACAATTGACTGACCTGCCATGAGCTACACCGCCCCTGTGAAGGACATGCTGTTCGTTATGAAAGAGCTGGCCGGTCTCGACGAGATCGCTGCGCTACCGGGTTTCGAGGACGCGACCGAGGAAACGGCTCGCGCCGTGCTCGACGAATCGGCCAGGCTGTGCGGCGAAGTGCTCGCGCCATTGAACGCCGAAGGTGACAAAAATCCGAGCAGTTTGAAGGACGGCATGGTCACCGCGACGCCAGGCTTCAGGGAAGCATTCCAGCAGTATGCCGAGGGCGGCTGGCAGGGCCTGCAGCATCCGGCCGACTATGACGGGCAGGGCCTGCCCAAGCTGGTGGCGACGCCCTGCATCGAGATGCTCAATGCCGCGAACACGTCGTTCGCGCTGTGCCCGCTGCTGACCGACGGCGCCATCGAGGCGCTGTTGACCGCCGGCAGCGAGGAGCAAAAGCAGCGCTACGTGCCGAAGCTGATCTCCGGCCAATGGACCGGCACGATGAACCTTACCGAGCCGCAGGCGGGGTCCGATCTCGCGCTGGTACGCACGCGTGCCGAGCCGCAAGGCGACGGGACCTATCGCATCTTCGGCACGAAAATTTTCATCACCTGGGGCGAACACGACATGGCCGAGAACATCGTGCATCTCGTGCTCGCGCGTCTGCCCGATGCGCCGGACGGCGTAAAGGGCATCTCGCTGTTCATCATACCGAAGTTCATGGTCGATCAGGACGGCTCGCTGGGCGCGCGCAACGACGTGCATTGCGTCTCGATCGAGCACAAGCTCGGCATCAAGGCGAGTCCGACCGCGGTACTGCAATTCGGCGATCACGGCGGCGCCATCGGCTATCTGGTCGGCGAGGTCAACTGCGGCCTCGAATACATGTTCATCATGATGAACGCGACGCGCTTCGCAGTCGGCGTACAGGGCGTTGCGCTCGCCGATCGCGCATACCAGCGAGCGGTCGCGTATGCGAAGGAGCGCGTGCAAAGCCGCCCCGTGGACGGCTCCGCAAAGGCGGCCGTGACGATCATCCATCATCCGGACGTGCGCCGCATGCTGGGGACGATGCGCGCCCTGACCGAAGGCGCCCGCGCGCTCGCCTATGTCACCGCGGCGCACAGCGACATCGCGCATCATCACCCCGATGCCGCGGTACGCGCCGATCATCAGGCCGTCTACGAGTACCTCGTGCCGGTGGTCAAGGGCTGGAGCACGGAACTGGCGATCGACGTCACCAGCCTGGGCGTACAGGTCCATGGCGGGATGGGCTACATCGAGGAAACCGGCGCCGCGCAACACCTGCGCGATGCGCGCATCCTGCCGATCTACGAAGGCACCACGGCGATCCAGGCCAACGATCTGGTCGGGCGCAAGACGCTGCGCGACGGCGGCGCAGTCGCGACACGGCTTCTCGCCGCCGTGTCGCAGACCCTCGACGCACTCGCGGCACGCGAAGAGCCCGATTTCGAATCGATGCGCGAGCACCTCACCAAAGGCCATCGGTCGCTTGCGACCGCGATCGACTTCATTCTGGCGAACGCGAAGCGCGACCCGAACGCGGTGTTCGCCGGCAGCGTTCCATACCTGAAGCTCGCGGGCATCGTCCTGTGCGGCTGGCAGATGGCGCGTGCGCTGCTGGCGGCGTCATCCGACGAAACGCGCGATGCGGCCTTCTGCAGCGCAAAAATCGCGACCGCGCGCTTTTACGCCGAACACATCCTGCCTCAGGCGACGGCGCTCGAAATCTCGATCACCAGCGCAAAGGGCATGCAGGGCGTGCTGGCACTGTCGGAGGAGCAGTTCTGAGGCGGAGCGGCAGGCGCCGCTTCGGATCCGCATCTCGCCGATCATTGGAAAAACAACCTGGCCTCAAGCGTCGGATCCAGGCAAACCCGTAACAATTCGTAACAGAATCCGGTAAACTCCCCCGAATTTGGCCTAAAGCTCATGCGGATTCAGGCCGATGGAACATGCAGACAATACTCAGGGGGAGAGTCGGAGTGACTGATCTTAGCCGCGGACCAAAACAAAAAGCACTCACATTGAGCATCGCGGCGGGTTTGTCCGTCATGGCCCATACGGCGACTGCCAGTTATATAACGATTACCAACACCAGCACCGTCGTTGGACAGCTCACCCAAGGCATCGCCACAGATGGCAACTTCAACCTGTTGTCCATCGCCAGTACGGGTGGAATCATCTCGCCGGACTATGGCATTTACAATTTGTCCAGCACGATCACCAACGTGCTCAACGACAGCACCATCTCAGGCAGCACCGGCGGCATCTTCAACAGCGGCACCATCGTTACGTTGGACAATTCGGGCAACGGCATCATTCTCGGCGGCCCGACAGGCGTCATCAACAGCGGTATGGTCGGCACGCTGACCAACGGCGGCACCATCTCAGGCACGTCCTCAGGCGTCACCAACAGCGGCAACATCGGCGTACTGACCAATTCGGCCGGCGGGCTGATCAGCAGCGGCACCATTGGGACGACCCTGCTCGGGGTCGACAACAGCGGCACCATCGGCACGCTGACCAATGACGGCACCATTTTTGGCAGCACCTATGGCATCAACAACACAGCCAATATCGGCGTGCTGGACAACGTCGGCGGCGGCGCCTCCATCCATGGAGCAAACACTGGCATCTTCGTATCCAGCAGCGGCTCGATCGGCACGCTTGCCAACAGCGGCGCCATCGACGGCAATAGTTTCGGTGTCGTCAGCTACGGCACGATCGGCACGCTGACCAACACCGGCACGATCAGCAGCAACGGGATCGGCGTGGGCATCGCCTTCAATTCACCCGTCGGGGCACTGATCAACGAAGGCGTGATTACCGGGTCCAGCTACGGCCTGTACAACAACGCAAATATCGGCACGCTGTCCAACAGCGGCACGATTTCCAGCGCGGGCGTCGCCCTCAAGGATAACGGGTCGTTTGGCCAGATCACCAACTCGGGTGTCATCGCAGGCAACATCCAGAACACGTCCAGCTACGATCTCACCATCGACGGCGGCTCAGGCGCGATATTTGGCTCGCTGACCGGCTACAGCGGCGGATCGGTCGGCACCATAACCAGCACCGGCGCGAACGTGGCCTTCAGCGCGGGCAATCTGCTGCTCAACGACAACATCAACGTCGGCACTCACGCTGTCAACAACAACGGAACGGCTGTGCTGCAGGTCAACCGGCCTGTCACGATCACGGGCAACTACAATCAGGCCGGTGGCACGCTGCAGGTGGGGGCAGCCGGGACCACCACGGGCCAATACGGCGAACTTGTCGTCACCGGCAACACGGCGATGACCTCAGGGGCGGTAAGCCTCGTGCCGAACGGTTATGCGTTGGCTGCCGGGCAGCGCTATGTCGTTGTCGACACGGCAGGCACAGCGAACTATGGATCCGGCCTGACCTATTCGGCCGGCACGATAACCGCCACTGGTTCTTCGACCACAGCCTCAGGGCACACGTATCTGGTGGTGACGCTGAGTAATCCAACACCGACGCCCACGCCGACGCCAACGCCGACCCCCACACCGACGCCCGCGCCGGCGGCGCAGCCAAGCGTGCCCAATGCGATAGCCTCGCTCGGCGGGTTGCTGAGCTACACAGGCGTTGCCGACCCCGAGTTATTGAATCTATTCAACGCCGCACAGGGTTCGCTCAGCACCGGCTCGACGGACACCGCTAACCGCATCGGCAAGCAGCTAGGCGCACCCCGGATAGGTTGGGCGCCCGCCGCGCCGACGTTCAGTGCGCTGAACGTGGTGGGATCACACCTCAATACCCTGCGCCTGTCGCAGGCCGGTGGCCAAAGCGGTGTGTCGACCGGCGAAGGTCCGCCGCCTTGGGGCGTATGGGGACAAACCTACGGCGGTCACGCAAGTGCGAGCGAGCGCGATCATGTGGACGGTTACAGTGCGAACTATGGCGGCCTGCTGCTCGGCGCGGATCGGGCTCTCAATGAGCGCTGGCGGGCCGGCGGCGCGCTCACTTACAGCAATACGCGGATCAACAATAGCGGCGACACAGCCGGCGACACGACCCGCGTCAACGCTTATGGCCTGATCGGTTACGCAAGCTACTCGGGCAATCCCTGGTACGTCAATCTCTCGGGCGCCATGGTGCAGCAGCGATATGACACCACCCGCGCGGTGAACTTCCAGGGATTCTCGGGCATCGCCAACGGAAGCTTCAGTGGCCAACAATACGTCGCGCGAGCGGAGTTCGGGTATCCGCTGGCACTGGGCAACGTTGCGCTCACGCCGCTGGCGAGCCTGACCTACAGTTACCTGAACCAGAGTGCGTATACGGAAAGCGGCGGCAATGGCGCCGCGCTGTCGGTCGACGCGAGTCATGCCAGTTCAGTCAAGAGCAGCCTCGGCGCAAGACTGTCGCGCGGCTTCTCGACCCGCTACGGAGAACTCGTGCCGGCGCTGCAGATGCAATGGATTCACGAGTACAACCGGACGCGGCAAGTCACGGGCGCCGATTTCGCGGGCGACCCGACCGGCCAGACTGCGTTCACGACGGTTGGGGCGACACCGGTGTCCGACCTGGCCGACATCACGCTGGGGGCTACGCTGCTGCGCGCGAACAATCTGAGCGTGTCAGTGCGTTACGAAATACAGGCCGCACCCGGCTTCATGTCGCAGACCGGCACCCTGCGTCTGAGGCAGCTGTTCTGAAGCGACGCGGCCGGGCGGCGTGGTTCGCCCCGCCGCTATCGCGATCCGTCGCGCGCCTGCGGGCGTGCCCGCCCGCGCCGCTTGGCGCGAAGCACACGGCACGCGCGCCGGATCTGCGGGCAAATGCGTAGTAGCATGCCAACATCATTCGTCCCGAATCCTTGCCGCCGTACTCATGTCGACCTTTCTCAGCAGCCCGGAAACCCTGAGCATCCCTGAGGCGCTCGCGCGCGCGCATGCCCACTGGGAAGCAGGCCAGGCCGACCAGGCCGAGCAATATTGTCAACGCGTGCTCGCCGTTTGGCCCGGCCAGACCGATGCGCTGCACCTGCTGGGCCTGATGGCACATGCGTATGGCAATCTCGACGTCGCGATCGCCCATATTCGCCAAGCCTGCATGGCGCCGCGCGTGCCGGCCGTCTATTGGAGCAACCTCGCCGAGATGTATCGCCAGAAAGCTCGATTGAGCGAAGCCGAGGAGGCCGCGCGGCGCGCCGTGGCGATCGACCCGGCACTGGCGGTGGGCTGGAACAACTTGGGCATCGTGTTACAGGAGGCCGGCAAACTCCAGGAGAGCCTTGCCGGCCTGGAGCGGGTCATCACGCTGCGCCCGGACTGGGCCGAAGCCCATAACAATCTGGCGAACACCGCACGGCGTCTGGGCCGCATGGATTTTGCCGAACAACATTATCGCCAGGCGCTAACGCTCAACCCCAACTATGCCGAAGCGCACTGCAACCTGGCCTTCCTGCTGTCTACGCAGGGGCGTTACGACGAAGCGGCCTCACGGGCGCAGTGCGCGATCGACATCAATCCGCGCATGATCGAGGCCTATGTGAATCTGGCTGACGTGGAGGTCTGCCGGGGCCGTCACGATGCGGCGCTGCGTACCCTCGACATGCTTGTCGTATTCGCGCCGCGCCATCCCACCGCGCTGCTGGCACGCGCCAAGGTCCTGCGCCAACTCGATCGTCTCGACGACGCATTGGCCATCGCAACCGAGGCCGTGTCGGTGGCCCCGCAGACGGCCGACGCGCATTACGTGCTCGCCCTGGTATGCCAGGCGCTCGGGCGCGCCGATGAGGCATTGGTGCACTTCGAGCAAGCCGCGCAACTGCCAGGCACAGTGACCGAGCAAGCGCTGATCGGGCGCGCCGGGCTATTGCTCGAAGATGGTCGCGAGCCTGAGGCCCTTATCGCATTCGACCAGGCGCTGAAGGCCTTTCCGGAATCGGTGCCGGCTCGGGCCAGTCGCGCCGTCATCCGTCGTTTCGAGGCCGGCGATCCTGATATCGCGGCACTCGAAGCGGCCGTTGCCCAGAGCGGATATCGCCCGCTCGCGGAACAGATCGCGGCTCATTTCGCCCTCGGCAAAGCCTACCTGGACATCGACGATCCGGAGCAAGCCTTTCGGCACTTCGAGGAGGGCAACCGTCAGAAGCGCGCGACGTTCAGCTACGACACAAGCTTGACCGAGCAGTGGATGGAACGCTTGGCCCTGGCCCTCTCGCCGGCGCGGTATGAGCGATTGCATGGCGCGGGCGAGCCGTCCGAGCTGCCCATATTCATTATCGGCATGCCCTGTTCGGGTACCGCCCTGGTCGACCGGGTTCTCCGCTCTCACCCTCGGGCTGCCCGCGCAGGCGAGCTGTCCGCGCTGCGTTTGGCCATTGAGGGCGCCGGGGTCTTTCCGGACTGGGTCTGCGCGCTCGACGACGCAGGTGTCCAAACCGCGCTGCGCCAATGCGGGCAGGCATATCTGACACGCGTGAGTCCGCTCGCCCAGGGCCGAGCCCATTTGATCGACAAAGCACCCGGCAATTTTTTGTACGCAGGATTGATTCCGCTGATACTGCCCGGCGCTCGCATCGTTCACGTCAGGCGCGACCCGGTAAATACCTGCCTGGCCTGCTACACCGAACTGGTGGACGGGCCGTACCCATTTGCATACGACCAGACCGAGCTTGGCCTGTTCTATCGCCATTACGAACGACTCATGGCACACTGGCGCGCGATATTGCCGCGCGAGCATCTCATCGAAACCGATTATGAGGCGGTGATCGGCAATCTCGAAGGCGAAGCCCGGCGGCTGATCGATTTCCTCGACCTGCCCTGGAACGACGCCTGCCTGAGCTGGCGCGAGCAAAGCCGCGGTATGACCCGCATTGTGAACCCCAACCAGATCGAACAGCCGCCCCGCAAATCGCCGCAAAGCCGCTGGCACGCATACGCGCCTTACCTTGGCCCGCTGCTCGAAGCGCTCGAGATCGCCGCCCCATGACCATCGACGCCGGCCACGCATTCGATGTGCCCAGTATCGAGCGTGAGGTTCGTGCGCTGCTCGCGGCCGGGGATTTCGAGCGAGCCGAGGCGCGGCTGCGACAGTCTCTCGCCTCGGGCAGTGGCCCCTTGGTGCTGTGGAAGCTGCTGGTCGCGGCGATCCGTCCGCAAGGGCGCATCGCCGAAGCCCGGGCTCTTCAGGAGATGCTGGTCAGGCACGCGCCGGGCGACTTCTCGACACGCTTCGATCTGTCCGAGACCCTGTTGCTGCAAGGGGAATTCGAACGCGGCTGGCGCGAGTACCGCTATCGCTACAGCCTGCCGCACACCACCGCGATCGAGCGTAAAGTGCAGCGACCGCGCTGGGACGGTCAACCGATTCCGGGCAAGACGTTGTTGATTCACGACGAGCAGGGCTACGGCGACACTTTTCAGTTCATGCGCCTGGTGCAATGGGCCAAGCAACGTAGCGGCGCAAGGATCATCCTCGAAATCAACGCCGAAACGCTCCCGCTCGCGCGTCGCAGCGCAGGCTTCGACGACATCCTGGCGCGCGGCACCTTGCCGCCACGGTTCGATCTGCACTGCGAAATGATGAGCCTGCCGTTGGCCCTCGGCCTGAAGTTGAGCGACCTGCCAGGCCCCGTACCCTACCTGAGCGCCGACCCTGAGCGCCTGGCAAAGTGGCAGATCCGCCTGGCCAGTCTGCCTCGGCCGCTGGTGGCGCTGGTGTGGGCCGGACGGCCGACCCACCTGAACGACGCCAACCGCTCGTTGGCGCTGGCGCAATTCGCGCCGCTGGCGCGGCCGGGCATCACCTTCCTGTCGATTCAGAAGGGCCCCGCCGCCGCGCAGGCCGCGAGCCCTCCGCCTGGCATGTCGCTTCTGTCGTTAAGCGACGAGATCCAGGACTTCGACGACACCGCCGCCATACTGACCGTCGCCGACCTGTTGATCTCTGTCGATTCCTCGCCGGCCCATCTGGCCGGCGCACTGGGCAGACCGGCCTGGGTCATGCTGCCTTTCGTGCCGGATTGGCGTTGGCTGCTGGAGCGCCCCGACACACCCTGGTACCCCGGCATGCGCCTGTTCCGGCAAACCGCGCGCGCAGACTGGACGGGTGTGCTGGCGGCGATGGCGCGAGAACTTGAACTCCTTTCAGCCTGAGCGCGTCATGCATTTATCGAACGCGGCAAAGCGACTTACCGCCCTGCTGGCCTGCCTCGTCCTGAGCGGCTTGATCTCCGCTTGCGCGTCGCTCGACCGCAATGGTCACGCCGATGCGCTCGCCGCCCCTGCGGGCCTGCATCGCGAACTGATCGATAGCGGCCGCTTCACACTCACGGCGTTTTCTCGCATCACACGGCCCGACGCCCCTCTCGACATCTACATCGAAGGTGACGGCCTGGCCTGGATCACGCGCTATCAGCCTTCGCTCGACCCTACGCCGCGCGTGGCAACGGCGTTGGCTTTGGCTGCGGCAGACCCCGCACCGAATGTCGTTTATTTGGCGCGCCCATGCCAATTCACCCCAATGGCGATGAACCCGCGCTGCACCATCCCGTATTGGACCAGCAAGCGCTTCTCCCCCGAAGTTGTGACGTCGATGAACACTGCATTGACTCAGTTTGCGGCGCGCGTGCCCGGGCAGCGCATCAACCTGATCGGCTACTCGGGCGGCGGCGCACTGGCCGTGCTGATCGCCGCGCGCCGACACGATGTCGCATCAATACGCACGGTAGCGGGTAATCTGGACGACGCGTTCGTCAACCGACTGCACCATGTGTCGCCAATGCCTGATTCGGACAACCCCATCGACTTTGCGAGCCGCGTCGCTTGGATTCCGCAGATTCACTTCAGCGGCGCCGACGACACCGTCGTGCCGCCGGCCGTGGCACAACGCTTTGTCGCGGCCGCTGGCCGGCGATGCGCCAAGACACGCGTGGTGCCCGGCATTGGCCATGATGGCGACTGGGCCCGGCTATGGCCCGCGTTGCTGCGTATGACACCGGCTTGTATCGGGTCAGCGAAGATCCACCGATGACGCCCGCCGGTGCATACGTTCACTCCAATCGTCAGACTTCGCTATAAAACCCCATGTCGGCCCTCACCCCCAGTTGCTTCATGAACGCCGCCGGATCGAACCCCTCGTGCTCGAACTGCTGTTGCACCAACTGAACCGCCGCGGCAATCGCGTCGGCGCTGGCCCACTCGATATAGTTGATCACGTTGAACTCGCCGGCGCCGCCGGTCTGACTCAGCACCCGGCGCCGCAGGCAACCCGGCACCTTCTCGAGTATGGTGTGCACGCGTTTTATCTGGGCAATGACCTCGGGCAGCGCCTCGGCGGGCACGACGAATTTATCAACACGAAACACCGGGGCGGCGGGATCGGAAGCAGATGCATTGGGCATGGCGTGAAACCCTCATGAAGAACGCGCTCTCGCGCTGGTTGAAAGTCTCGCGCATAATAAAACCTCAAGTTAACTTGAGGTCAAGGGGATTTGCGATGACGTTCAAACCTGCCCAGGCGGCGCTCGAACAAGCCGGCTTTCCTGCCGCGCTGCCGGTTGGCGAGCTCGCGCGCCGCAGCGGCGTATCGGTGTCCACGCTGCATTTCTACGAGACGAAAGGGCTAATCAGCAGCCACCGAACGGCGGGTAACCAGCGCCGCTACGCGCGCGACGTACTGCGGCGCGTGGCATTCATTCGCGTGGCGCAACGCGTGGGCATTGCACTGGCCGACATCCAGGCGGCCCTGGCCACCCTGCCCGCCAATGCCGCGCCCAGCCGGGCCGACTGGGCGCGCCTGTCCCGCGGATGGCGCGCCGCCCTGAACGAGCGCATCGAACAAATGGAGAAACTGCGAGACACCCTCGACGACTGCATTGGCTGCGGCTGTTTGTCGATCGACCGATGCCGGTTGCGCAACCCGCTGGACCGGCTCGGCGCGCAGGGCTCGGGGCCCCGACGCCTGTGGGTCACGCACCAGGGCGAGGCGGGCAAGCGCCCGACATAGCACCGGCGTGGGCCCGCGCCAGCCCCGACGAAACCGATCCGGCCGGCCACAGGTCTGGCCCCTCGTTCGTGGGTGAGCGCAGTTGGCGATTTTCGCCGGTCGTGCCGGACTTTCTATAGTTCATCTTCAGACCGGACGCGAACCGGAAGCCTGCAGCCTGGGGGCGATCACGCTGTTTCAGCAAGTATCGAAATAGCGCTGAATCGCCCGAAAATCGCTGGTTTTGGTCAGCGCCAGCATCAGCAGGATGCGGGCCTTTTGCGGGTTGAGCGAGTTCGCTGCGATAGTCTGCAACGCTTCGTCTTCGGACAGCGGCGTCACCGTGCCGTCGCCTACGCGGCTCGCTCTCACCACGCGCACACCATGCTCCAGCGCCTCGCGCGCGCCGGCACGCGCCGCAGTCGACAAACTACCGTTGCCGGTCCCCGCCAGCACGATGCCGCGCGCACCGGCCGCGATGGCCGACTGATAGAAATGCGTGCGCGCACTTTGGTGGTCGTAAATGATGTCCACGAGCGGCAGGTCGTCGATCTGCCCGGCCGAAAAATCGGTAGCCGTCGTGTGCAAGAGCAGCGGCGCACAAAGGAAGCGGACCACGCCGGCGCTGACTTCGCCAAGCGTTCCATACTCCGCCGCGCGGAACGCATCGGTGCCGGTCGTATGCCGTTTCGCCGCATTGCGTGCAGCGACGATGCGGTCATTGAGCAGCACCAGCACACCCTTGTCGCGCGCCGCCGGAGAGGTTGCCACCAGCACCGCGTTATAGAGATTGAGCGGCCCGTCGGCGCTCAGCGCCGAAGCCGGCCGCATGGCCCCGACCACCACCACGGGCTTGTTCGACTTGATAACGAGGTTGAGAAAGTAGGCCGTTTCCTCCAGCGTGTCGGTGCCATGCGTGATCACCACGCCATCGATCCCGGGGTCGTCAAGCGCCGCATTCACCCGCCGGGCGATGTTCAGCAGCATCGCATTATCGATATCGTGACTGGGGATATTCAGCACCTGTTCGCTGGAAATCGTTGCAATCTCCCCGAGTTGCGGCACGGCGCTCAGCACCTCGCCGACGGTGGCGGTCACGTCGTAGTCGTGCAGTTGCGTGGCGCTGCCGCCGGAGGATGCGATCGTGCCTCCGGTTCCGAGCACCGCGATGCGCGGCAGGTCCGCGTGATGCTTCGCCTCGTCGGCAACCGGCCGCGCCCCCTGAGAAACATTGGAAGAGCTGTGTGCTTTCATGATCGTGTGGTCCCTCGATATCAATCCAGACGCAAAAAGGCGCTCATTATGCCACCGCACTTTTTTGCGCTTTCCTCAGCCGGCGTCAAGGAATAAGCCGCGGCAACGCACACCCGGGCCAACCAATCATTCGACGGACCGCGAGCGGCCAATATGATGCGCGCTCATTCCTGCGCCTGCTGCGCGCCGATCACTCGCGACAAAAACGTTCGGGTGCGTTCGTGCCGAGGCCGCGCCAGCACTTCGGCCGGCGGGCCCTGTTCGAGGATGACGCCGTCGGCCATGAAGGCCACGCGATCGCACACGTCCCGCGCAAAGGCAATCTCGTGGGTGACCACGATCATCGTCATGCCGTCGTCGGCAAGTCCGCGCATGACCGCGAGCACTTCGTCGACCAGTTCCGGATCGAGCGCCGAGGTCGGCTCGTCGAACAGCATCAGCTTGGGCCGCATGGCCAGCGCCCGGGCGATCGCCACGCGCTGCTGCTGCCCGCCCGACAAATGACCGGGATAGGCCTGCGCCTTGGCCGCAAGCCCAACCCGTTCGAGCAGCGCCATGGCGCGCTCCACCGCCTGCGCACGGGGTTCTCGCTTGACCTGCAGCGGCGCCTCGATCACATTTTGCAGCACCGTCAGGTGCGGAAATAAATTGAAGCGCTGGAACACCATGCCGATCTGCGCGCGCTGCTGGCATACGTCACGCTCCGGCATCTCATACAGGCGGCCGCCGCGCTCGCGGTAACCGACGAGCTGGCCATCGACATAAATGCGGCCCGCGTCGATTCGCTCCAAATGATTGATGCAGCGCAGGAGCGTGCTCTTGCCCGAGCCGGACGCACCGATGAGGGCCAGCACTTCGCCGGCCGCCACCTCGAGATCGACGCCTTTGATCACCTCTTCGTGTCCATAGCGCTTGCGCACGCGCTGCACTGTCACCATCGGTTGGGGCAGCGTCGCCGGCGAAGCGTCGGGAGCATTTTGGCTAGGCATGGACGGCATGGCTTGCGCGGCCCAGACGCCGCTCCAGGAAGAACTGCGCGACGCTGGTCACGGTGGTGAGCACCAGATACCAGAACGTGGCGACCAGCATCAACTCGATGGTGCGCAGGTTCGCCGACGAAATATTCTGGGCCTGCGTGAGCAGATCGCCGCCGGCAATCACCGACACCAGCGAGGTTGCCTTGAGCAGCGAAATGAACTGGTTGGCCGCCGGAGGGATGATCACGCGCAATGCCTGGGGCAGGATGATGCGGCGCATGGCCATCATGCGCGACATGCCCAGCGCCTGCGCCGCGCTATGCTGCCCCTGGTCGACGCTGATGATGCCGGCGCGCACCACCTCCGACATGTAAGCCGCTTCGTTCAGGCCCAGCGCGACCACCGAGGCCACGAACGGCGTGAGGATCGCATTCGTGCTGAACGGCCCGATATGCTCGAACAGCAGCGCCAGATTGCCCCACAGCAGAATCTGCACCAGCAGCGGCGTGCCGCGCAGCAGCCATGAGTAGAAGCCGCTGCTCAGCCGCAGCACCGGGCTGGGCGACAGGCGCATCACCGCCAGCACGGTACCCAGCAGCACCCCGATGACCTCGGCGAGCAGCGCCAGTTCGACGGTCACCGCAAGGCCCGTCAGGATCGCCGGCGCGAACTGATACCTGGCGATCGCCGCATGATCGATCTTCGGATTGGTGCCGATCGACCATGCCAGCCACGCCAGCATCGCAAACACCAGCACGCTGCTCGCGCGGCGCCATGGATGGCGCAGCGGCACCACCCGCAGCGCATCGTCGGCATGCCCGCCGGTTTGCATGCCACCGGCCGTCGAGGCGGGGCGCCTTGCCTGCTTCATCGGATCAACCCCTGCCCGGCATCGCCCCGGCTACTACATCGCAAGATTATGCCCGCCGTTGATGGTGGCCGATTTCACCGCACCGCCCTCGACACCGTACTTCTTCAGGATGCTCAGGTAGGTGCCGTTCTTGATCAGGGTGTCGAGCCCCTTTTGCAGCGCATCGCGCAGGGCCGCGTCGGACTTCGCCACGCCGATGCCGAGCGGCACGGGTTGATACTCCTGTCCCTGCACCACGTCGAAAACCTTGCCCCCGCCCGCCGTCTTGGCCAGATAAACCATCACCGGCGAATTACCGAAAAAGGTGGCCACGTGGCCGGTTTGCACCTGCAGGCGCGCATCGGACGGCTGCGCATACTGCAAATTGGTGATCAGCGGTTTGCCGTGCGCCTTGCATTGGGCGTTGGCTTGATCCACCAGCTGCACCTGGGTCGAGCCCTGCACCGTCGACACGGTCTTGCCGCACAGGCTCGCCAGGTCCGTCACGTGATCGGGATTGCCTTTTCTGACCAGCAGCTTGGTGCCCAAATTGAAGAAATCGACAAAATCGAGACGCTGCTCGCGCTCGGGCGTATCGTTCATCACGGTAAACGTGATGTCGATGCGCTTGGCCTCCATGGCCGGCAGCAGGCCGCTGAACGGAATCGCCGTCAGTTCGATGGGCCGCCCGACCTGCTTGCTCAGGGCGGCTGCCAGATCGACGATGACCCCTTGCAAGGTCGTGCCGTCCGACGCATACGACACCATCGGCGGGCTGTTGGTGATGGTGCCGGCCTTGATCGGCTCGGTCGCGCCGGCAATGCCGGCACTCAGGGCGCTCGCGCCCAGCAGCGCGGGCAGCAGCCAAACAAGCGGGAAACGACGCAGGGGGCTCATCCAGTCTCCTTGATATTTCGTTGTTTTGTACTGGAAGCGATTCTCGCATCGCGGGGGGGTGGGGTCAATGCGAGGGCCTTCGCGCCGGCAGGGACAGGCGGCGCGGCGGCGAGTCGACAGCGGTGAAGGTCCGATGATCTGGCGCCCGCAGCGCCGCCGCGCCCAGCCGCAGGCGCCGCATGCGCTAGTTCGTTGGCACGGTCTGGCACTTGCGATATGCCGCCGGTGTGACACCGACGTGCTTGGTGAAGCTCCGTCGCAGCGTGTCGACGCTCGCAAAGCCGCACTTGGCGGCGACCTGTTTCGGCGTGTCGTGTCCTTCCTCGAGCAGTGAGCGAGCAGCTGCGATGCGCGCAGCCTCGACCCATGCCGCGGGGGTCATGCCGACCTCGGCGTGAAACAACCGCGCAAAGTGCCGAGGGCTCAGGCCGGCATGCTGCGCCAGACTGGCGACCGTATGCACCAATTCCGGGTGGGCGGCAACCCAGCGCTGGACCTCCTGCAGCACCGAGCGGCCAGCCGGTCGCGTCTGCCCCTTGCGGCTGAATTGCAGTTGCCCGCCGGGCCGCTTGAAGAACATCACCAATTGAGCGGCGACGCGTCTGGCGAGCTCGCGCCCCAAGTCTTCCTCGACCAGGGCCAACGCCAGATCGAGTCCCGCCGTTACACCTGCGGCCGTGCGCAGTTTGCCATCGCGCACATAGAGCGCATCCTCGTCGATGGTGACCGACGGATAGGCGCGGGCCAAGGCCTCGGCCGCCGCCCAATGAGTGGTGACACGGCGCCCATCGAGCAACCCCGTGGCCGCCAGCACGAAGGCGCCCGTACAGACCGAGCCATAACGGCGGGCACGCCTGGCGCTTGCCCGCAGCCAGGCCAGCGCGCCGACCGGCAATGCGAGCCGTTCGGCGTTGGGCGCGCCAGCCACCAGCACCGTGTCGAAATGCTGATCGCACTGACCCGCTATCGCGTCTGGCAGCAGCCGCACGCCGGACGAACTGCGGATCGGCCCCGACTCACAGGCAATGACCCGCAATTCGTAATAGGTCTGGCATGCCTCGATGTTCGCTTGAGAAAACACGTCCAGCGGCCCGGACACGTCCAGTAGCTGGACGCCCGGCAATGCCAGGATCGCGACGGTTTTTGCCATTTCCCGGGAAGCCCCCAAGCCCTTTCGAGCGACTGATGATTTGGCAGTATAGGCCGCATGACGGATTTTCATGCCATTCGGGAACGGCGCGCGAAAAGCGGGCCGCTTGCCGCCGCGCGCTACGCCGACCACGCCGACGAGCGAATAACGCTGCAGAAATTTCCAGCGTGGAAATGCGGATCCTTGTCAGCCAGCACATCCGCCTTGACGTTGCCGAAGGTCGTTTCCGGCTTGTGCTTGATCCCGTCGTAGAAGGCCTGAATGATGTCCTCTTTGAAGTGCGGCGGGCGCGGATGTGCGCGCACCACCGCCTCGCGCTCGGCATCGCTGTATTCCTGATACGCCAAACCCAGGACATCCATTTCGACCCCCGCGGTCACCAAAGCGACCACGGGATGCATGTGCTGCGGAATGCCCGGCGTGGTGTGCAGCGCGATCGCGGTCCACACCGTATCGATGTCCTGCTGATGAATGCGGTGGCGTTGCAGGAAATCCCGGGCGGCGTTCGCGCCGTCCACTTCGAAGCGCTCGCATGCGCTGCTGTGCCGATGTGTCAGCCCCATATCGTGGAACATGCACCCGCAATAGAGCAACTCCGGGTCGAATCTCAGGCCGCGACGCAAGCCGGCCAGCGCGGCGAAGTAATACACGCGGCTGGAGTGATGAAACAACAGGGGCGAGGCGGTATCTCTGACGAGTTCGGTAATCTCGCGGGCCAGTTGGCTATCGGGGACGGCAATCCCGGCAACGTTCAAAGTCATGATGGACCTCCATGGAAAACAGGTTTCATTTTCCGCAGGGGGAAGCCCGTCTTCAATCAACGTAATACGACAAAATCTGCCATTTCACGTGATTGTCGGACGCAGCGCGCGGATTATCGAACTCGTCGCCGTCATCGAGCCGGTCCACAGGCGAATGGTCGTGTGAACCTGCCGGCCCGGCCGTCTTGTCCTCACCGATGAATAGTCCGGCGATGAATATTTGAAACCACGGGAATGCCGCCATTATTAGCCGCTTGCAGCGCGGTCCTCCCCGAATGCTCCCACCACAAACTCGATAAAAGTTTGCAGCTTGGCGGTCGGTCGGCGGTCGGCAGGGTAGACGACGTGCATCGGACGTGAAGGGAGCTCGTAGTCGGGCAAGAGACGAATCAGGCGGCCGGCGGCAATCTCGTCTTCGACCAGCACCTCGGGCTGCATGATGATGCCCAGGCCGGCGACGGCGGCGGTGCGCAATGCATGACCATGGTTGACATTGAGGCGTCCCCGTACACGGACATGTTCGGTCTGGCCCGACTTGCGCAGGCGCCACGTGTCTTTTTTGTGCCAGTAGGCAAAGCCCAGGCAATTGTGGCCGGCGAGATCTTGCGCCGTGCGCGGCGTGCCGCTCTCGCTCAGATAGGCAGGGGAGGCACACAGCCACATACGATAGGGCTTCAGGGCGCGGGCAACCAGACTCGAGTCAGGTAAGGCGCCGATGCGAATGGCGGCTTCGTAGCCTTCTTCGATGAGATCGACGGCGCGATCGGTCAGCGCCAGATCGACACTGACCTCAGGGTAGCGCCGCAAGTAATCGGCCAGCGCGGGCGCCAGGCGCTGGCTGCCGAACGAGACCGGCGCGTGGATCTTGAGCACCCCGCGTGGCGCTGCGCGCAGATCTTCGGCGCAAGCGTCGGCTGCGTCGGCGTCGGCCAGCAGTTGCTTGCAGCGATCATAGTAGAGACGCCCGACTTCGGTCAGCGACTGTTGCCGCGTCGTGCGATTGATCAGCTTGGCTCCGACCCGCGCCTCCAGGGTGCGGATGTGCTTGCCGACCATCGTCGCCGAGATGCCGAACACGTCGGCGGCGGCCGTGAAGCTGCGCTTGTCGGCGACGCAAATAAACACTGCCATGCTGACGAAGCGATCAAGCATTAACAACTCCCGGTTTCAAGTGATCCAACTGCCAGCCAGTTTATCAATCGCCACACCCTGACGATACTGGAACTGTGTACCGGGTTTGGACTGCCCGAGCTTCCTCGTCCCAACGCAAGATCACTTCCAGGAGCTTTTATGTGTGCCCCAAATCCTTTACGTCGCCGCGGTCTCGAATTACTCGCGCAATTGCATGGCGGGCATGCCGGCGAGGCAATGGTTGCAGAAATGCGCGATGTCTGCCCAGCCTTTGCCGATATGACGATTGACTGGGCCATCGGTTCGATCATGGACCGGCCCGGCCTCGATCTGGTTACGCGAGAACTGATCCTGGTCGCCTCGTGCGTGACACTCGGTTACGCGACACCTCAACTGCGGGCGCACGTCGAAGCAGCGCTGCAGATCGGCGCGACGCGCGAACAGGTCGTCGAGACGGTGCTGCAGCTCACGTTCTACGCTGGCGGGCCAGCGGTGCGCAACGCGCTGATCGTACTCAAGGAGGTTTTCTCACAGACGACATGAGCTTCGGCTAAAGCGGCCTCGACACGCGCCAGGCCGTCGTCGGTCGTCGCCCCGGGGCGGCACCGGCAACCATCGGCAAATTGCGCTACGATCTGCCATTCGCCGCGAGCCGACGATATTCCGAACAAGATGATTCGCATAGCGATGCTTTTGCGCGTCACGATGCGGCACCGCACCATCGAGCGTTTTTCATGGCACAGCCTGTACAGTCTGAGATCCATTTCCACGGCGGCGGACGCCTGACCGTCCTGCAAGGCGCCGCCCTTTACATCGGCGCGGTGCTCGGCACGGGCGTCATCGCATTGCCCGCGCTGGCGGCACAAGCCGCCGGGCCGGCATCGCTGCTGGCCTGGCTTGCGCTGGTGTTGCTGTCGGTGCCGCTGGCCGCGACCTTCGCGGCGCTCGGCTCGCGCTATCCCGATGCCGGCGGAGTCTCCACTTACGTGCGCCGCGCCTTCGGCCCGCGCGCAGCGGCAGTCGTCGGCTGGTGTTTCTTTTTCGCGATTCCGGCGGGTGCACCTGCCGCAGCGACCTTTGCCGGCGCGTATGTGGCGGCCGCCATCGGCGGCGGCACGCATACCGTGATCGTCACAGCGGCGGCGATGATCGCGCTGGTGGTGCTGATCAATGCGTTCGGCGTCACCATCTCGGGCAAGCTGCAACTGCTGCTGGCGGCGCTGCTGGTGGCCCTGCTGCTAGCGGCGGTGCTCTTCTCGGCGCCGCACGCCGATCCTCGCAACCTGCATCCGTTCGCACCGCACGGCTGGCTGGCGGTCGGCTCAGCGGCCGCCTTGCTGGTCTGGAGCTTCGCCGGATGGGAAGCGATCACGCACCTGGCCGCCGAATTCCAGCAGCCGGCACGCGACATGCCGCGCGCGGCCGCTATCGCGGTGGTGGTGGTCGGGCTGCTCTATCTGGCGGTGGCCGGTGCCACGATCCTGGTATTGGGCAGCGCGGCGGGCACGACGCGCGCGCCGTTGGCCGAGTTGCTGGCGATTGGCGTCGGCGGCAGGGTTCAGGTACTGGCGGCGGCCGCCGCGCTGCTGCTCACGCTCGGCACCATGAATGCGTATTTTGCCGGGGCCGCCAAGCTGGGCGCGGCGCTCGGTCGCGATGGCGCGCTGCCGGCGTGGCTGGCCGAGGGCAGTAGCGCCGGCGAAGTGCCGCGCCGCAGCCTGGCGGTGATCGCCTGTCTGTCGATCGGAGCGCTCGCGGCGACGGCGCTGGCCAACGTCGGCGCCAAACCGTTGGTCTTGCTGACCACCGGCTCGTTCGTCACGGTCTACGCGCTCGGCACGGCCGCCGCATTGCGTCTGCTCGAGCGTGGCAGCTGGGCGCATCGCTGCGCGCTGGTGGCGCTGGTGGCCGACGCGGCCCTGCTGATCATGACAGGCTGGTACCTGATCTGGCCGGTGATCGTCACGCTGTGTGCACTGCTCTATCAGCGCCTGCAGCACGTGCGCTCGGGGAGGAGCCCCGCCGCATGAACGCTCCTTTGTCGGCCAGACGCATCCACTGGTTGCCGTATATCGTTGCGGCGACATTTTTCATGGAGTACCTCGACACCACGGTGATCGCCACCGCCTTGCCGCAGATGGCTCGCTCGTTCGGCGTCGGCCCGAATGCGCTCAGCCTGGGCATGACCGCCTATATGCTTGCCCTGGCGATTTTCATCCCGATCAGCGGCTGGGTGGCCGATCGCTATGGCTCGCGCACGGTGTTTGCCGCCGCGATCGTGGGATTCACGCTTTCCTCGGTGCTGTGCGGGATGTCGAACAGCGTGCTGCAATTCACCGCGGCCCGCGTGCTGCAGGGCATCGGCGGGGCGATGATGGTGCCGGTCGGGCGCCTCGTCGTCGTGCGCATTACCGACAAGAGTCGCTTGATGCAGGCCATCGCGACCATTACCTGGCCGGGTATCGTCGCCCCGGTGGTGGGCCCGCCGATTGGCGGATTCATCACCACCTACGCGTCGTGGCGCTGGATCTTCCTGCTCAACGTACCGTTCGGACTGGCCGCGCTGGCCGCCGTGGTCGCGCTGGTGCCGAATCTGCACGGCTCCCAGCGCAAACCGCTCGATCTTATCGGCTTGCTGCTGAGCGGCACCTCGCTGACCGCCATTCTGTATGGCGCCGAGCTGGCGAGCCAACCGGCCACCGACCCGTGGGTGGCGGCAGGCTGCGTGGGCGCCGGCGTGGCGCTCGGCGCGCTGGCGTTGCGCTATGCGGCGCGCCAACGCCATCCGCTGATCGATTTCACTACTCTGAGAATTCCGACGTTTTCCGTAACGGTGGTCACCGGGTCGATCACCCGCATCGGCATCGGCGCGATCCCGTATCTGATGCCGCTGCTGTTCCAGATCGGCTTCGGACTCTCGGCCTTCAAGTCGGGCTTGCTGCTGCTGGCCAGCGCCTTGGGCAATCTCAGCATGAAGGCGCTCACGACCGCCATCCTGCAGCGCTTCGGCTTTCGTCGGGTGTGCATCGTCGACGTGGTGGTGGCCGCGGCATCGATCGTGGCCTGCGGCATGCTCACGCCGCACTCGCCCCTGGCGTGGGTGCTGGTAGTCATCTTTGTTTACGGTCTGGCGCGCTCGATGCAGTTTTCGACCCTCGCCACGCTCGCCTATGCCGATGTCGACGCCGAGCGAATGAGCGCCGCCAGCACGCTCTGGAGTGCCGCCGCGCAAATGACGATCGGGCTGGGCATCGCTTTCGGTGCTGTCGCGCTGCGCGTGGCGGCGGCCTTGAACCAGGAGGACGGCGTACACAGCGGCCTGCATTTTTCGTTGGCCGACTTCCGGCTGGCGTTTCTGTTTGCCGGCCTGCTCACGCTGGCCTCCCTGGCCGGCTATCTGCGCATGGCGCACGATGCCGGTCAAAGCGTGGGCGGCGGCTCGCGCCGGCGCGGCGCGTCATAGCCGCCCCCTCGGAAACCCCTGCAGCCGGCCGTGCGCGGTGCGATAATCGCGACTTTACTGGCGCCATTCCCCCCCGATCGCTATGTCGTCGCCCGTCCCCAAGGCCTTGCTGGTCCCGTTGATCGTTGCGTGCGCACTGTTCATGGAGAGCGTCGACGCCAACGTGATCGTCACGGCCCTGCCGGCAATGGCGCGGGACTTCGGGCGCGACCCCGTCTCGCTCAAGATCGCCGTGACCAGCTATGTGGTCGGGCTGGGCGTGTTCATTCCGATTTGCGGCTGGGTCGCCGACCGCTTCGGCGCCCGCACCGTGTTTCGCACTGCGATCGGTATCTTCGTGCTGGGCTCCCTGCTGTGCGCCGCGTCGAATTCACTGTTCACCTTTACGCTGGCGCGCTTCGTGCAGGGTATCGGCGGCGCGATGATGGTGCCGGTCGGACGCATCATCATTTTCCGCGCAGTGCCCAAATCCGAATTCATCCGCGCGATGAACTACCTGAGCGTGCCGGCCCTGCTGGGCCCGGCAGTGGGGCCGCTGTTGGGCGGCTTCATCACCACCTACCTGCACTGGCGCCTGATCTTTTTCATCAACGTGCCGATCGGCATTGGCGGCATTTACCTGACCAACCGGCATATCGCCAATCTGCAGGAACCCCACCCGGGACCGATCGACTGGTTTGGCTTTATGCTCTCGGCCGGCGGCGGCGCCCTCTTTCTGCTGGGTCTGTCGCTGGTCGGCGGCGAACTCGCCTCGGGCCGCACCGCGCTGCTGACGTGGCTGCTCGGCACCGGGCTGCTGGTCGTGTATTGGTTCTACGCCAACCGCGTCAAACTGCCGGTGCTCGATTTGCGGTTCCTGCGCATCCCGACGTTTCAGGCCAGCGTGCTGGGCGGCTCGCTGTTTCGCATGGGGCTGGGTGCCGTGCCGTTCCTGCTGCCGCTCACGCTGCAAGAGGGGCTCGGCATGACGGCCTTTCGCTCGGGGCTGATCACTTGCGCGTCCGCCTTTGGCGGCATGTTCATGAAGACCATCGCCTCGCCGCTGCTGCGCCGTTACGGCTTTCGCTCGGTCCTGACGATCAACGCGGCATTCTCCGGCATCGCCATCGCCGCCTGCGGCCTGTTTTTCCCCGGCACGCCGCATTGGGCGATCTGGTGCGTGGTGCTGCTCGGCGGCTTTTTCCCGGCACTGCAATTCACCAGCCTGAACTCGCTCGCCTATGCCGACATCGAGAGCCGCGATGTCGGACGGGCCACCAGCCTGGCCAGCGTGATCCAGCAAATTTCGCTGGGGCTGGGGGTGACCATTGCCGGCATCGCCGTACAGGCCAGCAGCGTGCTGCAGGGGCATGAGACGGCGCGCTGGTCGGATTTCTGGCCGGCGTTCCTGCTGGTCGGGCTGTTCTCGTTCGGCTCGATCCCGGTGACCTCGCGCCTGCCGGCCAACGCCGGCGACGAAATCGCGCGCGGCACCAACGCACCGTCGGTCAGCGGCGGACATTAGCGCCTGCCCGCGCTAGTCGAGCACCCAGTCGAATGCGCGGCGCAGTTCGGCCGCGCCATGACCTTCATACCAGCGGCCGTGCGCCAAAATGATGCGCTCGGGATCCCACGCGATCATTTGCTCGACGGCCGCGCGCAGTTGCCGCTTATGCTTCGCGAACGTCATGCGCATATCGCGCGGCATGCGCCCGTCGGGATCGAGCACGCCGCCCACGCGCATAAGCCAGCGCATGAGACCCGAGCCGACCTTGGCCGGCTCGAAGTTCTCGATCAAGTCGGTCAGCACCAGCGTGCGGCTCGCCCGGTGGAAAAATTCGACTTCAGTCATATAACCGCCAACCACCGGCAGCGTCGCCAGTTCGGTGTCCCACGGATAGCCGTCGACGCGCTCGAGCGGCAGGCACTCGAAAGCGATGTGTGCGCCGGCCTGCTCGCGCGCACGTGGCGCCAAATATACGCTGGCCGCGGGAAAGGCGGCGTGCCAGTCCGGTATCCACCAGTAATGGATGCGATTGGGGCCGACGATCCAGCGCGGGCTGCCGAGTTGCCCGACGGCTGCCTGCAGTTCGGGCGTCAGTGCGGTCGGCGAATGAATGAACAGGTCGCCGCCGGCCAGCCGGATCACCGTCATGCGGGTCGGAAACGGCACTTTGAGACCGGCGATCCCAAAGCGGATCGCCGGGCCGTCGACAATCCACAGATGCTCCGCGATCGGCTTGAGGGTATTGAGCGGCGAGTAGGTTACCAAGGCGTCGCTGGACATCGAATGACTCCTTTTCCGGGCCGCGGCCTCGGATCCGACTGGCAATGCGCGCTCACCGGGAGCGCAGCGCCAAGGTCAAAGCGCCGGCGCCCACCAGCACCGCACCGCCGGCGTAGCCGATCTGGCGTTGCGCGGCGGCGCCGCTCAGCCCGCTGGCCAAACGCCGCGCCAGCAAGCCGAACACGGCGGCGTTGAGCGCGGCCAGCATGACGAAAGTCACCAGGAAAACGACGGCCTGCATCAAAAAGGAGCCTTCGGGCGAGATGAACTGCGGCACAAAGGCCACGAAAAAAACGATGCTCTTGGGGTTGAGCGACGTCACCGCCCAGGCCGCGACGAAACGCTGCGACGGCGACTTTTCGACGGCGGCAAGCGGGGCTCGGTGCGCGTGGCGAGCGCCCCATATCGATTTGAGCCCCAAATAAACCAGATAGCAGCCGCCAACGATCTTCAGCGCGGTAAAGGCATTGGCCGACGCCGCCAGCAAGGCGCCCGCGCCGCCCAGTGACAGGCTCATTGCGGTCAAGTCGCCCGCGGCCACGCCGGCCACCGTGCTCCACGACGAACGGCCGCGGTTGGCCAGTGAATCGCCGATCACCAGCAGAATCGTCGGCCCGGGAATCATCAATAGAATGAGGCTTGCACCCGCGAATGCGAGCCAAGTGTGCATGGTCATGGGAGCCTTTTGGTGGGGTGGATAAAGCAATAGTCATCCATATTCGGGCCAGGCAGTCAAGCGTGACGCTCGCCTCACGCTCACGACGGCTGCCGCACCAGCGCATTGCGCTCGATTTTCCACGACGCCACCAGCGCTCCGGCGAGCTCGACGCAGCCGCCGCCGCGAAAAGCCAGCGCGTAGCCCGCCGGCCAGCCATGCACTCCCGCGGCCTGCATCATGTGCGCCGCAGCGACGGCGCCCAGCACCGCCACGCCCAGCGTCGCGCCCACCATTCGCGCAGTGTTGATCAGGCCGGCGGCCGTGCCGGTGCGCTCCGCCGGCACGCTGCTCACGGCAACCGACATCACCGGACCGGTGTTAAGCCCCAGGCCGATGCCCGGCAGCAGCAACAGGGCCATCAGCCCGGCCAGCGGCAACGCGCCGCCGGTCTCGCCTGCCGCCCAGCTCAAGGCCAGCAGGCCCGCTCCCATCAGGCTCATGCCCGCGCTCATCGTCGCGCGCGGCCCGAGCGCATGCGCGAGCGAGCCGACATAGCGGGACACGATCAGAAACGACAGCGACATCGGCAGCATCGCCAGCCCGGCCTCGAGGGCACTCAAGCCGTAACTCGACTGCAGCAGCAGCGGCAACAGGAAAATCAGGCCATACATGCCGAACGTCATGGCCGCGGCAATCACCATCGCGGCGGAGAACGACGCATTGCGAAACAAGGCCAGCGGCATCAGCCCGTCGCCGCAGCGAATCTGCCAGCCGATGAAGGCGGGCGTGGCCAGCCCGGCCACGGCAATCGCCGCGCGCATGATGAGCGCGTGCGGGCCCGTCACGGGCCATTGAATCACTGCGAAGGCCAGCGCCGCGAGGGCCGCCGCGGCAAGGATCTGCCCCGGCAGGTCGAGCTTGCGTTGCGGCGCGCCGCGGGTGGCCGGCACGTACAGCCCGGCCATCCACCCCGCGAGGCCGGCCAACGGCAGGATCAGCGCGAAGATGCTGCGCCAGCCGGCACTGTCGACCAGCATGCCGCCGATGGTCGGACCGAGCGCGAAGGCCAGGCCGTTGCAGCCGGCCCACACGCCAATGGCCTGCGAGCGGGCTTTGGCTTCCGGGTAGGTGTCGGCCAGAATCGCCAGCGAGTTGGGCAGCATCACCGCCGCGCCGAGGCCGGCCACCACGCGCCCGACGAGCAACCAGCCGATCGCGGGCGCCAGCCCGCACATCGCCGAGCCGAGCGCGAACAGCGCCACGCCGGCGAGAAACAGCCGGCGTCGCCCGAACAGGTCGCCGAGCGCGCCGCCGCTGAGCAGCAGCGTGGCATACGCAAGGTTGTAGGCGTCGATGACCCACTGCAGTTGCGACAGCGAAGCATGCAGGTCCTGGCCGATTTGCCGCGCGGCCAGATTGACGACCGAGGTGTCGATCTGTGCCATCAGCACGCCCAGGCACATGGTGATCAGTATCGCGCGGCGACGGCGCGCGATCATTTGCGTGGCGGGCGCGGAAGCAAGGTTGGAGGGGGAAATCATGGTTCGGGCTCTCGAAATCGATATGAGCCAGTGTGCGACGCGCGGGCCGCGCCGGGTTTCAGCGCCGGCTGAAGCATCGACGTTTCATTGCACGATGAATCGTCATGGCATACGCTGCGGCACAATAGACCTTATCGACAACTGCCAGGAGCATCGCCATGACCGGTGTCCCGCATGCCGAAGCCCGCGCCATCGCCACCCTGCTGGGCGATGCCACGCGTCTGACCATTCTGTGGGCGCTGCTCGACGGCAAGGCCCGGACCGCCAGCGAGCTGGCCTGGGCCGCCAACGCGTCGGCGCAAAATACCAGCATGCATTTGCGCAAGCTGCTCAATGCGGGCCTGCTGCACGTGATCGAACAGGGCCGGCACCGCTATTTCACGCTGGCCAGCCCGCGCGTGGCGATGGCCGTCGAGTCGTTCGCCGCGCTCGGCGCCATGAGCACCGAAGCCCGCGAGGTGCCATCGAGCACGCCCGACACCATGCGTTTCGCGCGCACCTGCTACGACCATCTCGCCGGCGCGCTGGCGATCGATCTGCTGGGCGGGTTGACGCGCCAGGGCCTGCTTGCCGAGACCGAGCGGGAGTTCTCTCTGACGCCGGCGGGCGAGCGCTGGTGTGTCCAGCAGGGTATCGACGCCGGCGCGCTGCGCCGCAGGCGACGGGCCTTCGCCCCCAAATGCCTGGACTGGAGCGAGCGCAAGCCGCATATGGCGGGCAGCCTGGGCGCGGCCCTGCTCGAGCATTTGCTGGCGCACAAGTATGTCGAGCGCACGCGCGAACATCGGGTGCTGCGCCTGACGCCTGCCGGTGCCCAGGCGTTGCGCCCGCTGTTATGAGAAGCCGGGCGAGGCGGCCGCCCGGCGGGCTTCAGCTGACGATGTCGTCCAGACTGAACATCTCGGTCTGGTCGTCGTACGAGAAGATCTCGGCGTAGCGGCCCCAGTTGATGACGGCATCGAGCGTGTCGTCGGCCGCGCTGTCGGACAGAAAATCCTCCAGCTCCTGCTTGAAGCGCACGCGCGGCGCGCGCCGGCCAGGGCGCTCGTTGAGCACCTGTTTGATGCGCGCGGCCAGCGGCACCGAGCGCAGCAGCAGATCGGCGAACAGCATCTTGCGCTCCTGGGTGCCGTGTTCGGCGAAGACGCGCCCGGCGGGGGTGAGCTTGATGTCGCCCTCGCGCACCTCGGCGAAGCCGACCGTCTGCAGGAATTCGGCGACCGGAAAAAGATCGTCGACCTCGAAGTGCAGGCTGCGGGCGATTTCCGGCAAATCGGCATTGCCGTTGTAGGGGGCCGAGGCGACCGTCTCGATAAGACCAGCCATCAGGTTGGTCGAGACCTGCGCCAGGCGGCTGCCCAGCTCCAATGTGGCCCGACGCGCGGCATCGAACGACTGGCGCGCGGTCATGCGTGTGTAGATGTCGTCGACCATCTGGCGAAAACCGGGGTCGAGCCGATTGCGAGGATGCGGGAACGGCACGGTGATCTCGGCCATGATGCGCCCCGGGTTGGACGACAACACGAGAATGCGGTCGCACATGAAGACCGCTTCCTCGATATTGTGGGTGACGATCAGGACCGACTTGATCGGCAGCTTGCTGTCGTTCCACAGGTCGAGCAGATCGGTGCGCAGCGTCTCGGCGGTGAGCACGTCGAGCGCAGAAAACGGCTCGTCCATCAGCAGAATGTTGGGATCGACCACCAGCGCGCGGGCAAACCCGACGCGTTGCCGCATGCCGCCCGACATCTCGCGCGGATAGGCGTTCTCGAACCCGTCCAGACCGATCAGATCGATTGCCGCCAGCGCGCGCGCACGGCGCTCGCGCGGCGGGACGTCGAGCGCCTCGAGCCCGGCTTCGACGTTTTCCAGCACCGTCAGCCAGGGAAACAGCGCGAAGGTCTGGAACACCATCGCCACGCCCTGCGCCGGGCCATCGAGCGGCTTGCCCTGATAGAGCACCTCGCCGCTGGTCGGCTGGATCAGTCCGGCGATGATGCGCAACAGGGTCGATTTGCCGGAGCCCGAACGCCCGAGCAGCCCGACGATCTCGCCTTCGCGCAGCGTCAGATTGGCATCGTCGAGCACCAGCAGCGTGCCCTGCGCCTTGCTGAAACCGCGCTGGACATTCTTGACCGACAGGATTTCCGGTCCCAGCATGGGTTTGGCGGCGGCATTGGGGTTGTACACGAAAAGACTCCTTAATCGAGGCGCAGGCGATTTTCCGCGAAAGCGTACAGCGGACGCCACAGCAGGCGATTGAATAAGGTCACGAACAGCGACATGACGATGATGCCCAGCACGATATGGGCATAGTCCCCGGCCGCCGTGGTCTGCGCGATGTAGGCGCCGAGCCCGTGCGCGGCCACGTGGGTGTTGCCCCAGGATACGGCTTCGGCCACGATGCTGGCGTTCCACGCACCGCCCGAGGCAGTGATGGCCCCCGTCACGTAATACGGGAAGATACCCGGCAGCATGATTTGGCGCCACCACTGCCAGCCGCGAATGCGCAGGTTGGTGGCCGCCTCGCGCAGGTCGTTGGGAAACGCCGAAGCACCAGCCACGACGTTGAACAGGATGTACCACTGCGTGCCCAGCACGATCAGCGGACTGAGCCAGATATCGGGGTTCAGGTGAAAGCGCACGATCACCACGACGAACACCGGGAACAGCAGGTTGGCCGGAAACGCCGCGAGGAATTGGGCCAGCGGCTGCACTTTTTCCGCCAGCGCCGGGCGCAATCCGATGATCACGCCGATCGGCACCCATACCAGCGAAGCCAGCGCGATCAGCAACGTCACGCGCAGCAGCGTAATCACGCCGAGCAGCAGCACGTAACCGATATCGCCCCAGGTGACGCTGCGGCTCATGTAGGAGATCACCCACCCGGCGACCGTCACGGTCAGGATCAACGCGACGCCGCCCCACAGGATATCCCCTGCGCGCCGATTGCCGAGGATGCCGGGCAGCGGCGCGCGCCACGGCGCGCTCGGGCGACCGCCCTGCACCGCGCGCCAGCGCAGCCGCATGAAACGCTGCCAGAGCGCGCCGAACGGCCGCAGAATGAACTGGATCAGACGCGTGCGGCGCACCAGGTTGAGCACCCACGATTCCGGCTCGTCCTGCGCGCTGGTCTGGTCCATGCGGAACTTGTCGGTCCAGGCCACGAGCGGGCGGAACAGCAATTGGTCGTACAGCAAAATGACCACCACCATCGTCACGATGACCCAGCCGATCGCATGCAGGTTGCGCTCGGCGATGGCCTGCGCGAGGTACGAGCCCACCCCCGGCAGCGTGATGGTGCTGTTACCGACGGTGATGGCCTCGGAGGCGACCACGAAGAACCAGCCGCCGGACATGCTCATCATCATGTTCCACACCAGCCCGGGCATCGAGAATGGCACGTCGAGCTTCCAGAACCGCTGCCATGCGCTCAGGTGAAAACTGCGCGCGACTTCGTCCAGATCGCGTGGCACGGTGCGCAGCGACTGGTAAAAGCTGAACGTCATGTTCCATGCCTGGCTGGTGAAGATCGCGAAAATCGCCGCGCATTCGGCGCCGATTACCCTGCCAGGGAACAGCGCCAGGAAAAACGTCACGGTAAACGAGATGTAGCCGAGCACCGGCACCGACTGCAGGATGTCGAGAATCGGCACCAGCACCTTTTCGGCACGCCGATTCTTGGCCGCCAGGGTGCCGTAGGTCAGCGTGAATATCAGCGCGACGGCCATCGCGGTCAGCATGCGCAGGATGGTGCGCAACGCATACCAGGGCAGCTCGGCCGGATCGAGCGAAATCGCCGAGGCCTGCAGCTTCGACAGTGGCTCCCAAGTCTGATGCACGCCAATGCCGATCAGTGCGATCAGCCCGATAATGAGCGGAAAAGCGACGAAATCCCAGCGATTGGGCAGCAATCGCTGGGCCGATGCATTCAGCTGCAAGCTCAATTGAAAGCGCATCTTCAGTCTGGGAAAGGGGGTTGAGGCGGCACGGTGCGCCAAAGCTTGCCGCGACACTACTACAAGTCTGTGACAGTCACAATCGCCGGCCCGATCGGGCCGGCGCAAGGGCTATATGATACTTTCCCGAGCCCCCGATTGACCGATTCCCGTTATTTTTATTGCTTGCGGCCCCGCGCCAAGCCTCGTGGCGAGGCCGCGCACGCTCGTTGCGACGTGCTCCGGGCGAATCCTCGCAACGCACACCACGACCCTGGAAATGGCCCAAAGCATGGGGTTTTCCCGGGGAGAAAGCGACAGCGTCGCCTGCGCGTTTTCCAGGCTCGCCGCGGTTTTCCGCTGCCGTCGGGCGTTACACTGTCGCGGCTGACTGACACTTTTATGAGCCCGATATGACTCAATCCCCCCCGTCCGATTTGCGCAAACAGGATTTCGAGGCGCTCTCGGAATTCCGCTACCAATTGCGCAGCTTCATACGTTTCAGTGAAAACGCGGCCCATCGGGCCGGTATCACGCCCCAGCAATATTTATTGCTGCTGCACATCAAAGGCTTTCCCGGGCGCGAGTGGGCCACCGTGGGTGAACTGGCCGAGCGGCTGCAGTCGCAGCACCACAGCGCCGTGGCGCTGGTTTCGCGCTGCGAGAAGCTGAAGCTGGTCAAGCGCAAGCCCAGCGTCCATGACCGGCGTCAGGTCGAAGTCCACTTGCTGCCGCGCGGCGAGCAATTCCTGTCGGCACTCGCGGCGTTGCACCGCGCCGAGCTCAAAACGCTCGATGGCACCTTCAGGGTACCGCGCATCAATATGTGAGCGGGCGCTCGCATGGCGTGACTTTGCCACCGGACAATGACGGCCGGCGGGGCGGCGGCGAGCCTGTCAGGCGCCCACTCGTTTCATCGCCTCGGCGCGCCGTTGTGTCGCCGCCCCGGTAAGCGCGAAGCCGCGGGTCTGGCCGTCGGGCGTCTCGAACCACTGAACCACGCCGTCCTGTGACGATTCCGCGCTCCATGCGCCAGGCGTCGCCGGCGGCGGATTCAGCGCCACCACCGGGTGGGCCGGGGTTTTCACGATCACCGGCATCGGTGGAAAGCGAATGGCGCTGGACGCACCGGTCAGCGTTTTCGCCAGCTGGCGCGCGGCAAGCATGATCGGCTGCACGAAAAGCAGCACACCGCTGCCGTATTCGGCGCAATCGCCTATCGCAAAGACATCTTGCGCACTGGTTTGCCCGAATTCGTCGACCCAAATGCCGCGGCCCGTGCGCAGACCGCATGCCCGGGCCAGGCCGGTGCGCGGCCGCAGGCCGACGGCCGACAGCACCAGGTCGGCTGCGAGCGTTTGGTCGTCGGTCAATTGCAGGCAAAGGCCGCCCGCGGCCCGCTCGATGGTGCTGACCGCGGTGCCCAGCCGCCACTGCACGCCGGCCGCAGCCAGGGCGTCGCGCAGGGCCTGCCCCGCCGTCGGCGGGATCAGGGTGGCCAGCGGCAATGGATTGGGATCGATGACGTGCGGCGTCATGCCGGCGTGCAGCAGGTCATTGGCAAACTCGCACCCAATCAGCCCCGCACCGATCACCGCGACGCGCCGTGCCGACGCGAGGCGCGTGCGCCAGCGCGCGTAACCGGCCAAATCATTGACCGGCAGGCAACAGGCCGCGCCGTCGCCACCGATCGGCAGGACGATCGGGTCGGCGCCCAGCGCCAACACCAATTTGCCGTAGCCGAATTGCCCGCTCGACGTGACGATGCGGCGCCGCTCGAGGTCGACCGCTGTGGTTTCGGTGTCGGCCAACAGGGTGAGCTCGAGCGAGCGGGCCATTTCGTCGGCGGGCGTGCCGACCAGCATCTCGGGCGTTTTTTTCTGCGCGAGGGCGGTGGACAGCCCCGGCTTGTAATAGAAGTCGCCGCGCTCTTCGGTCACGAGCAGTATTGCGACTTGCCTGTCGAGCTTGCGCACTTCGCGCGCCACGTTGTACCCGGCCAGCCCGCTGCCGACGATGACAATGGGCGCGTTCGCGTTGGCCATGTCCGCTCAGCGCTGCTCGACCATGTCGAATTCGCTCTTGGTGGCGCCGCACTCCGGGCACGACCAGCTCGCAGGCACATCTTCCCAGCGCGTGCCGGGCGCGACGCCCTCCTCGGGCAGGCCCAAGGCCTCGTCGTAGGTAAAGCCGCAAATCGAGCATTGCCAGATTTTCATGGGGCACCTCCTGAGCACGGGCCGCCGGCGGCAGCCTCAGGCCGCGGCACGCTGCGGCGCTCGGGTGTAACGATACATGCCGGCGATCAAATCCGCTTGCGTGATAATGCCGGCAAGTTGCCGGTTCGCATCGAGCACGGCGACGCATTGGCGCTCCGATTGCGCAAACAGCGGCACCAATTCGGCGATCGACGCGTTGGCATCCACCGTGCCGCTCTGGTCGTCGCGCATTACCGTCCGATCAACCGTGGCAATGCCGGCAGCAGTCTCCTGCCAGGGCCGCAGCATAGCGCCAATGAGCCTGGCCGCCCACCCCTCGGTCCGCGCATGGCGCAGGTCTTCCAGCGCGACGCTGCCGATCACTCGACGGCCCACATCGATCACAGGCAGCACCCCGACCCCCTGCTCGCTCAAAAGGCGGCGAGCCGCATCCAGCGTCGCGGTGGCGGGCACGGCACGTATCCGACGCGACATGATGTCGCCGCAGCTGAGTTCGCTGAAGGTGCGCGCATACGCTTGCCACTCGGTCTCGCGCAACAGGGCCTCCAGATCCGCTGGATCGATGTCGAGCCATTCGGTGCGCCGACGCAGCACCGCCTCGACGTCGGCATGCGTGATGCCCGCGGCGACCGGCCCGGCATCGGAAGCCGCCGGCTCCGCGAGTTGGACGCCGCCGTGCGGGTAGCGATGCCCGGTGGCTGCGTGGTAAATCAGCGCGGCCCCGAGCAGGGCGAAAGACTGCAGGGCCACCGGCGCCAGTACAAAGCCGTAACCCATGGCATGGATCGACGGCCCGCCGAGCACGGCGGTCAGCGCCACGGCGCCCGAGGGCGGATGCAGGCAGCGCAGTACCAGCATGACGCCGATTGCCAGCGACACGGCCAGCGCCGCGGCGTCGAGCGGACTGGCGATCCATTGCGCGCACGCGACTCCCACCACCGCGGCCACGATATTCCCGCCGATGATCGACCACGGTTGCGCCAGCGGGCTGGCCGGCGCCGCGAACAGCAATACGGTAGAGGCGCCCATCGGGGCGACCAGCATGGGAATCGCTGTCGTCGAGCCGAGCAGGAAAACTGTCGAGCCGCCGGTCAGGGCGATCCCCAGCAGCGCGCCAAGGCACGCGCGCAGGCGCTCCGGCCAGCGCACGGCGACCTGGCTCGGCACAAAGCTGAGCAACCAGCGCTTGATGCCGGCTTGGGGCTCGGGATACGCCATCGACGAGGGCTCCTCCACTGTGATGCCGCGCCGTGCCGTTCGATGGCATGCCGCGCGGCGAATCCGAGCTGGCATGATGGAAGCCTTTCAATATAATTAAAATTAAATTGTTATTATTGTTTTCATAATGTTTTACTTATAAACAAAACAACCCGACACAGTCGGAAACCGCTCGGGTGGGGATTCTGGCGATCAGCACGCAAGGCGCAACCGTTACAGCGCACACGGAACCGGGTGCGCCGCACGGCAGAGAAAAACCGAAGAGGGAAATGCGCAAGGGGAGCCCGCAGCTCCCCTTGATTGATTTGCAGCTACCCGCGCGACGTTCCGGCGGGTACGCCTGATAGGTATGGGTGGATCGCCGGATATCCGGCGCTCAGTTGCCGGACCCGAAAACCTCCCAATGGATGCGCTCGGGATCCACGCCGCGCGCCAGCAAGCCGTCGCGCTGCGCCTGCATGAACGGCAACGGACCGCACAAATAGTAGTCGGCCTGCGGCATCAGCAAGGCTTCGCCCAACGCGTCGAGATCGACGAGACCGGCGAAGTCATGATCCCGCCCGCGCACATCCTGGGGCGTGACGGTTTCGTAAAACACCGCACGCGTGACTTGCGGGCATTCCTCGACGATGCGGTTCAGGCGCGTTTTCATGGCATGCACTTGAGCGTCGCGGCAAGCGTGCACGAACAGCACGGGCCGCTGGCTGCCTTGCCATACCAGCGCATTGAGCATCGACATCATCGGCGTGAGTCCCACACCGCCGCTGATCATGACGATCGGCGTATCACGGGATTCGTCCAGATAGAAATCGCCATACGGCGCGCTGACGTGCAGCTCGTCCCCTTCATTGAGGTTGGCGTGCAGCTCGCTCGATACCCATCCCGCCGGCCGTTGCGCAGCCGCGTCGCCGTCTTCACGCTTGACCGAAATGCGCAGCCAGCGGCCATGAGGGGCGTCCGACAAACTGTATTGGCGGGGCTGTTCCAGCTCGAGGCCGGGGATATGCCGCTTGACGCTGACGTACTGCCCGGGGCGAAACGTCGGCAAGGCGCTGCCGTCGGAAGCCACCAGATAAAACGACGTGATCTCGCTGCTCTCCCGAACTTTTCGCTCCACTTTCAATTTGCGCCAGCCGCGCCAGCTGCCGGGCACGGCATCGTTTGCCTCATACAACGAGGCTTCCTGCGCGATCAATAGATCGGCCAGCTGTTCGTAAGCGGCCTTCCAGGCGTCGAGAATCTCGTCGGTCGCCGCCTCGCCCAATACCTCGCGAATCGACGCCAGCAGATGGGTGCCCACGATCGAATATTGGGCCGGCTCGATGCCCAGGCTCACATGCTTGTGCGCGATGCGGGTCAATGCCGCTTCCAGCACGCCTGGATTCGCAATGTTGCGCGCATAGGCATACACGGCGCCGGCCAGCGCGCGTTGCTGATTGCCGCTGGCCTGATGTCCCTGATTGAAGATGTTCTTCAGCTCGGGGTGATGCGTGAACATGCGGCGATAAAAGTGCCGCGTAATGTCTTCGCCGTGAACTTCCAAAACGGGGACGGTTGCTTGCACCACGGCGATTTGTTCGGGAGTCATCATCGGTTCCTTTTGTAAATAGGCATGTTATATGCATATTAAATGGAACGTCCTGCGTTTGTCCCTGTGACAGAGTGCCGCACCCCTGCCGTGAACACATGAAAACCGCGGTTTTTGCGGCATTTTCGCAAATGCGGCATCAACTTTGATATTTGTCATGGCGCGATATAACCATCTCGGTAGCCTTTAAAAAAGCAAATTGCGCTACCTCGGCTACACCGGGTTCTCCCGAACCCGGGCCGTCAACCAAGCACAGGGGCCACTGCCCCGGAAACAGACCCTGACCAGATATTCAGCGAGGAAGAAAATGGCATCTTCATCTCCGGGCACTCATGACATTCATGGCAGTGCGAAACGCTCCCTGATCGGAGCGACGATCGGATTTTTCATCGGCTTCGGTGCGGTCTCGCTGTTCGGCCCCACCGCACGCAGCTTCATCGAGGTCATGAAGCTCGGCCCATCGCAAGTCGGATTTCTGGTGGCGATGCCGATGCTTACCGGCTCGCTCCTGCGCATTCCGTTCGGCGCCTGGGTCGACCGCAACGGCGGCAAGCTGCCGTTCCTGGTGTTGCTGCTCGCCTCGGTGGTCGGCATTGCCGGACTTTACTGGATGCTCCTGACGCTTTACCCGAACAATCTGACCCAGGCGCACTACCCGCTGCTGCTGTTCTTCGGCGCGCTGGGCGGGTGCGGCATAGCGACGTTCTCCGTCGGTATCGGGCAGGTCTCCTACTGGTTTCCGAAGTCCGAGCAGGGCAAGGCTCTGGCCATCTACGCCGGGTTGGGCAACACCTCGCCGGGGTTGGTCGCGATCCTGCTGCCGCTGATCATTGCCGCCGGCGGCTTGTGGGTAGGCTACCTGGTCTCGCTGGCCATCGTGCTCGTCGGTATCGTGCTGTATCTCTTCCTTGGTTACAACGCGCCGTATTTCCAGCTGCGTGGCCAGCAGGACCTGCCGGTCGCCGAAGCGCAAGCACTGGCGAAAACCCACGGCCAGGAGATGTTCCCGGCAACCAGTGTGCTGCGCACTCTGCTCGATTCGGCGGCCAGCTGGCGTACCTGGCCTCTGGTAGCGCTGTATTTCACTTCCTTCGGTGGCTTCCTTGCGCTGACGGCCTGGCTGCCCACTTTCTGGACGTCCTTCTACAAGGCGCCGGGCTGGGTCGCCGTGGCACTGACCGCCGGTTTCTCGCTGTTCGCCTCCATCATCCGCGTGCCTGGCGGCAGTTGGTCGGATCGCTTCGGCGGAGAAAAGGTCGCGCTGGCGTCCTACACGACAGTGCTGGTTGGCGCGGTGCTCATGACCGTCTCGCAAGACTTCTGGCTGACGGTCACCGGTGAGTTCCTGATCGGCGCCGGCATGGGCGTGGCCAACGCGGCAGTCTTCAAGCTGGTGCCCCATTACGTTCCGGATGCGGTCGGCGGCACAGCCGGCTGGGTCGGCGGGTTGGGTGCGCTCGGCGGCTTCGTGGTACCCCCGCTGCTCGGGCGGGTCGCGCAATCGATGGGCCACATCGGCTATGCGCGCGGCTACATGGTTTATATCGTCCTGGCCATCGCAAGCCTGGCGCTGACATGCCTGCTCTACGTCAAGCGCAACGATGTCAAGCCGCGCGTGGTCGGCAGCGTTGCCCGAGCGGCGGCCGGTTCACGCGCCGGCGCGTGAGCGGTATGCCCGTATCCGTGCGGCGGCCGCGTGTGAGCCGCACGGCCCACGGATCGACCGCCACCTTCTACTTCACACACCCTGCCCACCCGAAGGCAACGACCTGAGATACCTATGAGCCACTTTCTGGATAGATTGCGCTACTTTTCCTCGGCCCGGCCCAAATTCTCCGACGGTCATGGGATGACCACCCAGGAAGACCGCAAATGGGAAAACGGTTACCGGCAGCGCTGGCAACATGACAAAATCGTCCGCTCGACCCATGGTGTCAATTGCACCGGTTCGTGCTCCTGGAAGATTTACGTCAAGAACGGCATCGTGACCTGGGAGACCCAGCAGACCGACTATCCGCGCACCCGCGCCGGCATGCCGAATCACGAGCCGCGCGGCTGCGCGCGCGGCGCCTCGTATTCCTGGTACCTGTACAGTGCCAACCGCCTCAAATACCCGCTGGTCCGAAGCGCCTTGCTCACGCAGTGGCGCGAGAAGCGGCTGAGCATGGAGCCGGTCGAAGCCTGGCGTGCGATCGTCGACGATCCCACAGCCCGTGCTTCATACGTGCGGCGTCGCGGCCTGGGCGGTTTCGTGCGCGCGAGCTGGGACGAGGTCAACGAGATCGTCGCCGCGGCCAACGTGCATACCGTCAAAAAATATGGTCCCGACCGGGTCATCGGCTTCTCGCCGATTCCGGCCATGTCGATGGTTTCATACGCAGCCGGCAGCCGCTATCTCTCGCTGATCGGCGGTGTCGGCCTGAGCTTCTACGACTGGTACTGCGATCTGCCGCCCGCCTCGCCGCAAACGTGGGGTGAACAGACCGACGTACCTGAGTCGGCAGACTGGTACAACAGCACCTTCATCATGATGTGGGGCTCCAACGTACCGCAGACCCGCACGCCGGACGCCCACTTCATGACCGAGGTGCGCTACCGCGGCACCAAGGTCGTTTCGGTGTTTCCCGACTACGCCGAGGGAGCGAAGTTCGGCGATATCTGGCTGCACCCCAAGCAAGGCACCGATGCGGCGCTCGCGCTGGCGATGGGGCACGTCGTACTCAAAGAGTTTCATGTGGCTGCCAAGAGCGAGTATTTCGCCGAATACTGCCGCCGCTACACCGACATGCCTCTGCTGGTACGCGTGGTAAAGCAGGGCAACCATTACGTGCCGGAGCGGATGCTGCGTGCCGCGGAATTCGACGATGCGCTCGGCCAGGACAACAACGCGGACTGGAAGACTGTCGCGTTCGACGAACTGAGCGGCAAGCCGGTGGCCCCGCTCGGTTCGATCGGCTTTCGCTGGGGACAGAAGGAAGGCGGCGACGCCGGCAAATGGAACCTGAAGGAAGAAGACGCGCAAGGACAGCGGATCCGTCCGGCAATGTCCTTCGTTGCCGCGCATGACGAGGTGGTCGACGTCGCCTTCCCGTATTTCGGCAACGTCGAGCACACCCACTTTGCCCACACCGGGCACGACAGCGTACTGCCGCGCCGTATCGGCGTACGCAGGGTGCAAACGCGCAATGGCGAAGTGCTGGTCGCCACGGTGTATGACCTGTTCGTGGCCAATTACGGCGTGGACCAGGGGCTCGGCGGCCCGAACGTGGCCGGCAGTTTCGACGACGACGTGCCATACACGCCCGCATGGCAGGAAAAGATCACCGGCGTCAAACGTCAGGACGTCATCGCCGTGGCGCGCGAATTTGCCGACAATGCCGACAAGACGCAGGGCAAATCGATGGTGATTCTCGGCGCCGGCCTGAACCACTGGTTCAACATGGACATGAGCTATCGCGGGATCATCAACCTGCTCATCATGTGCGGCTGCATCGGGCGCTCAGGCGGGGGCTGGTCGCATTACGTCGGCCAGGAAAAGCTGCGGCCGCAGACCGGCTGGCTGCCGCTGGCGTTCGGCACCGATTGGTATCGGCCGAACCGGGTCATGAACGGCACGTCGTTTTTCTATGCGCACACCGACCAGTGGCGCTACGAAACGATGAAAATCAGCGATCTTCTGTCGCCGCTGGCCGGACAACCCGCGCACTCCGACAGTCCGATCGATTACAACGTGCGTGCCGAGCGCATGGGGTGGCTGCCCTCCGCGCCGCAGCTCAAGACCAATCCGCTCGATATCGGCCGCGCGGCCGGCGCGGCCGGCGCCGCCGCTTATGTCGCGCAGGCGCTCAAGGACGGCTCGCTGGAAATGTCCTGTGTCGATCCGGATGCGCCGGAGAACTTCCCGCGCAATCTGTTCGTGTGGCGCTCCAACTTGCTCGGATCGTCGGGCAAGGGGCACGAATACTTCCTCAAGCACCTGATTGGCGCCGAACATGGCGTGCAGGGCAAGGACCTCGGCGCCACCGCGGGCGTTCTGCCCAAGGAAGTCAAGTGGCACGATCAGGCGCCTGAAGGCAAGCTCGATCTGGTCGTGACGCTGGACTTCCGGATGTCGACCACCTGCCTGTACTCGGATGTCGTGCTGCCCACGGCAACCTGGTACGAGAAGGACGACATGAACACGTCCGACATGCACCCGTTCATTCACCCGCTGTCGGCAGCGGTCGATCCCGCATGGCAGGCCAAGAGCGATTGGGACATCTACAAGGGCATTGCCCGCGAATTTTCCGCGCTCGCGCGCGGCCACCTGGCCGTCGAGCAGGACGTGGTGCTCTCGCCGCTGCAGCATGACAGCGCCGGGGAGATTGCCCAGAACGGCGAAATCGCCGACTGGGGACACGGCGAATGCGAACCGATTCCCGGCAAGACAATGCCCAATGTGACGGTGGTCAAGCGCGACTACCCGAACATTTACCGCCAATTCACCTCGCTTGGTCCGCTGCTGGATTCGCTGGGCAACGGCGGCAAAGGCATCAACTGGCAAACCGGCGACGAGATCGAGCAGTTGCGCGACCTGAACTCCCCGGTCAGAGACGAAGGCATCTCGCAGGGCCGGCCCCAGATTCTTTCCGGCATCGACGCGGCCGAAGTGATCCTGTCGCTGGCCCCCGAAACCAATGGCGGCGTTGCCGTCAAGGCCTGGCAAGCGCTGTCGGCCCGCACCGGGATCGACCACACGCACCTCGCCCGCGCCAGGGAGGACGAACGCATCCGCTTTCGTGACATTCAGGCGCAACCGCGCAAGATCATCTCGTCGCCGACCTGGAGCGGTATCGAATCCGAGCATGTGTCCTACAACGCCGGCTACACCAACGTGCACGAGCTGATTCCATGGCGCACCCTGTCGGGTCGCCAACAGCTTTACCAGGATCACCCCTGGATGCGCGATTTCGGCGAGGCGCTATGCGTCTACAAACCGCCGGTCGACACGCGCAGCATCGGTCAAACATCCGGTGAACGCTCAAACGGCAACCCCGAAATCGCGCTGAATTTCCTCACGCCGCACCAGAAGTGGGGAATTCACAGCACCTATACCGACAATCTGCTGATGCTCACGCTTTCGCGCGGCGGCCCGATCGTCTGGATCTCGGAAATCGACGCAAAGAAAATCGGCGTGGTCGACAACGACTGGATCGAGGCGTTCAACCTGAACGGCTCGCTGGCAGCACGCGCGGTGGTCAGCCAGCGCATTCCGGCCGGCGCGGTATTCATGTATCACGCGCAGGAAAAGATCATCAATACGCCCGGCACCGAAGTCAGCGGCGTACGCGGCATTCACAACTCGGTAACCCGGGTCTTGCTCAAGCCGACCCACATGATCGGCGGCTACGCGCAGCTGTCCTACGGTTTCAACTATTACGGCACGGTCGGCGCCAATCGCGACGAATTCGTCATCGTCAGGAAAATGGCAACGATCGATTGGAAAGACGGCACGTCCCCCACTCGAATGTCTGCGCCGGTGCAGACGTCGAGCGATGGCCGGTCAGGAGAAAAGCAATGAAAATTCGCGCACAAATCGGCATGGTCCTGAATCTGGACAAATGCATCGGCTGTCACACCTGCTCAGTCACCTGCAAGAACGTCTGGACATCGCGCGAGGGCATGGAATACGCGTGGTTCAACAACGTCGAGACCAAGCCCGGCATCGGCTATCCGAAGGACTGGGAAAACCAGGACCGCTGGCAGGGCGGCTGGAAGCGCAAGGCGAACGGCAAGATCGACCTGCGCGCCGGCAGCAAATGGCGTGTATTGGCGAACATCTTCGGCAATCCGAATCTGCCGGAAATCGACGACTACTATGAGCCGTTCACCTTCGATTATGCGCACCTGCAGGAGGCGCCGGCCAGCAAGGGCAGTCCGGTCGCCCGCCCGCGCTCGCTGATTTCCGGCGAGCGGATGGAGAAGATCGAATGGGGCCCGAACTGGGAAGAGATTCTCGGCGGTGAATTCGAAAAGCGCAAGCAGGACTACAACTTCGATCAGGTGCAGACCGACATCTACGGCGAGTTCGAAAACACCTTCATGATGTACCTGCCCAGGCTTTGCGAGCACTGCCTGAACCCGGCCTGCGCGGCTTCCTGCCCTTCCGGCGCGATCTACAAGCGCGAGGAAGACGGCATCGTGCTGATCGATCAGGACAAATGCCGGGGCTGGCGCATGTGCGTGTCGGGCTGCCCTTACAAGAAAATCTATTACAACTGGCAAAGCGGCAAATCGGAGAAATGCATTTTCTGCTATCCGCGTATCGAAGCCGGCCAGCCGACGGTCTGCTCCGAAACCTGCGTGGGCCGGATTCGCTATCTCGGCGTGCTGCTGTACGACGCCGACCGCATCGAAGAAGCGGCCTCGGCAACCGATCCGCAGGATCTGTACGAAGCTCAGTTGTCGATCTTCCTCGACCCGAACGATCCGGCGGTGCGCGAGCAGGCCGAACGCGACGGCGTGCCGGCAAGCTGGCTCGAGGCGGCACGTCATTCGCCGGTCTACAAGATGGCCATGGAATGGAAAATCGCCTTCCCGCTGCACCCTGAATACCGGACCTTGCCGATGGTCTGGTATGTGCCGCCGCTCTCGCCGATCAATGCGGCGGCCAATGACGGACGGCTCGGCATGAACGGTCTGCTGCCCGATGTCGATGCCCTGCGCATTCCGCTGCGCTATCTCGCCAACTTGCTCACGGCGGGTGACGAAGCCCCAGTGAAGTTCGCGCTCAAGCGTTTGCTGGCAATGCGCGCCTTCATGCGCGAGCGGCACGTCGAGCGCCGCGACACGCCGGCCCTGCTCGACGATGTCGCCCTGGACGTGGCTCAGGTCGAGGAAATGTACCGGTACCTGGCGATCGCCAACTACGAGGATCGCTTCGTGATTCCGACCGCGCATCGGGAATATGCGGAGAACGCCTTCGAGTTGCGTTCCTCATGCGGCTTCTCGTTTGGCAACGGCTGCTCGGGCGGCACCAGCGAAGGCAGCCTGTTCGCCGGCAACAAGGGGCCGTCGGCTCAGCGCAAGACGATTCCAATACACTCGGTGGAGAAATGATGGCTCAGCATAATCGATTGTTATTGAGCATGCTCAGCGCCCTGCTCGACTATCCCGATCAGGCCCTGCTCGACTCGCTGGGCGAAATCCGCGCGGCACTGGCCGGCGCTGATGCGCTGCCACCCGTCGTGCGCGCTGACCTGGACACGCTACTCGATCAACTGTCGGCAAGAACGCTCATCGAATCGCAGGAAGATTACGTCGACACCTTCGATCGCGGCCGCGCCGCGTCGCTCTATCTGTTCGAGCACGTGCACGGCGAATCGCGCGAACGGGGCCAGGCGATGGTCGATTTACTGACCACCTACGAGGCCCACGGGCTGGCGCTGGCCAACGGCGAGCTGCCCGACTATTTGCCGGTATTCCTGGAGTTTCTCGCCCAGCTCGAGCACGACGAAGCGCAAGCGCTGCTTGGCGAAATCAGTCATATCGTGAGCAATCTGGCGAATGCGCTCAGTGCCCTGGGCACACCATACGCGGCGGCGGTCGACGCAGTCCTGGCGCTCGCCGGCGAGCTCCGGGAACGGGGCGCCGCTGAGGAAGTTGCCGGCGAGTCGACTGAGCCGGACCACGCAGCGCTCGACCGCGAATGGGAAGATCCGCCGGTGAGTTTTCTGGGCGCGCCGGGCGCGCTGGGGGCGACACCGCAACCCGTGCACTTTTATGACAAACGGCCCGCGCGATAACTCGGCCGCCATCGTGGAGCGGCATCGGCAATGCCGCCCTGACCGCAATTTTTAGTTGGAGCAGTTCCATGAGCCAGCACTTCGTCAACACTTTCCTGTTTGGCATCTACCCTTATATCTGCCTCGCGATATGGTTGATCGGCAGTCTGATCCGCTTCGATCGCGAACAATACACATGGAAAAGTGACTCATCCCAGTTGCTGAGGCGCCGCCAATTGCGCCTGGGGAGCAACCTGTTTCACTTCGGCGTGCTGGTCGTGGTAGCCGGCCACTTCGCCGGCTTCCTTGCGCCGCACTGGATGGTGTCGCCGTTTCTGAACGCATCCCAGCACCAGATGATCGCCATGGTCGGCGGCGGCAGCGCCGGCATCGTCGCCATTATCGGGCTGTCGATACTGCTCTACCGCCGCCTTTCCGACCCCCGCATTCGCGTCAACAGCACGCGCGCCGACATCGTCGTGCTGTTGGCATTATGGGTTCAGCTCGCACTCGGCCTGGCAACGGTGCCGATGTCGATGGCGCATATGGACGGCATCATGTTCGAGACGCTGAGCGACTATGTCAAAGGAATCGTCACGTTCGCCCCCGGCAGCTCGGCTCTTCTGGTGGGTGTGCCGCTCGTCTACAAAACCCATATCGCACTGGGCTTCACGATCTTCCTGATTTCGCCGTTCACGCGCCTGGTGCACATCTGGAGCGGTCTGTCCACGCCCGCGTACCTCGTCCGTCCGCATCAAATCGTGCGCAAGCGCTAACTGAAGGAGATTCTCATGCCGGAAATCAATGTCTCCCGCGGAACCGAGCTTGCCGTCAACGGCGTCGTGATCGACGCCCGCGCGATTGCGGAGGAATCCCTGGCCCACGCGGATCAGCCTGACCCCGAGCAGGCGGCGCGACGCGCGCTGGTGGTGCAGGAGCTGCTCAAGCAAAAGGCGCTGGAAGCGGGCCTCCTGAGCGAAGCAGCGGCGTTGGACGATGCCGCCATCGACCGGTTGCTGGCAATGGAGTGCGCGATGCCCGAACCGTCGGACGAGGAGTGCTTGCGCTACTACACGGCGAACCAGAAGAAATTCCGCAGCCCTGACGTCGCCTTCGTACGCCATATCCTTTTCGCGGTGACGGCGAACGCTGCGATGACCCAGGTGCGCGCGCGCGCCGAGCAAACGCATCGGGAACTGGCGCAGCATCCCGAACGCTTCGAGGAGCTGGCAAAGACCCTATCCAATTGCCCGTCCGGGCAGGTCGGCGGCAATCTGGGACAACTGACCCGCGGCGAAAGCGTGCCGGAATTCGAGGCGGCCGTGTTCGACAGCGAGCGCACCGGCCTGTTGCCCGGCCTGGTCAACACGCGCTACGGCTTTCATATCGTCGTGGTGGAGCGGCGCGTGCCGGGCGCCACACTGCCTTTCGACACCGTGCGGGAAGCAGTCGGTCAATATCTTGCGGCTCACGTGCGGCATCAGTCTATCCGGCAATACCTGAGCCTGCTGGTATCCGCGGCCGAGCTCAGGGGCATTGCATTCGACGTGCAGGCGGGCCCGCTGCTGCAGTGAGCGCCGGGCGTTCCAGCCCGGCCGGCTCGCCGTCTACTGGAACGCCACTTCCGCGAAACTGCGCAGCTTGCGGCTGTGCAACCGGTCCAGGCCGCTGCCGCGCAACAACTCCATCGCCTTGACGCCGATTTTCAGATGCTGGTCGACGCGCTCGCGGTAAAAGTGATCGGCCATGCCGGGCAGCTTGAGTTCGCCATGCAGCGGTTTGTCTGACACGCAAAGCAACGTGCCGTACGGAACCCGGAACCGGAATCCGTTGGCGGCAATTGTGGCGCTTTCCATATCGAGTGCGATCGCCCGACTCTGGCTCATGCGCTGCACCGGCTCGCGATGGTCACGTAATTCCCAGTTACGGTTGTCGACCGTCACCACGGTGCCGGTGCGCATCACGCGCTTGAGCTCGTAATCATCGAGTTGCGTGACATCGGCCACCGCACGCTCGAGAGCCACCTGCACCTCGGCCAGCGGCGGCACCGGCACCCACAGCGGCAAATCGGCGTCGAGCACGTGATCCTCGCGCACGTAGCCATGCGCCAGCACGTAATCGCCCAATCTCTGGGAATTTCGCAAACCGGCGCAGTGCCCCAACATGAGCCACGCATGCGGGCGCAGCACGGCAATGTGGTCGGTGATGGTTTTGGCATTCGACGGCCCGATGCCGATATTGACCATCGTGATGCCGGCGCCATCGGGGCGCACCAGGTGATATGCCGGCATCTGCGGCAGACGCTTGACTGGCGTACCCTCGGCGGCTCGCGCACCGAGATTGTCATTCCAGTGAATCACGTCGCCAGGTTCGACAAACGCGGTGTACTGGCTGCGATATTCGCGCAGCGTCGCGTCATCGGTGGCGCGCATCAATTCACGGCCCAGCGCGATGAATTCATCGATATAGAACTGGTAGTTGGTAAACAGCACGAAATTCTGGAAGTGCTGCGGCGAGGTCGCCGTGTAATGCCGCAGGCGGTGCAGCGAGTAGTCGACCCGCGGCGCGGTGAACAATGCCAGCGGATTCGGGCCATCGGCAGATTCGGGGTGAGTGCCGTTGACGATGCCGTCGTCCATGCTCGCCAGATCGGGCACGTCGAACGCGTTGCGCAGCACGCGCAGGTGGCTCTGGTCGAGGTCGCCCTCGAGGTACACACCCTCTTCGAACGCAAAATGGATCGGAATCGGCTCCTCGCTCACGCCGACGTCGAAGGCAACGTGATGGTTCTGGGCCAGCCGGCGCAATTGCTCGACGTAGTAGTTGCCAAACAGATCCGGACGGGTCACGGTGGTCTCGTAAGTGCCTGGCCCCGAAACAAAACCATATGACAGGCGCTTGTCGAGCGCCGTAATATCCTCGGTAGTGATGCGCACGAACGGATAAAAGGCTCGCACGCGCTGTTCAGGCGCACGGCCGGCGGAAAAGCGCGCGAAGGCGGCGCGCAGATGCGCCGTATTGGCGTCATAGATTTCCTTCAGGTACGCCACTGCGGCAACCGGGTCGGCAATCGTCCGGGTCGCATGATTAGGGGTTTTCTCGCGCATTCGGAATCCTTGGCAATACAAGCGCCGGGTTTCGGCGTGCGCCTATTTTGACATGGCCCGGTCGCGCCTGGACAAAACTCCGTTTGGCGTATTCGCGCTGGCCGCGCGCCGGTCATTCGTCCAGCCGCATGCCGACCTTGAGCGTGACTTGCCAGTGCGCGACCTTGCCGCCTTCGATATGGCCGCGCGTATCGACGATCTCGAACCAGTTCAGGTTGTGCAGTGTGTCGGAGGCCTTGCCGATGGCTCGTTGCACGGCATCCTCGATCGACGTGGACGACGATCCGGTCAATTCGATCATCTTGTAGACATGATTTGACATGACGTTCCTCCTGGATGGCCGCGACGGCGGCCGATTCGTTCCAGCGTAGGCCAGCGTCGCGCGTCATGCAACCGAAATCAACCCCAAGTCACGACGCTCCGATGGCCCCCTGTTGCACCGCCTCGCCGCTTGCCGCGCCATGACTGAGCCACTCGAGCACCGCATCGGCCGCATCGCGCGCGGCGTTGGGCAGGGCCCCGCCGTGCTCGTCCTCGCCCTGACCAGCGCTGTCGAGCACCGGCGAGGCCTTGCGAATCGCCACGCCGACCGCGAGGATGTCGATCATCAGCAAATGCAGAATGCGCGAGATCATCGACAGGTGCGAATCGCGCATTTCGAGATGATCCGTCTCGAGCGCCACGCTCGCCTTTTTGGCCAGCGGCGTGCCGCGGGTGGTCAGCGCAATGACGCTTGCGCCAGCGCGCAGCACCTGGTCGGCCAGACGCAGCAACTCTTCCGACTTGCCTGAATTCGACACCATCACGACTACATCGCCTTGCCGCAACAGCGCCGCCGAAGCCGCCTGAAGATAGGGGTCGTGATAGGCAATCGTCGGGATGCCGAAGCGAAAGAATTTGTAGTGCGCATCCTGAGCCACGATGCCGGAGTTGCCCAAGCCATAGAACTCGATACGATGCGCCCGATGCAAGCGGTCGATGGCTTGCTCGAGCGCGTCGAAATTCAAATGCTCGCGCATTTGGAGAATCGCCGACATGGTGTTGTCCAGCACCTTGCTGCCGAAATCCGACGCGGCGTCGCCCAGGCGCACGCGGCTTTGCCCGACCGGCAGCGAGCCGATCAGCTCGCCGGCCAGTTTCAACTTGAAATCGGTCAGACCCTGGCAACCGAGCGATCGGCAAAACCGGATCACGGTCGGCTGGCTGACGTTGGCCTTGCGGGCGATCTCTCCCACCGGGTCGCCGATCAGCGTGCGCGGGTGATTGATCATCAGGTCGGCCACGCGCCGCTCTGCCGGGCTGAGCTTGCTCTGCATATGCTGCACCCGTTCCACCAGCGCGCCGCCGGGCGTGCCGCCGCGCAGGTGATCGGCCAGGATCGCGGACACGCCCAGGAAAGCCGGGTATGGGTCGGCGATGACAAATGTCGGTACCTGCGCCAGATAATCGGTGAAACGACCCTTGGCCTCGAAGCGGGCACGAAACGGCGAGCGCGCGAAGTAGTCGCCCAGATGCGGCACTACACCGCCCCCGATGTAGACACCGCCGCGCGCGCCGAGCGTGATGGCGACATTGCCGGCGAAGGTGCCGAGCATGCCGCAGAAACACTCGACGGCCTCCATGCACAGATCGCACTGCCCGGCCAGTCCCCGCTTGACGATGTCGGCGGTCTCCAGCGGCTCGGCCCGACGCTGGTGCTGCGCCGCCAGCGCCTGATACACCAGCGCGATGCCCGGCCCCGACACCAGCCGCTCGAACGAGACATGCTCGTGGGTCTGCCAGGCATACTGCAGGACGGCGAGCTCGCGCGCATCGGCCGGCGAGAAATTTGCGTGACCGCCTTCGCTGTCCAGCGGTATCCAGCGCTCACCGGCAGGCACCAGCCCGGAGACACCCAGCCCGGTGCCCGGGCCCAACACACCGATCACACTGCCGGGGCGCGCGCTGCCGCCGCCCACCGGCACACGCTGATGCTCGTCCAGGCGCGGCACCGCCATCGCCAGCGCGGCGAAATCATTGACCACCAACAGCGTATCGAGCGAGAGCGTCGTACGAGTCTGCTCGATCGAAAAACGCCAGTTGTGATTGGTCATTGCCACTTCGTCGCCATCGATCGGCGTGGCGATCGCCACGGCCGCATGCGTGACGCGCGTGCCATCGAGCACGTCGGCGGCGTCGCGCAGGTACGCCTGGATCACCTCGGCCAGGCCGGCATAGTCGGCACACGGGTAGACTTTGATATGGCGCCATTGCCCTGGCTCGAATTCGAGGGTAAAGCGCGCGTTCGTGCCGCCGACGTCGGCCAGCAAACGGGGGGCGCGCGCCCGGCCCCCGGCACGTTCATGCTTCGGCACACCAATAGACATCCAGTGTCACTCCTTGATCGCGGCTCAAACGGGAAATCGCGTTATCCTGGTCGAGCTCGGCCGCGGCGCACAGCACGTCGCGCTTGGCTTCGCCCTGAATCAATAGAAACAGCCGGCCGCACTCGCGCAACGCGGCAAGCGACCAGCTCACGCGCGCATGGGGCGCATTGGCTGGCTCCATAAATACGAAGCGAGCCTCCGTGTGGCGCGCCTGCGGCCATTGCGGCGCATCGGCAAACAACGACGCGGTGTGTCCGTCGAGGCCCATGCCGAGCACGCATACGTCGGGCTGCCGGTAGGGGAAATGATCGTTCAACTGCTGTACCTGTTCAGCCGCGGACTTGCTCATGTCGACCAGCGGCAGCCAGCCCGCGGCGCCGGCGCCCGCCTGCCGCAGGCACTCGCGCAGCAGCCGCGCATTGCTGTCCGGATCGCTGTCGGGAACCCAGCGGTCGTCGGCCAGCGTCAAATCGATGCGCTCCCACGGCAGACCGGACTGCGCGAGCCGGGGCAGCAGGGCTCGCGGACTGCTGCCGCCGGATAGCGCCAGCAATGCGCGCGGCTGGCGCTCCAGCACGTCGTGCAGCGCACGCACCAGCGCGGCACTCAAACCATCGGCCTGGGCCTCGATCGAGTCGAAATTTCGCCAGATCAACATGATGTCAGTTTTCCTCCTCTAGCCAGCACGTGCCGTGCTGCGCCAACAGCGCGCTCGACGCTGCCGGCCCCCACGTCCCGGCCGAATACAGTTTCGGCATGCGCGCGCTGTCGGCCCAACCGGTCATGATCGGTTCGACCCAACGCCATGCTTGCTCCTGCTCATCGCGCCGTACGAACAGCGCCAGGCGACCGTGGATCACGTCGAGCAGCAACCGCTCATACGCGTCCATGCTTCCGGCCTTGAAAAACTGGTCGAACGCCAAGTCAAGATGCACACTTTGCAATTGCATCCCTTCGCCGGGTTGCTTGGCCAGGCAATACAGCCGCATCGATTCATTCGGCTGGAGGCGGATCACCAGCCGGTTGGCGCCGGCGCGCAACGACGCTTCGCCCATCAGCGCATACGGCACCGGGCGGAAATTGATCACGATCTCGGCCACGCGCTCGGCCAGACGTTTGCCGGTTCGCAGAAAAAACGGCACGCCGGCCCAGCGCCAGTTGTTGATCTCCGCCTTGAGCGCCACGAAGGTTTCGGTCCGACTCTCGGCAGCCACACCCGGCTCACGCGCGTAAGCGGGCACCGATGCCCCGCCGCTCAGGCCGCTCTGGTACTGGCCGCGCACCACCAACTGATTGACCTCGTCGATGGCAATCGGCTTGAGGGAGCGCAATACGCGCAGCTTCTCGTCGCGCACCGGATCGGCGGCCATCGAATGCGGCGGCTCCATGGCGACAATGGCCAGCAACTGGAGCAGATGGTTCTGCACCATGTCACGCAACGCGCCGGTTTGATCGTAAAAATCGCCCCGCCCTTCGACCCCCAGCTCCTCGGCGATCGTAATCTGAATATTCTCGATCCACTCGCGGCGCCACAGCGGCTCGAACAACGCGTTGCCGAAACGCAGTGCCTGCAGATTCTGCACCGCCTCCTTGCCGAGGTAATGATCGATCCTGTAGATCTGCTGTTCGCTGAAGATCTCTCCGACCGTATCGTTGATTTCTCGCGACGACCGCAAGTCGTGGCCAAGCGGCTTTTCCAGCACGATTCGCCCGCCATCGTGCAGCCCCGCCGCGGCCAGTCCCTTGCACACCGGCTCGAACAGGGCGGGTCCGGTCGCCAGATAAAACACCCGGGCGGCAGGCTTGCCGTCCAGCGCGTCGCGCAGTTGCGTGAAATCGTCCTGCCGGGTCAGATCGAGGGCTACATAGGTAATCCGGTTCAGGAAACGCTCCCAGTCGTCCTCGTCGATCCGTTCCATGTCGAGATGGGGCCGCACCTGCTCCCGCGCCCACGCATGGTAATCGGCCGAGTCCATCGACTTGCGGGCGACCGCGACGATATACCCGTCGTCGCACAGTTGATCGGAACGGTGGGCGCGGTACAGCGCCGGCAATACTTTGCGCAGCGACAAATCGCCAGTGGCGCCGAATAGCACGAAAGTGAACGAGGGGGTGGTATTCGTGGAAGCCATGGGGAGCGGGCCTATGTAGTTAAAAGAGAACATTTTTGACACTAAAGTGTAGTTTAACTACACTCAAACACAAGTCCCGAGGCGAATTCCGGTCAATCATGGCAATCCACCCTACCCTTGAAGCGGTCACCGAGCGCCTTCGCACGCGCAGCAGGGACACGCGACTGGCCTATCTGGCAGGTATCGACCTTGCGCGGCGCACCCAACCGGGGCGTGCCGCCCTCGGATGCGCGAACCTGGCCCATGCAATGGCGGCCGCGCCCGCCGACGACCGCCTGAAGCTGCGCGCCGAGCACAACCCCAATCTCGCGATCGTCTCGGCCTATAACGACATGCTGTCCGCGCATCAGCCGTTCGCGATTTTTCCCGACATCATCAAGGCGGCCGCGCGCGCCCATGGCGCGAGCGCACAGGTCGCCGGCGGTGTGCCGGCAATGTGCGACGGCATTACGCAGGGTTATGCCGGCATGGAGCTGTCGCTGTTCTCGCGCGATATCATCGCGCTGGCGACCCTCGTCGCGCTGTCGCATCAGGTGTTCGACGCAGGTATCTTTCTCGGCGTATGCGACAAGATCGTGCCGGGCCTGGTGATGGGCGCGCTTGGCTTCGGCCATATGCCCGCGGTATTCGCCCCGGCAGGTCCGATGCCCTCCGGCCTGCCCAACGATGAGAAGTCGCTGATCCGCCAGCAATACGCCGCCGGCGAGGTCAGTCGAGAACAGCTGCTGGACGCCGAATTGTCCGCTTATCACGGCGCCGGCACCTGCACCTTCTATGGCACCGCCAACAGCAACCAGATGCTGATGGAATTCATGGGGCTGCACCTGCCGGGCGCGTCGTTCGTCAATCCCGGCACGCCCCTGCGGCATGCGCTCACGCAAGCCGCCACGGCGCGCGCGGTGGCGCTGGCGCACAACGGCGCGACGCTCGCGGCGATGCTCGACGAGCGCGCCATCATCAACGGCGTGGTCGGCCTGCTGGCCACAGGCGGCTCGACCAATCACACGCTGCATCTGGTGGCAATGGCACGCGCCGCGGGCCTGCTGCTCACCTGGCAGGATATCGCCGACCTGTCCGAGGCGGTGCCGCTGCTCAGTCGTATCTATCCGAACGGATCGGCCGATGTGAACCAATTCCAGGCTGCCGGCGGTCTGAACTTCGTGATTCGGGAGCTGCTCGCGGGCGGCCTGCTGCACGCCGGCGTCGACACCGTGATGGGCGCGGGTCTGGATGCATACACGCAGGAGGCCGGTCTGCAAGGCGACACACTATGCTGGCGGCCCGCGCCGCAAGCCAGCCTCGACGAATCGATCGTGCGCCCGCTGAGTAATCCGTTCGCGCCCGAGGGCGGGCTGCGCGTGCTGCGCGGCAACCTCGGGCAGGCCGTCGTCAAATCCTCGGCGCTCAAGCCCGAGCAGCATCGCGTGCGTGCGCCGGCACGCGTGTTCGCCTCGCAGGAGGAAGCTCAGGCCGCATTCAAGGCCGGCGAGCTGACGCGAGACGTGGTGGTGGTCGTGCGCTTCCAGGGGCCCCGGGCCAATGGCATGCCCGAGTTGCACAAACTCATGCCGATGCTGGGTCTGCTGCAGGATCGGGGGCATCGCGTGGCGCTGGTGACCGACGGGCGCATGTCAGGCGCCTCGGGTAAGGTCCCGGCGGCGATTCACGTGTCACCGGAGGCGATCGCTGGCGGGCCCCTGTCGCGCGTGCGCGACGGCGACATGGTCGAACTCGACGCGACGACCCACCGTTTGAATTGCGAAGTCAGCGACGAGGATATGGCGCGCCGCGAGGTCGCGCCACCACCCGAGCGGGCGCTCGACCCATGGCGCAATATGCTCGGATTGTTTCGGCACCACGTCGGCACCGCGCCGCTCGGCGCGTCGGTGTTGTTTGGCAACGCCGATGCGTCATGAAGCGCCGGCGAGCTTCAGGCGCTCGGTGCGGCACGGCGCCGGCGGCAACTGGCCGATACGGATTGCCGTGTCCAGCGTGTCTTGCGCCATGCGCCGGTAAGTGGTCCATTTGCCGCCGGTGACGGTGATCATGCCGTCGCGCTCGACCCGGATCAGATGCTCGCGCGAGAGCTCGGCGGTAGACGATGCCCCTGCCCTGACCAACGGGCGCAAACCGGTGAAATGACCAAGAATATCGCCCCGACCAGGCCGGCGGCTCAAATATTGACCGGCCGTTTGCAGCAGGAAATCAATCTCCTCGTCGCGCGGTTGCGGCTCGAATGGCGTGTCCTCGCGCGGCACGTCGGTGGTGCCGATCAGCGTCTTGCCGTTCCACGGCAGCACGAACAGCACCCGCCCGTCAGCGGTATTCGGAATCAGCAGCGCATGCCCGCCCGGCCAGAACGACGCGTCGAGCAGCAGATGCGTGCCCTGACTGGGCGAGACCAGTGCCTCGGCACTCGGGTCGGCCAGCCGGCGGATCGTGTCGACCCACACGCCGGTCGCGTTGATCACGCACTTGCCGCTGAGCGTGTAGCGCTCGCCGGTGTCCTCGGCGCGCACCTCGATGCCCTGTGCGCGGCCGTCGGGCCGCAGCGGCACGGCAGTCACGCTCATGTGTTCGAGCGCCACGCCGCCCAGCTCGTGCAGGGTATTGGCCAGCGCGCGCGCCAGGCGTAAATCGTCGAATTGGCCGTCGTAGTAGAGAACCCCGCCGCGCAGACCCTCGGCCTTGAGCGACGGCACGCGCGCCAGCGTGGCGCGGCGCGACAGCCATCGGGCCGGCGCCAGGCGCCGGCGGCCGGCCAACGCATCGTAGATTTTCATGCCGGCCCAGTAAAACGGCTGCTCGAACCACCGGTAGCAGGGAATCACGAACGGCAGCGCGTGGCAGATGTCCGGTGCGATATGCAGCAGCGTGGCGCGCTCGTGCAGCGCCTCGCGCACCAATTTGATATTGCCCTGCGCCAGATACCGCACGCCGCCATGCACCAGCTTGCTCGAGCGCGACGATGTGCCGCTGCCGATCGTGCGCGCCTCGACCAGCACCGTCGAGAAGCCGCGTGAGGCGGCATCGACCGCGCAGCCCAGACCGGTGGCGCCGCCGCCAATGACGATCACATCCCATTGGCGGTCGATGCGCAGGCGCGCCAGACCGGCGGCCCGAGCCGCCTCGTGAGGCAGAGGTACGCCGCGCGGCTGAGCGGGCGCGTCCGGGAGTTCGGGGGATACATCCAGTTTCATGGTACGCAGCGTTCCTTCGGCAAGTCGAGTGCCTGGCGATGGCGCCCATTGTAATCGCGCCACCGGGCAGATGCGCCGCAGCGCGGCCGTAACAGCCCGGAAATCGTCCGCCCGGCGCAGAACTCACGGGGCATGTGATAGTCTCAATGCCCGTTGCCGTCTTGCCTTTGTCGATGGAAGCCTTCAATCACATCTCGTTTCTCTGGCTCAATGCCCCGGCCGATACGCCCGCCTGGCAACTCGCCGCCGCCGCCGTGCTGGCCAATGGCCTGATCTACCTGGTGCCGCTGTGGCTCACGGGGCTCTGGCTGATAGGTGGCGGCGCGCGCCGCGCGGCGGTGTCGGCGGTCGCCGCGGTCGCCGTGGCGCTGCTCGTCAACGCCGGCATCGGCCAGGCATTTTTCCATCCACGGCCGTTCATGGTCCATTTCGGCACCAACTTCCTGCCCCACGCGCCGGACAGCTCGCTGCCCAGCGATCACACCACCATCATGCTCGTCACCGCGCTCGTGCTGCTGCGCGCGGCCGAACCGCTGCCGCGCCGCAGCGGCCGGGCGCTGCTGCTATTGACGCTCCCGACCGCGTGGGCACGCATTTTTCTCGGCGTGCACTGGCCGCTCGATATCGTTGCCGCGCTGCTCGTCGCCGTCAGTGCCTGCCTGCTGGTCGGCAGCACCCCGGGGCGGCGCCTGTGCGGCACGCTGCAAACCGCGCTGGAAGCGATCTACCGCGCCGTGCTGGCGCGCCCGATCGCGCGCGGCTGGCTCAGACCCTGAAGCACCCCGCGCCCGGTCGGCAGCCGCATCCGTTAGAATTACTCCAGATCCGCAGCGCGCCCGTTGCCGCGCTGCCCGACGGCAAGCGGGCAGTCGCAGTCTGTCCAGCCGATCGACTTTGTCCTCAGGTGAATTCCATGTCTTCCAATCAAGCATTGTTCGAGCGAGCCCAGCAAACCATTCCCGGCGGCGTCAACTCCCCCGTCCGGGCTTTTCGCTCGGTTGGCGGAACGCCGCGTTTCATCGCGCGCGCCGAGGGGCCCTATATGTGGGATGCCGAAGGAACGCGTTACATCGATTACATCGGCTCGTGGGGGCCGATGATCGTCGGCCACCTCCACCCCGACGTCGTACGCGCCGTCGAAACCGCGCTGCATCAGGGCTTCAGCTTCGGCGCGCCGACCGAGGCCGAAGTGCTGATGGCCGAGACGTTATGCCGGCTGGTGCCGTCCATCGAGCAGGTGCGGCTGGTATCGAGCGGTACCGAGGCCACCATGAGCGCGCTGAGGCTGGCGCGCGGCTTTACCGGTCGCAACAAGATCATCAAGTTCGAGGGCTGCTATCACGGCCATGCCGACAGCCTGCTGGTCAAGGCCGGTTCGGGCCTGCTGACCTTCGCCGACTCGACCAAGAACGCGCCGTCATCGGCGGGCGTGCCGGAAGAGGTCACGCGCCATACGCTGGTGCTCGAATATAACAACGTCGAGCAATTGCGCGACGCATTCGCCGCTCAGGGCAGTGAGATCGCCGCGGTCATCGTCGAACCGGTCGCCGGCAACATGAATCTGGTGCGCGGCACGCCGCACTTCCTGCAAACCATGCGCGAATTGTGCAGCGCCCATGGCGCGGTGCTGATTTTCGACGAGGTAATGAGCGGATTTCGCGTTGCCCTGGGCGGCGCCCAGGCGCTGTACGGCATTCGCCCGGACATGACGTGCCTGGGCAAGATCATCGGCGGCGGCATGCCGGCCGCGGCCTTCGGCGGGCGGCGCGAGATCATGCAGCACCTGGCGCCGCTGGGCGGCGTCTATCAGGCCGGCACGCTGTCGGGCAATCCGCTGGCGGTGGCCGCCGGCTTGAGCACGCTCGGGCTGATCGAGCAGCCGGGCTTTCATGACCGTCTGGCGGCGCAGACCGCCAAACTCGTCGAAGGCTTTAGCGAAGCCGCCGCAGAAGCCGGCGTGCCGTTCTCGGCCGACAGCGCCGGCGGCATGTTCGGACTCTACTTCCGCCCGGAGATTCCGGTCAGCTACGCGGAGACGACGGCGGCCGACGTGCCGCGTTTCAATAAATTCTTTCACGCCATGCTCGCGCGTGGCGTCTATCTGGCACCGAGCGCGTTCGAAGCCGGCTTTGTCTCGAGCGCCCACGGCGAGGACGTGCTGGCGCAAACGCTCGACGCCGCTCGCGAGGCCTTCAAGGAAATCGCGTAAGCTGAACGACATCGGGCGGCTCGCGCCCCCGGCGACAGCCCGCAATGGGATGTGATGCATCGGGCCATTCGCGTGCTATCTTGCTGGCTGGCCCACTCTGTCAGGAAAGGAAAGACATGTCTGCTGCTCGCCTCGATGCTTCCTCAGCGCTGCTGCGCTGGTCCCGTTGGCTGGTCATCGGCCTGCTGGCGAGCCTGCTGTCGGCTTGCGGCTATAACCAGATCCAGGTGCAGGACGAGGCGGTCAAGGCGGCATGGAGCGAAGTGGTCAACCAGTACCAGCGCCGCGCTGATCTGGTGCCGAATCTGGTCAATACGGTCAAGGGTTATACCAAGCACGAACAATCGACGCTGGTGGCCGTGACCGAAGCGCGCGCCAAGGCCACCAGCATTCAGGTGACCCCCGAAGTGCTCAACGATCCGGCGGCCTTCCAGCGCTTCCAGCAGGCGCAAAGCCAGCTGACCGGCGCGCTCTCGCGCCTGATGGCGGTCAGCGAAAACTATCCTCAACTGAAGGCCGACAGCCTGTTCCTCGATCTGCAGTCGCAACTCGAGGGTACAGAAAACCGCATTTCGGTTGCACGCGCGCGCTATATTCAGGCCGTCGAGAAATACAACGTACTGGTGCGAAGCTTCCCCAATAATCTGACGGCCAAGATGTTCGGCTATCATCCGAAGCCGAACTTCACGGTACAGGACGAAAAGGCCATTTCGACGGCACCGGCGGTCAAATTCTGAAAGGCGTTCCGATGACGCACTTGCTTGCCCCATTCTCGCCGAGCCAGCGCCATACCCACGCGCTGCGCCGGTGGCTGGCGGCCTGGTTTGTGCTGCTGTGCGGTTGCTGGCTCGCGCCGCTGGCGCTGGCTGATGATGCGGCCCAGGTGGCGGTGCCGCCGCTCACCGCACGGGTGACCGACCTGACCCAGACGCTGAGCGCGGCCCAGCGCGCTTCGCTCGAGACCCAACTGGCACAGTACGAAAAGCAGCACGGCAGCCAGATTTTTATTCTGATGGTGCCCAGCACCGCGCCGGAGACTATCGACCAGTACAGCATTCGCGTGGCCGACGCCTGGAAAGCCGGCCGCAAGGGCATCGACGACGGCGTCATTGTGCTGATCGCCAAGAATAACCCGCCCGATTTGCGACGCATGCGCATCGAGACAGGCCTGGGTGTGCAAGGCACGCTCACCGATGTCATGAGCGGGCGCATCCTGCGCGACGTCATGGCGCCGCGCTTTCGCCAGGGTGACTTCTACGGCGGTCTGAGCGCCGGCGTGGCCGTTATCGAGAGCCTGGTGACCCAATCCGATCTGCCCGCCCCGGCCTCGTTGCCGGCGGCCAAAGCGCCGAATTCGGAATGGCACGATTTCCTGCCGCTGCTGTTCATTCTCGGCGTGATGGTGCTGGTGCTCTCGCTGGAGCGCCCACGCCGCCCGCCCACCGGCGGCAGTCCGCCCGACGGCGACGACCCCAATCAACGGGTGTACTCCGGGCAGCGCGGGCGCTTCGGGACCGGCATGCTGGGTGGCGGGCTCGGGGGCTTCGGCATCGGCGGATTGGGAGGCTGGCGCAACGGCGGCGACTTCGGCAACCGCGGTGGCGACATCGGTGGCAATATCGGCGGCGGCTTCGACGGCGGCGGCGGTGGCGGCTTCGACGGCGGCGGCGCTTCAGGCAACTGGTGAACACGATGCGACGACGCGATATCTCCCGTTTCTTTCGTCACCTCGGCACACTGCACGCGCATGCGCGCTGGCTGTTTCCACCCAGAACGCTCGACGCCATCGAGGCGGCCATCCGCACCAGCGAGGCTGCGCACCGTTGCGAGATCCGATTCGTCATCGAGGCCGCCATGCCGCTGCGCGAGGTATGGTACGGGCGCACTTGCCGGCAGCGCGCCCAGTCCCTGTTTCGCCACTTGCATATCGGGCGCACCGAGGCGCACACGGGTATCCTGATCTACATCAACGTGGCCGATCGCGACATCGAACTGATTGCCGACCGCGCCATTACCGAGACCGTCGAGCCCGGCGCCTGGAGCAAGGTCGTCGAGCTGCTGAGCCAGGGTTTCCGCCAGCAGCAGTATCTGCAGAGCGCACTGGCCGCGCTGGCCGAACTGCATACCATTGCCGTGACCCATTTGCCCGCCCGCGCGGGCCTGCAGGTCAACGAACTCAGCGACCGGCCGCTGATGCTCTAGAAGGCCGCATATTCATGTTTTCCGCACAAGACTTCGATTTCATGCGGCGTGCGCTGGCACTGGCCGAGCGCGGCATGTTCATCACCACGCCCAACCCCCGGGTGGGATGTGTGCTGGTGCGCGGCAGTGAAATCATTGGCGAGGGCTTCACGCAGCCGGCCGGCCAGGATCATGCCGAGATCCAGGCGCTCAAGGACGCCCGCGCGCGGGGCAACGAGGTGCGCGGCGCAGTCGCTTATGTATCGCTCGAGCCGTGCAGCCATTTCGGCCGTACACCGCCGTGCGCCAATGCGCTGATCGAGGCCGGCGTGGCGCGTGTGATCGCGGCGATGGAAGATCCCAATCCGCAGGTCGCCGGCCGCGGCTTTGCCATGCTCCGTCAGGCTGGCATCGATGTGCGCTGCGGTCTGCTCGAGACCGAGGCGCACGAATTGAACATCGGTTTTGTCTCGCGCATGGCGCGCGGCTTGCCGTGGGTGCGCCTGAAAGTGGCCGCCAGCCTCGACGGCAAGACCGCGCTTCACAACGGCGTCAGTCAATGGATCACCGGTCCGGCCGCGCGCACCGACGGCCATTGGTGGCGCGCGCGGGCCTGCGCGCTGCTCACCGGCATCGGCACGGTACGCGAGGATGATCCGCAACTCACCGTACGCGACATCGCCACGCCTCGCCAGCCATTGCGTGTGCTGGTCGACAGCGCACTCGACGTGCCGCCTGGTGCGCGAATCCTCGCGGGCGGCAACGTGCTGGTGGTGCATGCCCATGGCGATCCGGCACGTGCCGAGCACCTGCGTGCGCTGGGCATCGATCTGCTCGATATGCCCAATGCCCACGGCAAGGTCGACTTGCCGGCGCTGTTGCGCGCGCTGGCGCAGCGCGGCATCAACGAACTGCATGTCGAGGCCGGCTTCAAGCTCAACGGTTCGCTGTTGCGCGAGCACTGCGTGGATGAGCTGCTGGTGTACCTGGCCCCCTGCCTGCTGGGCGACGCACGCGGCATGTTCAATCTGCCGGCGATCGATACGCTCACGCAGGGCGTCGCGCTCGAATTTCACGATACCCGCAAGTTCGGCCCCGACCTGCGCCTGATGGCGCGCATCGTGCGGCCGGACACAGCCCCCTCAGCAAGGAGTTAAGCATGTTTACCGGAATCGTCGCGGCCGTGGGCCGCATTGATGCAGTCACGCCGATCGACGGCGATGCCGACAGCGGAGTCCGGGTGCGCATTGCCGCTCCTGAACTGGATTTGTCCGACGTCGCAATCGGCGACAGCATTGCCATCCAGGGTGCCTGCATGACCGTGGTTGCCAAGGTCGGCAACAGTTTCGACGTCGACATTTCACGCGAGAGCCTGAACAAGACCATCGGTCTGGACGCGCCCGGCGAGGTCAACCTCGAAAAAGCCATGCGCCCTCACGACCGCCTGGGCGGTCACATGGTGTCAGGCCACGTCGACGGCCTGGGCACCGTCACGCATTTCGCTCCGGTCGGTGAGTCGCACGAACTGCGCATCCTGGCGCCGGCCGAACTGGGTAAATACCTCGCCTATAAAGGGTCGATCACCGTCAATGGCGTCAGCCTGACGGTCAACCGCGTGACCGACCAGGCCGACGGCTGCGAGTTTTCCATCAACCTGATCCCGCATACCGTGGCCGTCACGACGCTGCGCCATTTGCAGGCCGGCAGCCGGGTGAATCTCGAGATCGATTTGATTGCGCGGTATGTGGAGCGGATGCTCAGCGCACCGCCAACACTTCATTGCGCGGAGCAATGACGAAGCAGGACTTGCCGCGCAGGTCTCGCCGCGCGCAGGTCGCGCGGGCTCGCGACTCGGTCAATCTAGTGAGTCGCACCACCCAGATGCGGCGATGGTGTCGGAACAGTCCGACGACGCGTGCCTCACCATGCCGCACGTCTCGCAACAGGGCCGCCTGTCGGCGCGCAAGGGCATAACCGTCGTAAGCGCCAACCTGCGCGGTCCAGTTGGCCGAGCCACCTTTGTTCGCGTGATCCGCGCGGGCAGCCAGCAGATGGCGCGGCGACGGATGCGGCGCCGGCAGCGTGACCCGCACCCGTCGGCGCGCAAGCGACTGCACCGGGACGGCGGGGTCGGTCGCATCGACAGCGGTATCGGCCACGGCCGGCGGCACATGGTGATTTGCCGCCAGCATCTCGTTGGGTTTGGCATCCGACGCGAACCCGGCGTCAAGCAGTTTGCCCATCGTGCCATACGCCATGCTCCACGACTGCGCATGAAGCTCGACCCCGACCAGCAACCGGCCATCGCGCACCGCCGCAGTCACGACATTGAAACGGGCGGCATCCGTATAACCGGTTTTCATGCCGATCACGCCCGGGTAGTGTCCGAGCATGCCGTTCAGATTGTGGATCACGCGCCCCTCGAACACGAAGCTGGGCACCGCGAACATATAGCGGTACTGCGGATAGGTCACGAGAATATGACGAGCCAGGACCGCCATATCGTAAGCGTCGACCACTTGCTCGGGATCGGGTAATCCGGATGGATTGCGAAAGCTCGTGTGAAGCATGCCCAGTGCATGGGCGCGGGCCGTCATGGCGCGGGCGAACCGCTCGATGCTGCCGTGGCCGAGATACTCGCCAAGCGCGGTCGCCGCGTCGTTGGCCGACAGTGTCGTCATGCCCAATATCGCCTGACGCACCGTGATGGTCTGGCCGGGCCGCAGGTCGAGGCGCATACGCTGAACCCCGGCGGCGGCCCGGCTCACGGGAATTCGCGTATCGAGCTTCAGCCGCCCGGCGTGCAACGCCTCGAATGCGAGTTCGAGCGTCATCAGCTTGGTCAGGCTGGCCGGGTATCGCTCCGTGTGGGCGCCGTGCTCGGACAAAACGCGCCCGCTGGTGACATCCATGACGATCCAGTCGGTGCCCGGAAACGTCGGCACGCCGATCATGCTGGCCGCCCGAGCCGGGAATATCGCAGCGCAAACCACCAAGCCAAAAACCGCTGTGAGCACCGCAGTCCATTTTTTCTGGATGACTATCCAGGCTCGCGCCGCGTCCAATTACCCTATCTCCTTCAATATGACTGGCCCCTGACCGAAGCAGCAGGGGAAAATGCCGTTGCTGGCCAATTAAGCCGTCAATATACAGGAGCGAGGCGGCGCGCGACACCCGGGTGTGGCCTAGTTACCGCACCGCGCGCCAAGCGTGCCGGCGTCGGCGTGCCGCCCACCGGTCAGTAACCTCCCGTCTGCGGCCTCGCGCCGGATCACAATCGCGTGACGCCGGGCAGCCCGCATCGGTATGCCGCGTCACCGGGCACTGGCGTTCAAGACGTGCTGCCCGCCGGCGCCCAAACTGCCTCCGTGGCACACGACAAGGAGACAGCATGCTGCAAGGCTATTCCATTCCCCGCACGCCCGCCGGGCGCTCGTCGCTCGCGCCGCGCCCGCCGTGGCACTATGCGGGCGAGGCTTTGTCCATTGAATTCGAGGCCGATCCGCAAGCGCTTGCCGCGCATCTTCCCGACGGGCTGACGGCGGCCCGCGGCGCGCGCGAGGGGCGTTGCGCGATATTTTTTTGCGAATGGCAATTTGCCACGGATGCCGGTCTCGAATATCTGGATCCGGTCGCCAGCCAATATCGGGAGACCATTCTTCTAATGGCCTGCGAGCGCGATGGCGCGAGCGCATCGTTCTGCCCATTCATCTGGGTGGATCAGGATCTGGCGCTGATGCGCGGTCTGATCCAGGGCTGGCCCAAGCAATTTGGACGCACCGCCATCACCCGCAGCTACGGCGTGCGTTCGCCCGCCTCGCCGTCGGCCGGCGCCGGCGGACGCTTTGCCGCTTCGCTGGCGTTTCGCGACCGGCGTGTCGCCGACGCCCAAGTCACCCTGCACAGCAAGAGCGATCGGTTACCGGATCCCGGCTTCGCCTCGACCTTCAATGTTCGCCATTTCGCGCGTCTGAGCGCGGGCCGACACGACGATCCAGCCGTCCACGAGCTCGTCCAACTGCGGGCCCGCAATGTCGCGGTCGAAAACCTCATGGTCGGCGATGCGTCGCTCGTCCTGTTCGATCATCCGGGCCTCGAGCTCGCGGCATTCGGGCCGCTGTCGGTGGGGCGAGGGTTTCGCATGACCATGTCGCTCAGCGTGGACGACTTGCAGTTGATCGACGATTACACGGAGCCGACACCGTGACCTCCATTCAGAATGGCATGATCGCGCTGGATTCGTCGGCCTGGCAGGCGCACGGCGCTGATTCGAATTCGAGCTGCTGTATGGCCTGCGCACCGATTGGCAGCTTAAACTACGCAGCATGGGCTATCGGGTACGCGTCTATCTGCCGTTCGGCGAGGACTGGTGGCCCTGCGCGGCCCGGCGCGTGGGCGAGCCTCCGCGTAGCGCGTGGCTGATCGCGCGCGGCGCGCGGCAACGGCTAGGGTTACGGGTTCGGCTGGACGGTCGCGGAGGCGCAAATGACGATATCGAGCTTTACCTGGTATTGCGGCACGACACTGCCGGGCGAAGTCATGAACGCCGCCCTCGAGGCCTATCATTTCCAACCCCATTTCCACGATGCGTGGTCGGTCGGCGCAATCGTCGCCGGATGCTGCACATTTTCCTGTCACGGCACGGAGCACATTGCCCGTCAGGCGGATATGGTAATCATTCCGCCGCGCGCGGTGCATACCGGCGGCACCTCGGCCGCGCCGCTTGCCTATGGCATGGCTTATCTCCAGACCGAGTGGTTCGACGCTCATGCCATGCTGACTCACGGTGCGCCTGTCGGCTTCCCCACGGTGGTCATCTCGGACACCGCGTTGTGCGAGCGGTGGGCCGCAGCGCTCACCCGCCCTGACCTGTCCGACGAGCAACGCAAGCGGGCCATTTCGCTGGCGCTGCTCGAGCTGCTTGCGAAATACGGCGCGCGGGCGCCAGACATGCCGTCGGTTCCGGTGACGGGCGGCGACGCTTGCGCCGAACTGCAGGCATCGATGCACGGGCGCGATCTGCCGAAGGCCGACGTGGACGGACTGGCACGCCGCTGGGGAATGCATCGCACGACTTTGAGCAAGCGATTTGCGCAGCGCTACGGGTTACCGCCCGACACCTGGCTGCGCAATTGGCGAGCCGTCAAAGCCAAAGCACTGATTCGCGACGGCATGCCGCTGGCGGACGTCGCCGCCGCTACCGGGTTTGCCGACCAGGCCCACCTCACCCGAGTGTTCAAGCGCATTCATGGCGCGGCCCCAGGGGCGTTACAGAAATCGTCGGTCCGCCGTGCCGAGCAGACCGACGACGAGACCCTCCGGGCGCACCGGCACGATCGCTGACGCAAGCGCGGAAGCGCGGCGCACCGCCGCGGCCCCTGATTGCACCGAAAATGGGCATGGCGGGCGTCGGTGCGGCCGAACCCGGCCGGCCGGCGTAGAATTGCCCGCGCACGCTTCTTGCTCGGCTATTCTGTAGGTAAACTGAGCGCACTTTGGGCGTGACCTACGGACATGATCGACATTGACCCCCCCGGCTTTCAGCCACCCCGCCCGATCGCCGGCGAAGACGGCAATCGACGTACCGTACTTTACGGCGACTACACCGTCTTCAGCGTGTTCCAGCCAGTATTCTCGGTATCGCACCGGCGCGCGATCGGCTATCACGCGTCGCTGCGGGCGCGCGATGCGCAGGGCGATCCGGTGCCGTCCCACGAAGTGTTTACGCAGGCCGCGCGACGCGGCGACCTGCTCGAACTCGGACGGCTCGCGGAGTCTCTGCATCTGGGCAATTTCCAGGTATTCGACAGTCGGGACGAATGGCTCTTCCTGAGCCTGCACCCGGCGGCGCTGCTCGACACGGTCTATGGCGACGTGCTGCTGACGAACCTGAAAACGCTCGGACTCTCGCCACAGCGCGTCGTGCTCGAAGTGCCGGAGCAGGCAGGCGGGGACACGCCTCGCTTTGGGGCGATCGTCGAGAGCTTGCGCAAGGCGGGCTTTCTGATCGCGCTCGGCGGATTTGGCGCCAAGCATTCGAATATCGATCGCGTGTGGCACCTGCATCCGGATATCGTGACACTCGACCGCGGCATTCTCGCCCAGGCAAGCGAGCACTCTTATCTGGAGCGCGTGTTGCCGGGGCTGGTGTCGCTCTTGCACGAATCAGGGCAATTGGTGTTGATGGGCGGGCTGAGCACCGAGCGCGAAGCGCTCATCGCGCTCGAATGCAACGTCGATTTCGTGCAGGGCCAGTATTTCGCCGGCCCCGGCATCGATCCGGTGGAGCCGCTGGCAGCCGCGGTATGCATGGACCAGCTGTCCGACGCATTGCAACTGCGCGTGGCCGAGCGCGAGCGCACGCTCGCGGCACGCCTTGCACCCTACGTCGCGGCTCTCGAATTGGCCAGCGAACTTGCCGCCAACGGGCAAAGCATCGCGCAAGCCGCCGGTGAACTGCTGGCGCTGCCCGATACGGCGCGTTGCTTCCTGCTCGACGCCGCGGGTCGCCAGGTCGGCGATAACGTGCTGCCGGGTGGCGACGTATCGCCACGGGCCAAACGGTTCCGGCCCCTGCTGCACTCCGAGGGCGCGAGTTGGGCGCGCCGCCCCTATTTCATCGAAGCCATGCGCGCGCCCGGGCAAACGCACATCACCGCGCCTTATCTATCGATCAATGAGGCGCATCTGTGCGTGACCGCCTCGATCGCGGCGCCGACCGCGCACGGCATGCAGGTGCTGTGCGTCGACATCAACTGGCAGGCGTCCTAACCCCGCTGGCGCGGCTCGCGCGCCTGCGCCAGCGCCTCTCGCAGTGCCCCGAATGCCGGCGTCTCATAGCCGTCGCGCCACACCAGCCAAGTGTCGATGCGACCCAATGCGACTAGCCGCACGGCCGCCGGTTCGCGCGTGAGTTCGATCACACTGCGCGGGATCACACTCACGCACGTCCCCGATGCAACACAGGCGAGCATCGCGTGATACGAGCCGACCTCCTGGATGTCGAACGGCGTTTCGGCTTGCCCGGACGCCTCACGCAGCCAGTCTTCGGCAAACGCGCGGTAGGTGCACCCACCGCGAAACGCCGCCAGCGATCGCACCGTCAGGTCCTTGGCAGTCTTGACCGGTCGATGATCGGCCGGCAACACCAGCATCAACTCCTCCCCAAACACCGGTTGCCCGGCCAGACCCAATTGCGCGAGATCGAGCGGCGCTTCGTCCTTGGCCGGCAACGGCAGGGCGACCAGCGCACAATCGATGGCCCGGGCCTGCAAAGCCTCCAGCAACTGCCGCGACGGATTGGTGCAAAGGCGGATTTGCACCTCGGGCCATTGGCGGTGATAGCGCGCCAGCACCGCCGGCAAGCGGCTGGCCGCCGTGCTCTCCATCGAGCCGATGCTCAGCAGGCCTTCCGGTACGCCGGGGTGCAGCACCTGGCGCGCCTCTTCGGCGAGCGCCAGCAGGCTCTGCGCGTATCCCAGGAATTTCTCGCCCTGCGGCGACAGGCGCAAGCGCTTGTTGTCGCGCAGGAAAAGCGCCGCGCCGAGCTCTTCCTCGAGTTGCTGGATGCGCGTCGTCACGTTGGACTGCACGCGGCCCAGCCGCTGCGCGGCACGCGTAATGCTGAGCTCTTCGGCAACCACACAAAAAATTTCCAGGGTCGAGTGGTCCACTTAAATTCTCAAAATGAAAATAAAAACATTGAATAAATCTTTTTTTAAGATAATATACGAAGCAAGCTCAATGTTCAAGGTGGCTTGCCATGAACCGTACCGACGAAGTATTGCACTTGCTGAAGATCCAGTATCCGATCATCCAGGCGCCAATGGCCGGCGTCTCCACACCTCGGCTCGCCGCGGCCGTCTCCGAGGCCGGCGCGCTCGGCTCGATCGGCATTGGCGCGAGTTCTGTCGACAAAGCGTGCGAGATGATCGCCGCCACCCGCGCGCTCACCGGCCGGCCGTTTAATGTCAACGTTTTTTGTCATCGCCCCGCAACGGCAAATTCAGCCCGGGAAACGGCCTGGCTGGCGCATTTGCGTCCCTGGTTCGAATCCTTCGGCGCAACCCCGCCCGCCGCGCTGGGCGAAATCTACAAGGGCTTTCTTGCCGATCGCTGCGCGCTCGAGATGCTGCTGCAGGAACGGCCAGCCGTCGTAAGCTTTCATTTCGGCGTGCCGCCGTCGGATTGGGTGCGCGAGTTGCGCGAGGCCGGCGTCGTCACGCTGGGGTGCGCCACTACGCCTGAGGAAGCCGCGCAGATCGAGGCAGCGGGTGTGGACGCAATCATCGCGCAAGGCGCCGAGGCGGGCGGCCACCGTGGCGTTTTCGATCCGGCCCAGGGCGATGCCCAATTCGGCACGCTGGCGCTGGTGCGCCTGATTGCCCGCCAAACCCAGCGGCCGGTAATCGCCGCCGGCGGCATCATGGACGGGCGAGGTATCGCGGCAGCCATGCAATTGGGCGCCGCGGCCGCGCAACTTGGTACGGCGTTCATCCTGTGTCCCGAATCGGCCGCCGACGTGAGTTACCGCACGGCGTTGAGCAGCCAACGGGCGCGGCACACGGCCATCACGGCGGCGATTTCCGGGCGCCCGGCACGCGGGCTGGTCAATCGCTTCGTCACCGACCTGAGCGGGCCAACGTCGCCGCCGGTGCCGGATTATCCGATCGCCTACGACGCGGCGAAAAGGCTGCATGCGGCAGCCAGCGCGCAGGGCAGCAGCGACTTCGCGGCGCACTGGGCCGGGCAAGGCGCGCCGCTGGCGCGCGCGCTGCCGGCGGCTGAATTGGTCGCCACCCTGGCGCAGGAACTCAACGACGTGCGGACGATGTAAGCACGCCCGTTCATCCCTCGACCCCCTGTCGGCAGCAAAAAAGCCTCATGTCCCCCCGTCTCCATTCAACAGGGCTGCGCTCGGCGCAGCCCGCCAAAATCAGCTACGCCGAGCGCAACGCCCGGTACTGGCGGCGCAACCTTGCGATCTGCGTGTTCGGCTCCTTCACGACCCTGGTCAGCCTCAGCATGTTGCTGCCATTTCTGCCTCTTTACGTGCAGGAGTTGGGAATCTCTTCGCCGTCGGCCGTCGTGCAATGGTCCGGCGTGGCATTCGGCGCCACCTTCTTCGGCACGGCAGTCACTGCCCCGCTGTGGGGGCGCCTGGCCGACCGCTACGGGCGCAAGCCGATGCTGGTACGCGCGGCGATCGGCATGGCCGTGGTGATGTCGCTCATCGGCATGGCGCACAGCGTGGTCGAACTGGTCGGGCTTCGCCTGCTGGCCGGGCTGGTCGGTGGCTATGCCTCGGCGTCGATCGTGATGGTCGGCACCCAGGCACCGCGCGAGCGGGCCGGATGGGCTCTCGGCGTGCTTTCGACCGGCGCGCTCGCGGGCAACCTGGTCGGTCCGCTGGTTGGCGGCTTTCTGCCCGACTGGGTCGGTATTCGCGGGACCTTTTTCGTTGGCGGCGCAATGATCGCGGTGGCGGCGGCCGCGACCATCGCACTGGTGCGTGAAGAGTTCGATCACGTGTCCGACGCCAAGCACGCCGCCGCCGCGCAAACTGCCACGCCCACCAAGCCAGACCGTACCCGCATGGCGGCGCTGCTGGTCACCGCAATGATGGTGTTGCTGGCCAATATGTCGATCGAGCCGATCATCACCGTCTATATCGGGCAACTCGGCGTGCCCACCGGTCACCTCGCTCGCATGGCAGGGATCGTGATGGCCTGCTCGGCGCTGGGCAGCCTGCTGACCGCCGCCCGCCTCGGCGCTCTGGCGGACCGCGTCGGCGCCTGGAACGTCATCATCGGCTGCCTGCTGGCAACCGGGCTCGTCATGGTGCCGCAAGCATTCGTGACCCAATGGTGGCAACTGGCGGTGTTGCGCTGCCTGATGGGCATGACCATCGCGGGATTGCTGCCGGCGATCGCCAAGCTGGTGCGTCACTCGGTAGCCGAACACAACTCCGGGAAAACGCTCGGCTATCTGCAGTCGTCCCAGTTCACTGGTCAAGTCGTCGGTCCGCTCATCGGCGGGCAAATCGGCGCCCGGGTTGGCTTGCACGACGTGTTTTTCGTCACCGCGTCGCTGCTGGTGTTATGTGCCGGGCTCAATCATTGGGCCCGCCCGCGAAAGACGCAGCACACGCCTGAGGCGTTGCTCAATGCAGGAGAATGAGATGAACGGTAACACGGCCCAAGCGGGCCTCTCTGGCGCGCAAGCGCCCATCGTCAGCGCATGGCGGGCCACCATGGCCGGCTTCTGCGCCAGCCTCGTGGGCATCGGTATCGCCCGTTTCGCGTACACGCCGCTGCTGCCGGCGATCATCGGTGCGCACTGGTTCGCCCCATCGGCGGCGGCGTACCTCGGGGCCGCCAATCTCGCCGGTTATCTTGGCGGGGCGCTGAGCGCCCGCCCGGCGGCGCGCGCGATGGCAGTGCCGACGATCATTCGCGCGATGATGGCGCTGGCCACCGCCGCATTCTTCGCTTGCGCATTGCCGGTATCGTTTCTGTGGTTCTTCCTTTGGCGCTTTGCCTCCGGCCTGGCAGGCGGCGCGCTGATGGTGCTGGCGGCCCCGGCGGTGCTGCCGCACATCGCGCCAGCGCGCCGCGGGCTGGCCGGCGGCGTGATATTCATGGGCGTGGGTGTCGGTATCGCCGCGTCGGGCACGCTGGTGCCGCTGCTGCTGCGCCACGGACTGACACAGACGTGGCTTGGCCTGGGTATGCTCTCGCTGCTGCTGACCTTGGCCGCCTGGGGAAGCTGGCCGCGCGGGGATGCCGCGCCGGCTCTCGCAGCGGCGCAGCCGCGCCGCGCGCATCAAGTCACGACGCTGCGCGCGCTCTACGCCGAGTATGCGCTGAACGCCGCGGGGCTGGTGCCGCACATGATCTTTCTGGTCGATTTTGTCGCGCGCGGCCTCGGACTGGGCCTGCAGGTCGGGGCCGAATACTGGGTGCTATTCGGCCTGGGCGCCGTGGTCGGACCGCTGCTCAGCGGCCTGTTGGCCGACCGTGTGGGTTTCGGGCGTGCCTTGCGGCTGGCCTATCTGATCCAGGCGATTGCGGTGTCGCTGCCGGCGTTCGGACTGGGATCGATCTGGCTGATGCTCTCGAGCGTGGTGGTCGGCGCTTTCACGCCAGGTATCGTTCCGCTGGTGTTGGGGCGCGTGCATGAATTGCTCGCGCACCATCCGGCCGAACAGAAAACCGCCTGGAGCGCCGCGACCACCAGCTTTGCCGTCATGCAGGCGATCGCGGCCTATGGCATGTCGTACTTGTTCTCCAGTCAAGGGGGCGACTACCGCCTGCTGTTCGTCCTGGGGGTCGCGGCCTTGCTGCTGGCGTTGGCCATCGATTTGGTGGTGGGACACAGTTCACGGCGGTCGTGATCCGCACGCCGCACGCCACCCCAAAGCCAACACGAGATGCATCCGACGACCAACGCCAGACCGGCGATCAGCAGCGCCAAATGCACACTGCCCAGCGGCTGGCCCGCGCGGCTCGCGAGCAGCGACCCGAAAACACCAACGCCAATCACGCCGCCTGTCTGACGCGCGGCGTTCAGGGCCCCCGCGGCAATGCCAGCCTGCTGGCGAGGGGCATTATCGAGCACGGCCGCGGTCATCGCCGGCACGGTCAGCGCGGCGCCGACGCCGGCCGCCAGCAGCGGCGTTACGATGACACCGTAGCGGGTCGCCGGCGTGATGCCCAGCAGCGCGAAATAGCCGCACGCGGCAATCGCCTGGCCCGCCATCATCGGCACCGTGGGGCCGAAGCGTGCGCTCAGCCGGCCGGCGACGAGGTTGGCGACGGTTATCAGCGCCGTCATCGGCAGGAACGCCAGACCGGTCATCAGCGGCGAATAGCCTTTCACTGTCTGAAAAAACAGGCTGAACACGAACATCAGTCCATAGAACGCAAAGTTGACAGTGAGCCCGGTCCAGCAGGCCACGCTCACCACCGACGAGCGGAACAGCGACAACGGCAGCATTGGCTCGGCGCTGCGCGCCTGCACCATCAGAAACAGCGCCCCTGCCACGACGAAACCGCCGAAGCCAGCCATCACCAACGGGTGCGTCCAGCCTAGAGCACCGCTCTCGACGCAGGCAATCGTGATGCCCGACAGCGCAAGCACGGCCAGCAGTTGCCCCGTCAGGTCCAATCCGCGCCCGGGTGTCCTGGGACCCGATGGCGCATGAAACAGCGTCAAGCCGATTCCCACCAGACCGAGGGGTACATTGACGAAGAAGATACTCGGCCAGCCGAGCCGGTAGACCATCAAGCCCCCCACGACCGGTCCGGCCGCCACGGCCAGGCCGCCCACGCCAGCCCAAATGCTGATCGCCCTGGCACGCGCGCCCGGTTCAGGATAAGCGGCATTGAGCAAGGCCAGCGAGGCCGGCACGCACAGCGCCGCGCCAATGCCCTGGACCGCCCGGGCGCCGATCAGCACCGCAATGCTGCCCGACAGGCCGCACGCCAGCGAAGCCGCCGTAAACAGCACGAAACCAGCGACGAAAACGCGCTTTGCGCCGAGCCGGTCACCCAGCGCGCCAGCCGTCAGCAACAGGCTCGCGAATACCAGCGTGTAGGCGTTGAGCACCCACTGCAGGCCGGTGACGCTGGTTTGCAATGAGAGCTGGATGCGCGCCATCGCGACATTGACGACGGTGACGTCGAGCACGACGAGTACGAAGCCGAGGCTGGCGGCGACCAGCGTCCACCCCGGCGAAATGGGACGGCAGGTTGAGCGAGGCAACATGAAAGAGGTCCTGGTGTTGAATGAGCAAAATCTGCACGCACACGCCGGCAAGCCGGCGGCGACATGCACCAGAGACCAGTTTTATTGATCCGAATAATTTGATAAAGATGCCTATACTTGGATCATCTTCCAGAAAAATTTGGTAATGGATCATTTCAAGGCGATGAGCCTGTTCGTACTGACCGTCGATCGCGGCAGCCTGTCGGCCGCGGCCGCGGAATGCGGTTTGTCGCCGACGATGGTGGGCAATCACCTGCAGGCGCTCGAAGCGCATCTGGGTACACGGTTGCTCAACCGCACCACAAGACGGCAGCATCTGACCGAGTTCGGCAAGACTTACTATGACCGCTGCGTCGAAATCCTTGGCCTGGTCGAAGACACCGAGGCGCTCGCGCTCGAGTCGCACAAGGTGCCCAAGGGTCGCTTGCGGATCACATCCTCCGCCGCGTTCGGCACGGAGCGGCTGATACCGGCGCTGGCCGACTATGCGGCGCGCCATCCGGGCGTCGATCTCGACGTCGTAATCACCGATACCGTGGTGGATCTGGCCGAGGAAGGTTTCGAAGCCGCGATCCGCATCGGCAGCCTGCCCGCCTCGAATCTGATCGCTCGCCCGCTGGCGCCCTATCGGCTCGTTATCTGCGCCGCCCCCGGCTATCTGGCACGGCACGGCGAACCACGGCACCCCGATGAACTCGGGCGCCACAATTGCCTCGCCTATACCTATTCGTCGCGCTCCGAATGGCGCTCGACCCAGTCGTCGTGGCGCATGAGCGGCCCGCAGGGGGAGATCAACGTCGCGATTGCGGGCCACCTGCAGGCCGACAGCGCGCAGGGCTTGCGCCGCGCGGCGCTCGCCGGCATGGGCATCGTGCTGCTGCCGGAAATCATGCTGTCCGACGATATCGCCGCCGGCCGTCTGGTACGTCTGCTGCCCGCCTACGCGCCGCCGTCGCGCGCATTGAACCTGCTGTATTTGCAGGATCGGCGCATTTCGCCGAAGCTGCGCAGCTTCATCGATTTTGTCCTCGAACGTTTCGGCCCTGACGCTCGATAACCGCGGCACGCCCCGTCGAGCCGCGCGCAATTAGACGCTGCCCTCCTTTTCAATCACGAGAATGCGCGCCTGCCCGATCGGATGAGCTACGTGCTCGGTGCCGACAGTCGCGTGGAAGATATCGCCCGCGAGCATCGTCACGACCTTTTCCTCGCCGCTTTCGCGGTAGTGCATGTCGACTCGTCCGCTCATGACCGCAAACACCTCTTCTCCGTCATTGACGTGCCACACATAGGGTTCATCCGTCCAATGCAACCGCACGGTAATGCCGTTCAGGTTCGCGATGTCGAGTGCGCCCCAGGCGCGTTGCGCGGTAAATGCGCTGCTTTGGATAAATTGCACGCTGCCTCCTGATCAAAACGATCCGGCCAGTCTAGGCAGGACGATTCATGCCTGCAATGCCGAATCGGGACAGGTTCCGGGCTATTCGCGCCATGGCGGTCGCCACGGCTGTCGACCGAAGCAATGAACGCCGCTCAATCGGGCACCGCCTCGACCAGGTTGCGCTCGGTTTGCCGGCAATACTGCTCGCAGGCGGCACGGGCCACGGCGGCGGCGGCATGCACATGCTTGCCGGCATCGACCCGGCGGCACATCGAAATGACGATCGAGGGCGGGATGGGCTGGATCGGCAGCTCGACGAATTCGCCGCTGGCAATGCCTTCTGCCACGAACAGCGCCGGTATGGCGGCCACGCCGAAGCCGTCCCTGATCAGTTGTACGATCGCCGCCACCGACGGCGAGCAGGTTATGCGAACCTGCCCCGCCGGGATATCCGCCTGGCCCGCCAGGCTGGCGATGATCTGCTCGACCGCCCGCTGCGGCGCGGTGCCCCGCCCGAAGGTCAGCACCGGACGCTGCAGCACACGCTTGATCAGGCCGCTTTTGCGCGGCGAGAACAGGCCTCGGCGCGCGATCCAGCGCACCGGATATATCGCCAATGCCTCCGACATGACCTTATCGCTGTCGATACCCTCGACGCGCAGCACCAGATCGAGCTCACCGGCCAGCAGGCGGCGCTGCAGCACGCCGCTCGCGTCGACCGTCAGATCGACCTCGAGCTCCGGATACGCCGCATCCAGCTCCTCGATGTAGCGCGCCAGCCAGCTGTGCACGATCGATTCGTTGACCCCCAGGCGCAGCGTGCCGTGCACGCGGTCCTGCGCGTGTGCTGCGGCCTGCATCTTGCGCACCGCGCCGACGACCGCGCGAGCGTGGCTGAGCAGGTGCTCGCCGTTGGCAGTCAGACGGAACGTCTTTGACGAGCGGTCGATCAGGTCGGTGCCCAATTCCTGCTCCAGACTCTTGACCCGCAGCGAAATGGCCGCCGGTGTCGCATGCAATTCGCGCGCCGTTGCACGAAAACTGCGCAAGTGGGCCAGCGTGACAAAGGTCTCGATGAAACGCGTATTCATGGAGGGCTCAGGAGAAGTGATTCCGTCGTTAAGAAAAACTATACATTTTCATAAAAAAAACTCGATAGCAACGCATTTGATTTAAATTTATCCTCTGATCAATGCCTCTTTGGCCCCTCGCGGAATAACGTCATGACCCCTTCAGAATTCAGGCAGCAAGTTCGCCGCGGAGACTTTCGCCGCCCTACCGCCGGCTACTGCGGCGAATTCGCCCAGGCCAATCTGGTCGTGTTGCCCAAGGCTCACGCCGACGACTTCCTGCGTTTTTGTACCTTCAACCCGAAACCCTGCCCACTGCTGGGCGTGGGCGAGCCGGGCCAGTGGCAGGTGCCTTCGCTGGGCCGGGACGTCGACATTCGGACCGATATTCCGCGTTATTACGTCTATCGGGACGGCCAGGTGGCTGAGGAATTGGATTCGCTGGAGACAATCTGGCAAAAGGACTTCGTCACGTTCGCGATCGGCTGCTCCTTCTCGTTCGAGTACATGCTGGCACAGGCAGGTGTGCCGCTGCGGCATATCGAGGAAGAACGGAACGTATCGATGTACCGCACCAACATGGCGAACGTCGCGGCCGGCCCGTTCGGCGGCAATCTGGTCGTTTCGATGCGGCCGATGCGAGGCGCGGATGCGATCCGCGCGGTGCAGATCACCAGCCGCTTCCCGGCCGTGCACGGCGCGCCGGTGCATATCGGCGACCCGCGAGAGATCGGCATCGCCGACCTGCAGGCGCCCGACTATGGCGATCCAGTCACCGTCAAGCCGAACGAACTTCCGGTCTTCTGGGCCTGCGGAGTGACGCCTCAGGAAGCGCTGCGCGCGGCGCGCCTGCCGATCGCAATCACGCATAAGCCGGGGCATATGCTGATGACCGACATTCCCAATTCACGCCTGGCCGTGTTCTGAGCCGGCGCCATACGCCGGCAGTGCGATGGCGGCACGGCCGGCGAGCCGCTCCGGCGCCATCTCGCAACCCGCAATTCCCGCCGCGCATGACGTAGAATAGAGCCTTTACGTGTTCTGACGCATCATGCCCCTCGCCTCCACAGAAGAAATCATTGCAGAGCTCAAGGCCGGCCGCATGGTCGTGCTGGTCGACGAGGAGGATCGCGAGAACGAGGGTGACCTGGTGCTGGCGGCCGACTTCGTCACGCCGGAAGCGATCAACTTCATGTCGAAGTACGGCCGCGGGCTGATTTGCCTGACCCTGACGCAAGAGCGCTGCCGCCAGCTGAATTTGCCGCTGATGACACACCGCAATGGCACCCAGTACGGCACCGCGTTCACCATCAGCATCGAAGCGGCCGAGGGCGTGACCACCGGCATTTCCGCCGCAGATCGCGCACGCACGGTGCAAACCGCGATCGCTGCGGGCGCCAGCGCCGAAGACATCGTTCAACCCGGACACGTATTTCCGATCATGGCCCAGCCCGGCGGTGTGCTGATGCGCGCCGGGCACACCGAGGCCGGCTGCGATCTGACGCACCTGGCGGGCCTGACGCCTGCCGCGGTGATCTGCGAGATCATGAAAGACGACGGTACGATGGCGCGCTTGCCGGATTTGCTCGAGTTCGCCGAAACGCACGATATCAAGATCGGCACCATCGTCGACCTGATCCATTACCGCAGTCGGACCGAATCCGTCATCGAGCGCGTCGCTTCGCGCGAAATGCAAACGGCTCACGGCCCGTTCCAGGCCACCCTGTATCGCGACAAACCGAGCGGCATGCCTCATCTGGCGCTGGTGCGCGGCACCCCGCGCCCAGAGACCGAAACCCTGGTGCGCGTGCACGAGCCGTTGTCGGCCCTCGATCTGCTCGAAACAGCCTCCACCACGCATTCCTGGACGCTGCACAATGCCATGCAGGAAATCGCCGAGGTCGGACAGGGCGTGATCGTGCTGCTCAATTGCGCCGACAACCGCGAGCATTTCTTCACGCTGTTTTCAGCGTTCGACGAACAGGAGCGGGCCGCGGCGCTCAAGCGACGCCCGATGGATTTCCGCACCCATGGCATCGGCGCCCAGATCCTGCGCGACGTTGGCGTGAGCAAAATGCGGGTGCTCTCAAGCCCGCGCAAGATTCCGAACATGGCAGGTTACGGCCTGGAAGTTTGCGGATTTCAACCCACACCCAAGGCAATGGCCTGATAATTACGGTTTACCGCCCACACTGCACTGTTTGAAGAAGCTGTTGCAAGATTCGGCGAAGCGGTTTCGCAGTCCGGCTCGGCCTGGCAATTCGGACGCGTCAGACGATCCATGCCGACCGTGCCGCCCCCCATTTTGATTTTCAACGGCCTCGAAGGAAAAATGCCATGGACATTGGACAATATCAACCCGAACTGGACGGCGAAGGGTTGCGCATCGGCATCGTACAGGCCCGCTTCAACACCAGCGTCGGCCATGAACTGCGCGAAGCCTGTGTTGCCGAGCTCGAACGCCTGGGCGTCGCGGGCGAGGACGTGCTGCTGATCACCGTGCCCGGCGCTCTGGAGATTCCGCTGGCACTGCAAAAACTGGCCGAAAGCGGCCAATTCGACGCCCTGGTGGCAATCGGCGCGGTGATTCGCGGCGAGACCTACCATTTCGAGCTGGTCTCGAACGAGAGCGGCGCCGGCATCAGCCGCATCGGGTTGGACTTCGGCATCCCGGTGGCCAATGCGGTACTCACCACCGATACCGACGAACAAGCCCATGCGCGCAGTGCCGAGAAAGGGCGGGACGCGGCACGCGTGGCCGTCGAAATGGCCAATCTGCTCGAAGCGCTCGACCTGCTCAACGGCGAAGACGACGACGAGGACGAGGGCGACGACGAGCCGACCGCCATCGACGAGGAACTTAGGTAATGACGACCAAGAGTGCACGACGCCGCGCCCGGGAGTTGGCGCTGCAAGGCATGTACCAGTGGCTGCTCTCGCGCAGCGACGCCGGCGAGATCGACGCGCACCTGCGCGCCTCGCCGGGTTTCGAGAAGGCCGACAAGACGCATCTCGACGCACTGCTGCACAGCGCGATTCGCGAGGCCAGCGATCTGTCCGCGCAACTGCAACCCTATCTCGACAGGCCTGTGGCCGAATTGTCGCCGGTCGAGCACGCGGTATTGCTGATCGGCGCGGTCGAGTTGCGTCATCACCTCGACATCCCTTACAAGGTCGTGATCAACGAGGCGGTCGAACTGGCGAAGACATTCGGCGGCGCCGACGGATTCCGCTATGTCAACGGCGTACTGGACAAATTCGCCGCGCAAGCGCGCGCACCGGAGGTCGAGGCGGCGCGCAACGCACCGCCCCGCGCACGTTCCGCCAACTGATCACCCCCATACGTGACGATGGACCGCCTGACCTGTGCCTTGCAGCTCGCCGAGCGCGTAGCCCATATCGCCCCCTTCCATGTGATGGAACTGGCCAAGCAGGCCGCCCATCTCGAGCACGCGGGGCGCCCGATCATTCATATGGGGATCGGCGAACCCGATTTCACCGCGCCCGAGCCGGTCGTGGCAGCCGCCGCTCAAGCGATGCGCGACGGCCGCACGCAGTACACGAGCGCCCTCGGATTGCGGCAGCTGCGCGAGGCCATTGCCGGCTTTTACCGTGCCCAGCACGGACTGGACGTCGCGCCGGAGCGCATTATCGTCACGGCGGGCGCATCGGCTGCCCTGGTGCTGGCGTGCGCCGCGCTCGTCAACCCGGGCGACGAAGTGCTGATGCCCGACCCCTGCTATCCGTGCAATCGCCATTTCGTGGCCGCCTTCGACGGCCGGCCGGTGCTGGTCCCAAGCGGGCCGGCGGACCGCTTTCAACTGAGCGCCGAGCACGTCGAGGCCCATTGGGGGCCTCGTACGCGCGGCGTGCTGCTTGCCTCGCCGTCGAACCCGACCGGTACGTCGATCGCGCCGGCCGAACTGGCGCGTATCGCGCGCATCGCCCGCGAGCGTGGCGGCTTCACGGTGGTCGACGAAATCTATCAGGGCCTGTCATATGATGCCCCGCCCGTGAGCGCGCTGGCCCACGGCGACGACATTCTGGTGGTCAACAGCTTCTCGAAGTATTTCAACATGACCGGCTGGCGCCTGGGCTGGCTGGTCGTGCCGCCGGCGCTGGTTCCGGATTTCGAGAAACTCTCGCAGAATTTGTTCATTTGCCCGTCGGCTGTCGCGCAGTATGCGGCGGTGGCGTGTTTTTCACCGGAAGCCCTGGCGATCTACGAACAGCGCAAGGAAGAATTCCGGCAGCGCCGGGATTTCATCGTGCCCGCGCTGGAGAAGCTCGGCTTTCAGGTACCGGTCAAGCCGGACGGCGCCTTCTATGTGTACGCCGACGTCAGCGCCGTCAACCATCCGGCGCGGCATGACAGCGACGCCCTGACTCAGGCGCTGCTCCACGAAGCCGAAGTCGTCCTCGTACCCGGTCTCGATTTCGGCCACGCCGATCCGCGCCGCTACATCCGCCTGTCTTACGCAACCTCGCAAGCGAAACTGCACGAAGCGGTCGAGCGCCTGGCGCGACGCCTGGCCTGAGCGCCCGGAAAATCGCGCCGACAAAAAAAGGAGCCGAAGCTCCTTTTTTCATCAATATTGCCACGGCGAATGTGCCGTTGACGCACAGACTCAGGCTGCGCTGCCGTCCTTGCCGGTCGCATCAGCATCGATCGTTGCACCTTGCCCGGCGGCTTTGACCTTTTCGATCGCCGCCGAATTTTGCGGCGCTGTCGGCGTGGTCGTGGACGGTTCCACGGCAGGCTGCACCGCCTTGCCCGCCGTTTTGCCGGCTGTCTTGCCTTGTTGCGACACGAGCACCGGCGCCTGCGGCGCAGTCACCGACACGTGGCGCCCCAGCGCCACGCTGCGCAAGCGATTGCGCTCGGCCAGCACCTTGGCGCCATAGCCGCCGTCGTTGGTACTGGTGGATCCGACATACAGACGCAGCCCGTTGGCCAACGAACCGCCACGGGCGATGCATTCCTTCAAAATCAATGCGCCGACCTTGATGTTGGTCAGCGGATGCAGCGCCGCGTCAGCGCCACCGAAGTAGGCTAGCTTGTCCATATGGACCTTGGACATCACCTGCATCAAGCCCTGCGCACCGACGCCGCTCTCGGCATAGGGGTTGAAGCCCGATTCAATGGCCATTACGGCCAGCAGCAGCAACGGATCGAGCCCAACCTGCTGCCCGGTCGTATAAGAGGCCTTCACCAGATTGGCGGTGACGTCGCTGGCCACGTGATAACGTTTGGCCAGGTATTCGGCTACCAGTACCTGCTCCTTGGTGGTCAGCGGCATCTGGCCATTGCGGGCGTCGACGGCAATTCGCTTGTTGGGGATATAGGAAGCCAGCACTGCAATCGACGGCGCGTGCTGCGCAGCCTTGGCGATCAGGTCGGCATCGCCAGCAGGGGATGGCACCGAAGACGTCGAAGCGGCCTGCTTGCCCGTGGCAGCAGCCAGCAGCGGCGCCACCTGGGCGGCGAGTTGACTACGCAGCGCCGGTTGGGTCCAAAGCGCCATCGCGCCCAGCACCGACAACAAACCGACCGCGCTGAAGCCGTAGAGACTGACACGGCTGCTGTGCCGCAATACGCGACGCCAATCCAGTCCGGCGGCGCGCGCGCTGTCGCTGGATTTTTCGGCGCGACCGGCCAGCAATTGCCAAGATTTAACGTTAGACAACTTCATTGCAACTTACTCCTCTGACGCCACGTTCGCCGGCACGCCGGCGCATGGATGAGCCCACGGAGGCCTCGCGGCCTTCCCCCGGGTTGCTCATGCGGCATTTTGGAACAGGGCGGCTGCACCAAGCGGTTGGCACGGCCGCGCAGCGCATTGGCATGTCTCTGGGCCAATGTCGAGGAATCGAAATCCCCGCTGCTTCCTAAAAAACCGGCTCCCGAATAGCTGAGCGCTGGGAACCGGTCACTGAAAATCCACGTCGGTGTTGTAGTTGTCGCGCATCACAGTCGGGAGTTTCCCGGCACCTGTGTCACGCTTTATTGGATTCGACGAGCGGATTCTAGCAAGGATATATAAATGGTCAATACTATAAAAATCAATTTCAATTACTAAAAGTAATTAAAATTCACAAACGAACTTGCCGTTATTGTGGGCTCAGTCGGTAAAATGCACGGCATACCGGGGATTTCCGGTCGTTCAGCGTTGTCATGGGCCGGCAATAATTGCCGAATTTTTTTCTTCCCCGTTACGATTTGTTGCATGAATTACCACGACTTGCGGGACTTCTCCGAGCAATTGGAACATCTGGGCGAACTCAAGCGCGTAAGCGCCGAAGTATCGCCGAACCTGGAAATGACCGCGCTGTGTGATCGAACCTTGCGCGCCGGCGGTCCGGCACTGTGGTTCGAGCGCCCCACGGCCCACACCATGCCGGTGCTCGCCAATTTATTTGGCACTCCACGCCGAGTGGCGCTCGGCATGGGTATCGACGGCGACGCGGATCCACTGCTCGAGTTACGCAACATCGGCCGGCTCCTGTCGGCGCTCAAGGAGCCCGAGCCCCCGCGTGGCCTGAAGGATGCCGGGAAATTGTTGTCGCTGGCCAAGGCTGTCTGGGACATGGGCCCGAAGGTCGTTGGCAGTCCTGTATGTCAGGAAATCGTTTGGGAAGGCAATGACGTCGATTTGGCGCGCCTGCCGATCCAGACCTGCTGGCCCGGCGACGTCGCGCCACTCATCACCTGGGGCTTGGTGGTCACCCAGGGGCCGCACCGCAAGCGGCAGAATCTCGGCATTTATCGCCAGCAGGTGATCGGCCGCAACCAGGTCATCATGCGCTGGCTCGCCCACCGCGGCGGTGCGCTCGATTTTCGCGAGTTCGCGCTCGCCAACCCCGGCCAGCCGTTTCCGATCGCGGTAGTGCTCGGCGCCGATCCCGCGACCACGCTCGGAGCGGTCACACCGGTACCGGATACGCTGTCGGAGTATCAATTCGCCGGCCTGTTGCGCGGCGGGCGCACCGAACTGGCCAAATGCCTGAGCCCCGGGCTCGAAGCCCTGCGTGTGCCGGCGCGGGCGGAAATCGTGCTGGAGGGATTTATCCGTCCGGCCGCGCATCAGCCCGTGGTGCCGGCCGGCGCGCCGCCAGCGCCCCGCCAGGGCGCCACCGCCGGCTACGAGCACGCATTGGAGGGCCCCTACGGCGACCACACGGGCTACTACAACGAGCAGGAATGGTTCCCGGTCATGACGATCGAGCGCATCACGATGCGTCGCGATCCGGTCTACCACTCCACGTATACCGGCAAGCCGCCTGACGAGCCGGCGATTCTGGGCGTGGCGCTCAACGAAGTATTCGTGCCGTTGCTGCAAAAGCAATTCGCTGAAATCACCGACTTCTACCTGCCGCCGGAGGGATGCAGCTACCGGATGGCCATCGTGCAGATGAAAAAGAGCTATCCCGGTCACGCCAAGCGGGTGATGTTCGGGGTATGGAGCTTTCTGCGCCAGTTCATGTACACCAAGTTCATCGTGGTGGTCGACGAAGACGTCAATATTCGCGACTGGAAAGAGGTCATCTGGGCCATGACCACGCGGGTCGACCCGATTCGCGACACTACCCTGGTCGACCAGACACCGATCGACTATCTCGATTTCGCTTCGCCGGTCGCCGGCCTGGGTTCCAAAATGGGCATCGATGCCACCAACAAGTGGCCGGGCGAAACCCAACGCGAATGGGGCCGTCCGATCGAGATGGATCCCGCCGTCGACGCTCGCATGGCGGCGCTGTGGCGCGAGCTCGGACTGGGCGCCTGAAAGGTCGAAGCATTTGCGTTATGCTGAGCGATGCCGGTGCGGTACGTCCGCATCGCGACAATTTTGTTAATATATTAATTAAATAGCTGGACTGCCACACCGTGGGCTTGCGGTTCGCGTGCTCGGCCCACCCCTATTCCATTGCCACCTTGCATGAGGAGTTCACTGTGTCTCACCCCGCCCTCGCCAAATTGAAAGATGCCGCTCTGCTGAAGACCGGAGCCTATATCGACGGCGCCTGGATCGGCGCCGATTCGAAGGCGACATTCGCCGTCGTCGACCCCGCAACCCGGGCCGAGATTGCCCAGGTTGCCGATCTGAGCGAGACGGAAACCGAGCGCGCGATTGCCGCGGCCGATGCCGCGCTGCCGGCCTGGCGTGCGAAGACCGGCAAGGAGCGCGCGGCGATTCTGCGCGCCTGGTTCGATCTGGTGATCGCCCATCAGGACGATCTGGCGGCCATCATGACCGCCGAGCAAGGCAAGCCGCTGGCCGAGGCCAAGGGAGAAGTCGTGTATGGCGCGTCGTTTCTCGAATGGTTCGCCGAGGAAGCCAAGCGGGTGTGCGGTGACGTGCTCGACAGCCCGCAACCCGGCAAACGCATGTTTACGATCAAACAGCCGATTGGCGTGTGCGCCTCGATCACCCCGTGGAACTTCCCGATTGCGATGATCACGCGCAAGGTCGCCCCGGCGATCGCCGCCGGCTGCACGATCGTCGTCAAGCCGGCGGAGCAAACGCCGCTGTCGGCACTGGCGCTGGCCGAACTGGCCGATCGCGCCGGCATCCCGAAAGGTGTTTTCAACGTGATCACCGCCGACAGCGACAACTCGATCAAGGTCGGCAAGGTGCTGTGCGCGAGTCCGCGCGTGCGTCACATGTCGTTTACCGGCTCCACGCCGGTGGGCCGCATCCTGATGCAGCAGTGCGCGCCGACGGTCAAGAAAATGGCGCTCGAACTGGGCGGCCATGCGCCGTTCATCGTTTTCGACGACGCCGATCTGGGCGCCGCGATCGAAGGCGCGATCGCCTCGAAATACCGCAACGCCGGCCAAACGTGCGTGTGTACCAACCGCTTTTACGTGCAGGAAAAGCTGTATGACGCCTTTGTCGAGAAGCTGGCCGAGGCCGTCAAGAAGCTGCGCGTCGGCAACGGTTTCGAGCCGGGCGTCAATCAGGGGCCGCTGATCGACGACGCCGCGGTCAAGAAGGTCTCGGAGCATATCGCGGATGCACAGAGCAAGGGGGCCCGCGTGGCCACCGGCGGCAAGGTGATTTCCGGCCACTTCGTCGAACCGACCGTGCTGGCGGGCGCCACCAAGAACATGCTGATCGCGCAGGAAGAGACCTTCGGGCCGGTCGCAGCGGTGTTCAAGTTCAAGGACGAAGCCGAAGTGGTTCAGTTGGCCAACGACACCGACTTCGGCCTGGCTTCGTACTTCTATAGCCGCGACATCGGCCGCGTATGGCGCGTGGCGGAGGCGCTGGATTACGGCATGGTCGGCATCAACACCGGCATCATTTCCAACGAGGTCGCGCCGTTCGGTGGCGTCAAGCAATCCGGCCTGGGCCGCGAGGGATCGAAGTACGGCATGGACGAGTACCTGGAAATCAAGTATCTGTGCATGGCCGGCATGTAGCCAAGGCCGTTCGCGTGCGATCGGCAACGGCGACGCACGCGAATACAACAGGAAGGGGCGGTGCGACCGCCCCTTTTTGATGCGCGTTATGTATTGCGCCGGGCGCGCCGGCGCTCGATAAACAAGCTGTTGCCGGATTGCCGCTTGGCCATTTTCTTGGCCTCGGCCGCCGCCACCGAAACGTCGACGTGCGACAGGTAGCTGTCCTGCTCGACCACCACCGCGCCGATCGACAGGCTCGTGAGCGGATACAGCATTACCTGACCGCGTCGATCCTCGGCTTCGAAGCCGCCGGCCCGGATCTGGTCCGGCCCGAAGAAATCGCCGACAACCTCCTCAAAGCGCTCCAATGCGGCACGACAGCGCGACTCCCAATCGGCACTTTGGAACAGCAGCAGAAAATCGTCCCCGCCGATATGGCCGAGAAAATCGCAAGCCGGGTTGCGCACGGCCATCAACACCCTGGCGAGCGCCTGGATCAGATCGTCACCGCGCCGATAACCGAAGACGTCGTTGAATGGCTTGAAATTGTCCAGGTCGCAATAGCAGGCCTGGAAGGGCATGCGGCTGGCGAGCAAATAGTCGATATAGTCGTCGATCGGCACATTGCCGGGCAACAGGGTAAGCGGGTTGGCATAGCGGGCGGCATCGAGTTGCATGTCGGTGATCTGGCGCAACAATGCGTGTCCCTGCACGACACCGACGTAGCGATCGCCCTCGGTGACCACGAAGCCGCCGATCAGGTGATGAGCGGTGCCGTCGGCGATCAGGCGGCTCAGCTCCTCGATGCGGGTGTTCTGCTCGACCACCAGCGGCATGTTCTCCATCAGGGTCGAACACGGCTTGCGGCCATACAGCTCGCGCGTGAAGCGTCGCGCAAAGCGACCCAGCAGCGCGCTGCGGCTGATCAGTCCGACCGGTGTCTCGCCGGCCACGACAGGCAGCGCCTCGAGTGCCGAATCCCGCTCGAAGCGCGCCATGACGTCTTCGCTCAATTCGTCGGGTGAGACCGGCAATACGTAGCGCGCCAATTGTGCGACCGTGCCGGCTCCGTTGCCGAGCGCGAACCCCTCGCCCAGCCGGCTGGGTTGTGGGTGCATGTGAGCGCCGCGCTGGCTCAGCGCAACCCGCACGGCAGGCGTCAATTCGGGATCGGGCAGTGCGGTTGGCCGGGCGATGAAGTACCCCTGGCCGAAGAAGATGCCCAGATCGCGCACCACCTGAAATTGGGCGGCCTGTTCGATACCCTCGGCGATCACTCGGGTGCCGCTGGTGTCGGCGATCTGCCGGATCGAGCGCACGAACTGCAGCTTGAGCGAGTCGGTATCGATACCGTCGATGAAATGCTGGTCGATTTTGACGTAGTCCGGCCGCAGTTCGGACCACAGGCGCAGGCTCGCGTAGCCCTCGCCCAGGTCGTCCAGCGCGATCTCGAAACCGAGCGCCCGGTAATCCTGCAGGGTCGCGCGCGTCTCCGGCAGGTCGAGCGTTGGCTGATGCTCGGTCAGCTCCAGCACGATACGATCCGGCGTCAATTCGATCTGATGCAGGAAGTCCAGCGTCTGCATCAAGGCCAGCGCCGGCTCATGACCGACCGCCTCGACCGGGCTGATATTGAGGAACAGCTTGCCCGGCAGGCCGAGCCGCGCGAACGCCGAGAGCACGGTGCGGCGGCACTGAAGCTCGACTTCGTGCGCGCGCCCCAACCGCTTGGCCGCGGCAAACAGCGCCAATGGCCGGGCCAGCGCGGTACCGACCGGGCCGCGCACGAGCCCTTCATAGCCGCTCAGTCGAGCGGTACGGAAATCCAGAATTGGCTGGAACTCGGCGAATAGACCGTCGCCCTGGCAAATCGCCTCGATCAGAGCGGCTTCCTGCCCGGATGTTTCGATCATGTGACGCACAGCTCCGGGCATGACACCGGACGAGGCATTGTCGAATGGTTCGGTCGACACAGGATTGGACGAACGCAAGAAGCGACTCCGCAGGAAGGCGTTTGGCTGGCACTGATCGAATACAAGTGGCGGCCCGCCGCAAGACCACTGCCGGCTCGCGCCCACGGCCGCGCCGTCGCGGCATATCAATTCGCATGGATGAATCACGCGCCCCGAATGCGCGCCGTTTGCATGTTTTTGCTGGCACGCTAACGCGCAATGTACGCGCGATTTTTGTCAAATTTGTGACATGTCATCAACGCGCATCGCGCACAACGCGCTGCCGATTCAGCGATGCAGGCGGCGACTGGCGAATTCGTCCATGACCTCGATAACGCGGTCGAATTCAAGTGATTTATCGAAGAAATAGCCCGCCCCGCAATCCAGGCAGCGCTGGCGCAGCGCCGGCAGCGCATAGTTGGTCAGCACGATCGAGAGCATGCTCCGATGCAGGCCGGCTTCTCGCAGATAAGCGAGCACTTCGATGCCCGAACCCTGGCGCAGCTGCAAGTCGACGATGATCGCATCAAACGCCTGCTCCTTGAGCAAAGTCACCGCCTCGGATGCCGTGTCGGCCGTGCCGGCGACGATAAACACGCCGGATGCATCGATGGCTTCAGCCAGACTCTCCCGGATCACGGCGGAATCCTCGAGGAGAAAAACGCGAAGCGGGGCACTGGCCATGACATTCGTCCGTTATGCGATACCGGGTGGCACTATAGAATCAACCCATTCTCGAGCGCGTAGCGCGTGAGCTCGGCATTCGATTGCAGGCGCATCTTCTCCAGCACGCGCGCACGATACGTGCTGATCGTCTTGACGCTCAGATGCAGTTCCTCGGCGATTTCAGTCGGCTTGCGGCCCTGGGCGAGTTTGCAGAAAACCTGAAATTCCCGGTCGGACAGGCCATCGTGCATGGCCTGATCGCCCGGTCGCTCAAGCTTTTGCATCAGCAAGCCGGCGGTGACCTCGCTGACGTAGCGATGGCCTCGCGCCACGGTGCGAATCGCGCGGATGATTTCCTCGGGCGGCGCATCCTTCATCACATAGCCATCGGCGCCGGCACGCAGCAGAATCACTGCGTATTGGGTCTCGGGATAGGTACTCAAAAAAAGTACGGGCAACCGGGGCTTGATTTGCTTGACGACACGCAACGTGTCGATGCCATTCGTGTCGGGCATCGCAATATCCAGCAGCACCACATCGAACTCCCGCTCGCGCACCAGAGTGACGACCTCTTCGCCACTGGCGGCCTCGGCAGCGACCTCCATATCGGGTTCGTCGCAGACGAACTGCCTGAAGCCGGTGCGCACGATCGCATGATCGTCCGCCACCAGAATTCGGATCGCGTCGGATATCGCCATAGGATGCTCCCGTAACGCTGATGCTGCTGTTCGTCGGTGCGGCCAGACCTGCCCTACTCCCGCTCGAGCAGATCGGCCATGTCGTGCGCGTGTTCCTCCTCCATGGCCAGAATCTCTTCCAGCAGGCGACGGGTGGTGGAGTCGCGCTCGCCCACATAAATCGCCATGGCGCGATAGGAATCGATTGCAATGCGCTCGGCCACCAGATTCTCCTGAATCATATCGCGCAACGTTTTGCCGGCCACATATTCGGCATGGCTGCGCTGTTCGAGCGTGGCAGGAGAAAAATCCGGCTCGCCGCCCAGTTGAATGATGCGCTGCGCGACGCGCTCCGCATGCTGCAGCTCCTGCGCCGCATGCGCGGCGAATTCGGCCGCCACCGGCTCGGCATGGATGCCGCTGGCCATGAATTGGTGCCGCTTGTAACGCAACACGCAAACCAGTTCGGTTGCCAATGCATCGTTGAGCAATTTCACCACGGCGTCGCGTTGCGCGCCATAGCCTTCGGTTACCGCGCCGGCCTGCAGGTGTTCTCTGGCCTTGGCGCGAACGGCTTGAATGTCCATTTGGAAACCGCCTTGGTGGCGTGAATGCTTGTCCTGATCGGTCATCGACTTCACTCCTTCAAATACGGGTTGGGTGGGCGCCTGAGGTTGCGTTGCCGGCATCACTACCGCCCCACCACGCCCATGAATAATGTGATGATGAAAACCACCAAAAATATGAAGAACAAAATCTTGGCAATCTGTGCGGCGCCCGCGGCAATGCCGGTGAAGCCGAACACTGCGGCGATCAGGGCGATCACAAAAAATACGACCGCATAATGAAGCATGAGTCCTCCCATTTGTGTAAGCAAAGGAAACTGCGCGTTCCGATCCACAGTTTTGATGTTAGAAGTAATGCTGCCTTTGCTATGTCGGGGTCCTGCTGTTTTTCTCGTAGGAATCGACCGACATGTCGATACCCGCCCCGGGTAGCGAAAATCATTCGTCATGATTGAGAGGAGCCATTCATGATCAAGATCTGGCTTGGGCGCCGCAGTTGGATCGCCGCCATGCTGTTGGCCATTGCCATTGCCGTGGGTAGCCTGCTGGTGCTGGAGTCCGCGCATCGCCGCATGGCCAGCGACTATGAAAGCGCCTTGCAGGCGATGACCGTCGCCACGGAAATCAACGAAGTCACCGTCCGTACCGCGACGATCGTGTCGAGCCAGCGCGGCTATTTGCTCTCCGGCCAGGACGCCTACCTCAAGTCCTACCTGAGCGCTGTCAAACGTATTCGCGCGCTGTCCGAGACAATCGTTGCGCATTACACCCGACTCCACGATCGGAATGGATTGCGAGACTTCGCGAGTCTGATCGAAGTGTTCAGCCGGCACATACAGGCCATGACCAGCGCCCGCCAGGCATTTGCGCTGCGACGCATGAGCGCGGACACCGCGCTCGCCCGGACTGCTCACGATATCGACGGCCTGGAACGTCTCCAGGACGGCTTCACCGCGCTCTACCGACGCGAGTTGGGCCGCGCGCAGGTCGCGCGCGAGCATGGCCGGACCGATCAGTGGCTGTCGGCCATCAGCGCCATCGCGTTGTCGCTGCTCAATATCGGGCTATTCGTGCTGCTGTTTCGGCAATTGGGCAGGCAGATCCGGCGCGAACGCCGGGCGCGTGAAGCCTTGGACTCCCAACAGGCCCGTCTCGACAATCTCGTCCAGGAGCGCACGCAGCAACTCGACGAGCTCGCGACGCATCTTCAAAACGTCAGCGAGGCGGAGAAAACCAAGCTCTCGCGCGAACTCCACGACGAGCTCGGCGCGATCCTGACCGCGTGCAAAATGGACGTCACCTGGACGCACCACAAGCTCAGGCAAAGCGACTCGGCGCTGGCCGACAAATTGCAGCGCGTGCTGCGCAACCTCGACCAGGGGGTGCAGATCAAGCGGCGAATCGTCGAGGATTTGCGCCCGACGGTGCTGATGAACTTCGGGCTCGTGTCGGCCCTGCGCATCCTGGCCAGCGAAGCCGGCCAGCAAAATCAGTGGCGAGTGACGCTTGCCCTGCCCGACGACGACATCGTGCTCGACGAACAGACCGCGATCGTTCTGTTTCGTGTGACGCAGGAGGCGCTGACCAACGCGGCCAAGTATGCGCACGCCACCGAGGTGGACCTGTCGCTCGAGCATGACGTACACCAGGTGAGGCTCGAGGTCGCCGACAATGGTGTGGGCATCTCGCCCGAGCAGATTCGCAAACCGAAAACCCACGGCCTGCTCGGCATGCGTCAGCGCGTGTCGGCCCGCGGGGGGCAGATCGATATCCGCAGCAAAGCGCAAGGCGCGGGCACGACCATCCGCATCACGATGCCGCGCGTGGCGGCCGCCAGCGGCCAGGCATCCTGCGTGTGAGAAGCCGCTGACAGCCGAACCCGAATCGACCGACACGATGCGGGGTCGCTTGCCGACAGCGCGAGGTCCGCCATCCTGCATAAGATGCACTCAACGCTGTCGCATCGATCGACGCACGGCGTTCCTGTCAATTACCTAGGAGCCGATATGAATAGCGAGCAACTGCAGGGTAAATGGAATCAGTTCAAGGGGGCCGTCAAGCAGCAATGGGGCAACCTGACGGACAACGACCTGATGCGCATCGAAGGAGACCGCGACAAACTCGTCGGGCTCTTGCAGGAGCGCTACGGCAAGGCGAAGACCGAGGTCGAGCGCGAGGTCGACGACTGGAACCGCACTCACCGCATGTGGTGAAGCCTCTCACCGAGCCTTCGAGTCTCGGCAGCATTTCAATCACCCGACCGCTGGATACGGAGCAAATCATGAAACGTTTGATTGCATTGGCACTGCTGCTCGGTGTCGTGCTGAGCGGCTGCAACACGATGCAAGGCGCCGGCAAGGACATCGAGCACGGTGGACAGGACCTGCAAGGCGCGGCACAGCGCAATAAGTAGGCATGCACACCCGGCCGAATCGAACCGTTGATTCGGCCTTTTCCGTCGTTTTGGCGTCGCGTGGGGGCAACGCGGCCAGCCAAGTTGTAATAAAACGTAACCGCGGCAGGCGAGTGCTCCCGGCGCGTGCTGCGCGGGCGCATCGCCGGCGAGGCGGTATCTGCCGTTCATGGCCTTTTCGCGACGGCAAGGCGCTTCGCGGCAGTGAGAATTTGCAACAAATTACTTAACAGAACACCGATCAAATTCGCTAAATTCAAAGCAGTCAAGGCCGTTTGTCGCGTGGCTCGAACAGTGCGTCGCGGCCAAACCAAAAGAATAGATATCAGCAGGAGTACCCGTATGAAAGCGAAATTCGCCGCGCTCATGGTTACAGGGGCGGCACTGGCTGCCGGCCTGGCTGGCACGGCGCAGGCCCACGTGTCGGTGGGCATCGGCATCGGCATCCCCTTCCCGGCGCCCGTATACGTCGCCCCGCCCGTGTACGTGGCCCCGCCTCCTCCGCCGCCGGTGATCTATCAACCCAGCGTCGTCTATTACGGTCCGCCGCCCGGCTACTATGGCTATGGGCCTTACTATGGCCGTTACTATCGCCGGGGCCATTGGCACCACGGCCACTGGCGTCGCTAGTCAGGCGAGGCACGGCAGCGGCCAACGCGCCGCCGCCGAGTCAGACGCGGTAGAGCATGCGCACGCCGCCCCAATGTCGGCCGTGAACGAAAATCGGCGCCGACACGTCTTTCATCAGAGTGAATTCACCGCCGCCCATGTCGCGCCGATAAGTCTGTAACAGAAATGGGCGCGTGTTGCGGGCCGCCGCACTGCCGGTGCGGTCGTCGAAAATGCGCCGGTTGCGGCAATGCGCGGCATTCCACAGCGGATCGTTGGTCGGTGCGCTCGAATATTTCAGATTGTGAGTCGGCACGTAGCCGTTTTCGTCAACCGCGAAACATGCGACAACGCGCTCATCCATCTCCAGCAAGGGTTCCAGGATTTCCGGCAGCGCGCGGTCGGTAAAGGCCGTGACGCGCGTCAGAAACTGCGGCGGATCGGAGCCGGCAATCGGCTGATAAATGCGATCGAAAATCGCCTCCTCGGTCACCGACCGTTGCGCAAGCGCGGCCTCGAACAGCTTGCCCACGCGCTGAGCCGCTCGCTGTACGGTGTCGATAAAGGGCGTGTCGCCAGTCTTCACGCCGGCGTCGGCCGTCAGGCCGATGAGATTTTCCGATACGCTCAGGCAACCGTTGGTCTGTTCGCGCGCTTGGGCCATGTTCTCAGCCGAACGAACGACTTCGCCCGCCATCTCCTCGACATGTTCCGACAGGCTGACGCACTCGGCCTCGATAGCCTCACTGGCCTGGACGATATGGCCAGTCTCTTCATCGAACGTCGAGAGCGCGTGAGCGGCCAATCCGATGACCGTGCCGATCGCGTGCGTTCCTTCCCGCACCTGCGCCGCGCGCGCCATATTGGCGCTGCTCTCGGCCATCAGACGCTCGGTTCGCGCGGCCAGGGTCGCCAGCGTCGTCTCGATTTGCTGCGTGGCCTCGCCGGTTTGCGCGGCCAGCTGTTTGACTTCGGCCGCGACCACCGCAAAGCTGCGCCCCGCCGGGCCGGCACGGGCGGCCTCGATAGCGGCGTTGAGGGCCAGCAAGTGGGTTTGCCGCGCGATGACCGAAATGCCCTCGGCGACTTTGCCCACATGAAGCAATGCCTCGCTCAAACCACCTATTTCCTGCTCCATGCCGGCCACGCCCTCGGCCAGCCCATGAATGGTCTGTAGCGACGCGTCGGCCGTCGCGCGCGAGCCGGCGACCTCGCTACTCGCTTGCTGGGCCACATGGCGAGCATGTCGCGCGGCTTCGGCGATGCGCTGGTTACCCTCGGCGGTATGCGAGGCAGTGCGGCGCAGCACCTGGAAAACCTCGGCCTGCCGTTTCAGGCGCGTCGCCACTTCCTCGACATGCCCGGCGATGTCGCAAATTTCAATACCCAGCTCGCCGGCCTGGCCGGCGATGTCTGCCATGACTTGCGTGGATTTCGTGGCGCTGCCGCCTCGTCGCCAAAGCCCCATTGCCCGCCCCTCGTTTCGTGGTGTACCGGAGTGATAACGGCCTCGCAAGCACAAACTTGATGGACACAATCCCTCATGGCGCACCCGCGTGGGCTCGCAGTAAGCTAGCGTCGGACGCGGGCAAATGTATAAAAATATCCGTGTAAAGCGCCGTGCCCGGGGCGGCACCGGCGGCACCGGGAGTCGAAGGTGATCTGGATGAGACAAGAATCGCGCCGTGTCGCGCCGCGAGGCCGCAGCGCCTGGCTGTGGCGCGCCGGTTGCGCGATTGTGCTGAGTTGGCCGGCAGGCCAGGTGGCCCGCGCCGGACTTGATTTCTTTATTCCGATTCCGGTGGCGCAGTGCGGCAAGGCCCTTTCGCTGCAGGTCGATCCGAACGAGGCGCGCGACGCCGAATATCTCGGCGACCTGGATGCCTATCAAAATGAAGAGGGCGCATACATTGCCCAGGCGATCGCCGACGTATGCGGCGGGAGCCCGCATTACCGAACGCTGATGCTGCAGCGGGTCGACCGGATCTACATCGATTATGCGGCCGGCCAATATAATCCCATCCCCTATCTGGCAGGCCGCACGCTGATCGTGGCAACACCGCACGACGGCATGTTCAACAGCCACGTATTTCGCCGCGAACTGCGCCACGCGCTGGAGCGCGGCTGGCCCGCTGGCGCGGGGACCGAGCGGCAATAGTCGCGCGGCTTAGACGCGACCGGGCTCGCCACGCAACGCGCAAACGTATTGGCGCGGCGTCATGCCGGTCAGACGGCGAAACCTCTCCGTGAAATGACTCTGCCCGCTGAAGCCGCACATCAAGGCGATTTCGGCCAGCTCGTGCCGCCGCTCGCCAAGCAGGCGCTTGGCCAGCTCGATGCGCTGGCGCATCACGAAGCCATGCGGGCTTTCACCCGTGGAGTGCTTGAATTGCCTGGCAAAGTGATACGGGCTGAGCGCGGCCTGCGCGGCAAGCCGGTCGAGCGACAGCGGCTGGTCGAGGTGCGCGGAAATATACTCGCAAACGCGCCGCAGGCTGGCCGGCGCCAGTCCGCCCCGCGCCGCCGCGAGCCGTGCCGGCCGGCCATCGGCATAGCGCGCCAGCAGGTAGGTCAACAGCATTTGACCGGCGTAGCTCAGGGTCAGGCGATCGGCCGGCGCTTGCCAGTCCAAGGGCAGCAGGGTCGAGCGCAGCGCGTTGTCGAGATAACTGTCGCGGAAAAATGTCAGGTCCCGCAGTGTCAGCCTGTCCGGGTCTTGATCGAAGGTCTCCAGGGCCGCCCGCTCGAAGGCCCGCTGCGGTACGTACAAATGCAGCAGACTGACCTCGCCGGCCACGTCCCAGTCAGTGCTGACGCCGGCCGGCATCAGGCACAGCGTCCCCGCGCCGCCGCCGGCGAGCTGTTGCCCCGCCATGCGGCGGCGGATGCCGACTCCGCCATCGACATACAGGCTCAAGGTGTGATGCCCTGGCACCTCGTAGCGCGTAAAAACCGTCTCGTTGCGCTGCCACAGCGCAATGCCGATACCGCTCTCCAGGGACACCGACGAGCGCAGTGGCACACCATGCTCGCGCAAGTGGTTGAAAATGGTGAAATGGCCCAGGGCATCGGCTTGATCAGTAGGCATGGCTCGCGTCCTTCCGTGCGCAGAGTCTAGCGTTTCGCCTGGTCGTCCACAAGCACGGCCAACACATGCCCCCGTTGGCGCAAGTTTTCGATAAAACCGCATGGACCCGACAGACCGCCGGCCCAGTGAGCACTATCTTGCAGGATGGCTCAATATTCTCCTCCGTACCCATGACCGTTTTCCTTTTTATCGCACTCGTACTGGCCTGGGGTTTCACCTGGTTTGCGATCAAACTGCAGCTTGGCCTCGTGCCGCCAGAGATATCGATTTGTTATCGTTTTGCGCTCGCCGCCAGCTTGCTCTGGATCGGCCTGGCGCTCGCCCGCCGCTTGCGCCCGGTGCCATGGCGCGCCCATGGGTGGATCGCCCTGCTGGGCGTGACGCTGTTCAGCCTGAACTTCATCCTGATTTACTCGGCCACGCAAAACATTGCCAGCGGCATCGTCTCGGTGTTGTTTACTTTTGCCACGGTCTTCAACGTGTTCAATCAGTGGCTCTTCATGCGCCGCACGCCGCAGCCCAAGGTGCTCGCCGGCGCGGCCATGGGCATCCTGGGCATCGCACTGCTGTTTGGCCACGAGATGCAGTACCTGCATGGCGGCGGCAGGCAGGCGCTGGGCGTGGGTCTGGCGATTGCCGGCACGTATGTGTTTTCGCTCGGCAACCTGGTCTCGATGCGCGCGACTCGCGATGGGATCGATTTGCCCAATGTGATGGTGCGGGGCATGACCTGGGGCGCGCTGTTTCTGGCTTTGTTCGCGCTGGCGCGCGGTGCGCACTTTGTCCTGCCGCCCACCCCGGTCTACGTGCTTAGCCTGCTTTATTTGGCGATACCCGGTTCGATCCTCGGCTTTTTCTCGTATCTGTCGCTCGTCGCCCGCATCGGCGCCGATCGCGCGGCATACGCTACCGTGCTGTTTCCGGTGGTCGCGCTGGCGGTATCGACGGTGCTCGAGGGTTATGTCTGGACACCCTGGGCATTCGCCGGCCTGGCGTTGATTTTGTGCGGGAATGTCGTGATTTTTTCACGCTGGTCGCTGGTTCGGCTGGCGCGGTAAGGAGCACGCTCACGTTGAGTTGCACATCGGACGGGACCCCGTCGCGGGCACGACGATCTATCGGGAAACGCATTATTTGCTATTATTTTTATATTCCCTCCCGATACATCGCCTATGACGCCCGACCAATTGCTGACTTTCGCCACGGTGGCGGAGCTGGGTAACATCAGTCACGCCGCCGAGGCGTTGCATCTTTCTCAGCCGGCGGTCTCGGGGCAATTGCGCCTGCTGCAGGAAGAGTTTGGCGAGCCGCTTTACCGACGCGACGGGCGCGGCATCCGTCTTACCGCCACCGGCCAGCAACTGGCGGCGTACGCTGGCAAGCTGCGCCAGGATTACCGGCAGATTCTGGCGTACCGCAATGCCCTGCGCGGGCTGGAAACCGGCACCCTGCGCCTGGGCGCGAGCACCACGCCAGCGAGCTATCTGCTGCCTTACCTGATCGCCGAGTTTCATCAGCGTTACCCGGCGGTGTCGATCGACGTGATCGACGGCAACACGACGGAAATCGTCGAGCTGCTGCCGACGCTGGACATCGGTTTTATCGAAGGCCCGATCCCCCCCAGCCTTGGCCCGGATATCGCAATACGCCCCTGGCACGAGGACGAGGTCGTGGCGATCGCCCGCGCCGACCACCCGCTGGCTCGGCAGTATCCGGATGGCGCGACCTTGAAGCAACTCGCCGCCTATCCGCTGGTGCAGCGCGAGTCAGGATCCGGGGTGCGCCAGCTGGTAGAGCGCGCGTTTGCGGTGGCGGGGCTGGAGCCTCGCGTCGCCCTGGACCTGGCGGGCGTCGAGGGCGTCAAGGAAGCCGTGCGCGCTGGCATGGGCATCGGTTTTGTGTCGGCCATGTCGATGCGTCACGAGGATGACTTGCTGGCGACATTACGCGTCGATCCGCCCCACGGGCTCAAGCGCCTGTTGACCGCCCTGGTGCCCCACGCCGATATGCCGACGCGCACCGCCCAGCGTTTCCTGTCGCTATGTTTTCCGGACGCCGACACGCCGCCGGCCGGGATGTCGACCGGTTAGGCGGGCGTGTCGCGCGTCGGGACAAGCGATTGGCCGCCGTACAACTCGTCGAGCAACGCGTCGACGGTGGGGTAGCGCAACGCGTAGCCGAGCTCTCGCTTCAGGCGCCGATTGTCGAGCCGGCGCGACTCGCGCATGAACGACCATAGCGTGGGCGGCATTTGCTGCTGCGCCTGTGCGCGCGTCAGGCGCGGCGGGCGAGCAAGGCCGGCGGCATCGGCTACCCGATCGAAGTAGTCCGCCATTTTCAGATGCGTGTCGTCGCTGGCATGGATCACTCGTTGCGGCTTGCCGCGCCACAGGACACGCACCAGAATCGCGGCCAAATCGTCCGCATGGATGTGGTTGGTGTAGACGTCGTCCTCGGCGCGCAGGGCCGGCGTCGCCTTGGCAAGGCGAGCCAGCGGCAGCCGATCGGCCGCATAGATCCCGGGGATACGCACGATCGAGTTGCGCCAGCCCGGCGCACGCAAACTCGGCGCAGCGGCGCTTCGCCACGCCGCACGCGTGCGTGCCGCACGCCCGCTTGCTGCCGGAGTCCGGCGCGCGCCCAGGCGGCGAACGACGCGCTCGGCATCGACCCGACGCACGGCGCGCGCGGATGTCGGGCTCACCGGCCGGGTCTCGTCGACCCACGCCCCGCCGCAGTCGCCATAAACGCCGCTGGTGCTGGCGTAGACCAGCGTGCGGCGGCCCGCACCTGCAACCTGCTCGGGTACAATACCGGGTTTGGCGGAACTCAATGCGCTGAGCAAATGGCGGGTGCGCGAGTCGAGCGCACCGGTGGGCGGCGGCGGTGCCAGATGCAGCACGCGCGGCGCCAGATGCCGCAGGCGCCGCAAGCTGTCGGGATGATCGAGGTCGCCAATCAGCGGTATCGCGCCTGCCTCCCGCAACTGCGCACGACGTGACGCTTGAGAGGTCAGCGCGAACACCCGGAAGCGCTTGCGCAGCAATGGCAGACAGCGCATGCCGACGTCACCGCAGCCAACGATCAGCAGACGGGGACGCCCCAGTTTTTTCAGTGATTTCATTTAGCGGATTGTAGTATGTCCTATAACGTAACGATCCAACCCAGCGGTCACCAATTTCAGGTAGAAGAAGGCGAAGCGGTGCTGAGCGCCGCATTGCGACAGGGCATCGGCCTGCCATATGGCTGCAAGAACGGCGGTTGCGGTTCCTGCAAGAGCAAGATTGTCGAAGGCTCTATCGAACAGGGCGCCCACTCGCACACGGCGCTGCCCCAGGATGAACAGACACGCGGCATGGCGCTGCTGTGCTGCGCCCACGCCCGTTCGGATCTGGTGATCGAAAGCCGTGAGGTCATCGGCGTGGGCGACATCCCGGTCAAGCGTCTGCCGTGCCGGGTAGCCAAACTCGAGCGCCGCGCCGACGACGTGATGGTGATCCACCTGCAATTGCCGGCCAACGAGCGCCTGCAGTTTCTCGCCGGACAGTATCTCGAATTCATCCTGAAAGACGGCAAGCGCCGCAGTTATTCGATGGCCTGCGCGCCGCACCAGGACGGCCCGCTCGAACTGCACGTGCGGCACACCCCGGGGGGCGTGTTCACCGATCACGTTTTTGGCGCCATGAAAGAGCGTGACATTTTGCGTTTCGAAGCGCCGCTGGGCACCTTCTTTCTGCGCGAAGATACCGATAAGCCGATCGTGCTGCTGGCCTCCGGCACCGGCTTCGCACCGCTCAAGGCGATCGTCGAGCACGCGCTGCACAAAGGTATCGCGCGGCCCATGACGCTCTACTGGGGCGGACGGCGCCGCAAGGATCTCTACATGGCCGAGCTGGCCGAGCAGTGGGCGCGTGAGGTGCCGAATTTCACCTTCGTGCCGGTGCTGTCCGAGGCCGATGCCGCCGATCAATGGCAAGGCCGGACCGGCTTCGTCCATCACGCGGTCATGCAGGATCTGCCGAACCTGAGCGGCTACGAGGTGTACGCCTGCGGTGCACCGGTCATGGTCGAGTCGGCACGCCGCGAGTTCTCGGCGCATTGCGGCTTGCCGGCCGAGGCTTTTTACGCGGACGCCTTCACCACCGAGGCCGACCTGGCCGCCTAGCGAGAGGCATGGGAGCGATTGTGCGAAACCTGCAACATGGCGCACGCCAAGGTTTTGACAAGCTTCCCGCCTTGGTCGTATGCTTCGCCCATGAACTGCCTCCAGACCTTTATCCGACGTCGCCGTACGTTGCTCCCTCCGGGGCGCCGCGCGGCTCGTCTTGGATTGCGCTGAACGCAGTCAGCAAACATACGAAGGCCACGGGCGATCCCCGTGGCCTTTATCTTTTCGATCCCCGCCTTTAAATGGAGTCAGCCATGCAGTTCAGCGAATTCCCGGTCCAGTCACTGATGTACATCACGAATCGGCCGGAGACGGTCTTCACCCACGGCAAGGGTTCGTGGATCTTCGATCACACCGGCAAGCGCTATCTGGACTTCATTCAGGGCTGGGCGGTCAATTGCCTGGGTCATTGCAACGAGGGCATGATTCGCGCGCTGACCGAGCAGGCTGGCAAGTTGATCAATCCCAGCCCGGCCTACTATAACGAACCGATGGCGCGGTTGGCGGGACTGCTCACGAAAAACAGCTGCTTCGACAAGGTGTTTTTCACCAACAGCGGCGCCGAGGCCAACGAAGGGGCGATCAAGCTGGCGCGCAAGTGGGGGCAAAAGCATCCCAACGCGGCCGGCGGCGCGCGCTTCGAAATCATTACGTTTGACCACAGTTTCCACGGGCGCACGCTGGCGACCATGTCGGCCAGCGGCAAACCCGGTTGGGACAAGATTTTCGCGCCGCAGGTACCCGGCTTTCCCAAGGCCGAGCTCAACGATATCGCCTCGGTCGAGAAGCTGATCGGCCCCGACACGGTGGCAGTGATGCTCGAACCGGTGCAGGGCGAAGGCGGCGTGATTCCGGCCACCCGCGAATTCATGCTGCAATTGCGCGAACTCACGCACCGGCACAATCTGCTGCTGATCGTCGACGAGGTGCAAACCGGCTGCGGCCGCACCGGCAAGCTGTTCGCCTATGAACTGTCAGGCATCACGCCCGACATCATGACGTTGGGCAAGGGCATCGGCGGCGGCGTGCCGCTGGCCGCGCTGTTGAGCACCGCGGCCGTGGCTGTGTTCGAGGCGGGGGATCAGGGCGGCACCTATAACGGCAATCCATTGATGACGGCGGTCGGCATTTCGGTCATCGAACAATTGACCGCGCCGGGCTTCCTGGAGAACGTCACCCAGCTCGGCAATTATCTGCGCGAGCAGTTGCTGGCGCTGTGCGACACCTATGGCTTCGAGGGCGAGCGTGGCGAGGGCCTGCTGCGCGCGCTGCTGCTGGGCAAGGACATCGGCCCGCAAATCGTCGAGAAGGCGCGCAATCTGTCGCCGGACGGTCTGCTGGTCAATGCCGCGCGCCCGAACCTGCTGCGCTTCATGCCGGCACTGAACGTCACGCGAGAGGAAATCGACCAGATGATCGCGATGCTCAAGACGGTTCTCGCGCAGGTGGGCTGAGCTCGTGCAAGCCACGTCGAGCGCCGCCGCGCCGCCCACATCCCCGGCATCCTGCGAGATTTCGTGCGATCCGGCCAGGCTCGACGTGGCGATGATCCATCGCTTTTTGTCGACCGAAACGGATTGGGCGCGCGGCATACCGATGTCGCTGCTCAGCCGCGCGATTGCCCATTCGCTGTGTTTTGGCGCTTATGATCTCGAGGCCGTCGCAGGCGATGCGCCGCAGGTCGGTTTTGCACGTGTGATCACCGACCGCGCGACCTTCGCCTATCTTTGCGATGTGTTCGTGGTGCCCGAAGCCCGCGGCCGGGGTATCGGCCGGCAATTGGTGGTGGCCGTGATGGCGCATCCCGCGTTGCACGGCTTGCGCCGCTTCATGCTGGCCACCGATACCGCGGCCGGCCTCTATGAACGCTATGGCTTCACGCCGCTGCCGGCGGACCACCCGTTGATGCAGATTTATCGGCCCGATGCGTATCGACACCCAGCCGAGACAGCCCCGCAACAACGCTAGGTCATCGCCAGCCTGAATAAAAAAAGCGCCTCGCAAGAGGCGCTTCCTGTCACCGCAGTCGCCGGACGATTACTCGCCCAGGTAAGCGGCACGCACTTTCGGATCGTCGAGCATGTCCTTGGCGTCGCCCGTCATGGTGACCAACCCGCTATCCATGACGTAGCCGCGATGGGCCGCCTGCAACGCCAGTCGAGCGTTCTGCTCGACCAGCAGCACGGTCACGCCTTCTGCCGATACCGTGCGCACGACCTCGAAGATCTTCTCGACCATGATCGGCGAGAGTCCCATCGACGGCTCATCGAGCAGTAGCAGCTTGGGCTGGCTCATCAGCGCGCGCGCCATCGCCAGCATTTGCTGCTCGCCCCCGGAGAGCGTGCCGGCCAACTGGCTGGCGCGCTCCTTCAGGCGCGGGAAAATGCCGTACATGCGTTCGGTATCGTCCTTGATGCCGGCCGTGTCGTTCCGCAAGTAAGCACCCATCTGGATGTTTTCGAGGATGGTCATGCGTGCAAAGATGCCCCGACCTTCCGGAACCATCGCCAGGCCGCGCTTGAGCAGATCGAACGACTTCACGCCGCGAATCGATTGCCCAAGATACTCGATATCGCCGTCGGCCCACGGCAGCAGGCCGGTGATGGCTTTCATCGTGGTGGTCTTGCCGGCGCCATTGGCGCCGATGAGCGTCACCAGTTCGCCCTGCTTGATATCCAGATCGATTCCCTTGACCGCCTTGATGCCGCCATACGACACCTTCAGGCCCTTGATTTTCAACATCGCTTCGCTCATCAATGGCCTCCCGCCCCGAGATACGCTTCAATCACGGCGGGGTTTTTCTGCACATCCTGCGGCAGCCCCTGCGCAATCACCTTGCCATAGTCCAGTACCGTCATGCGATTGCACAGCCCCATCACCAGCTTGACGTCGTGCTCGATGAGCAGAATGGTCTTGCCGTCGCTGCGAATCTTGTCGAGCAGACCCCGCAACTCGACTTTTTCCGTCGCGTTCATGCCGGCGGCCGGCTCGTCCAGGGCCAGCAGTTTCGGATCGGTCGCCAGCGCGCGGGCGATTTCGAGCCGGCGCTGATGGCCGTACGACAGGTTCGACGATGTGTACTTGGCGTATTGGGCAACGCCCACGTATTCCAGCAGCGCCATCGCGCGCTCGTAGATGCCCTTCTCCTCGGCACGAGCGCCGGCATGGTGCGTGATTGCGCCCCACACCCCGGTTTTGGTGCGCACGTGGCGCCCGACCATGACGTTTTCGACCGCCGTCATGCCCCCGAACAGGCGGATGTTCTGGAAGGTACGCGCGATGCCGGCCTTGGCCACCTCGTGCACCGCAGTCGGCTTGTACGGCTGGCCGCCCAGGACGAATTTTCCCGAGTCGGGCGAGTACAGCCCGGTGATAACGTTGAAGAAGGTGGTCTTGCCGGCACCGTTCGGGCCGATCAAACCGTAGATTTCACCGGCCTTGATTTCCAGGCCAACATCGGTCAACGCCTGCAGGCCGCCAAAACGCTTATTGACGCCCTGGACGGACAATAAAATATTCTCACTCATGTCGCTCGTCCTCAAGAAGTCGTCATTGGTCGTTCTTCTGGGCGGGGCGAGGGCCACAAGCCCGCCGGACGATACAGCATGATCAGAATCATCGCCAGGCTATACAGCAATTGGCGCGCCACTTCAGGATCGATGTAGACGTGTCCGAACATACTTTGCTGCATCGGTCCCAGCGTGGAGCGCAGGAACTCGGGGAATGTCGACAGCGCGATGCCTCCCAGAATGACGCCGGGAATGTGTCCCATACCGCCGAGAACCACCATCGACAACACGATGACGGACTCCCAGAAGGTGAACGATTCGGGCGAGACGAAGCCCTGGAACGCAGAGAACATGCCGCCCGCGACGCCGCCGAACGATGCACCCATGGCAAATGCAAGCAGCTTCACGTTACGGGTATTGATGCCCATCGCCTTGGCGGCAATTTCGTCTTCACGGATCGCCACCCAGGCTCGCCCGATGCGGGAATGCTGCAGGCGGATGCAGATGAACGCGACAATCAGGGCCAGCAACACGAACAGGTAGTAATACATGTAGACCGAAGGAATCTGCAAGCCCAGGAGATGCTGGGTCTTGGCGAAATCGACTCCGGCGATATCGACCGAGCGGATGCCGATGATGCCCTTGGGTCCGTTCGTGATGTTGATCGGGCGGTCGAGATTGTTCATGAAGATCCGGACGATTTCCCCGAACCCGAGGGTCACGATCGCAAGATAGTCACCGCGCAGGCGCAACGTCGGCGTTCCGAGCAGGATGCCGAAGATAGCCGCCATCGCCGCCCCCAGGGGGATCGTCAACCAGACGGAAAAATGCAGGCCGTGCGGGAACATCCTGGCGATCGCCGGGAAATGCTCGGTCAGATGGGGCGAAGTCAGCAAAGCGGTAACGTAGGCGCCAACTGCGTAGAACGCGATGTACCCGAGGTCGAGCAGACCGGCGAAACCTACCACGATGTTAAGACCCAGCGCGAGCATGATGTAGAGCATCGCGAAATCGAGCACGCGTACCCAGTAGTTGCCGCCGGCATATCCGACCAGAACCGGCGCGAGTATCGCGCCCACCACGAACAGGGCCAGTCCGCGCATCGCCTTGCGGGCAGCCACCTTCTCGGAAATCGGCGCCGCCGTATTGGTTTGTGCTTGTGTCATGTCCGTCTCCTTAGGCGCGATCGGCCACACGCTCACCCAGCAGGCCGGATGGACGGAACACCAAAACGATGATCAGCACGATGAATGCGAAGACGTCCTGATAGTTGCTGCCAAATATCCCACCGGTCAGCTTGCCGATGTAGCCGGCCCCGAGTGCTTCGATCAGGCCCAGCAGAACGCCGCCCACCATTGCACCGGTCAGATTGCCGATCCCCCCCAGCACCGCGGCCGTGAAGGCCTTCATGCCAGGGATGAAACCCATGTAGAAGTGGGCATTGCCGTAATTGCTGGCCATCATGACCCCGGCGACGGCCGCCAACGCGCCGCCCAACGCAAAGGTCACGGAAATCACGAAGTTGGGATTGACGCCCATCAGGCCGGCCACGTTACGGTTCTCGGCGGTGGCGCGCATTGCCCGGCCAAGGCGGGTACGATTAACCAGTTGGGTCAGGCCGATCATCATCAGCACCGCCACCACGACAATCACGATACCCGTGCCGTTGGTGACCGCGCCCACGTGCTTGGCCGTCTCGGGAATGACCGTAATGGCATCGGTCGGCAGCAATTGCGGGAACATCAACGGGTTACGGCCCCAGATGATCATCGCAATCGTTTCAAGCAGCAGAGAAACCCCGATCGCCGTGATCAGCGGCGCCAGTCGCGGCGCGTTGCGCAGACGACGGTAAGCCACCCGCTCGATAATGTAATTGACCACCGCACAAGTGGGCATCGCAACCAGTGTTGCAATGAGCAATGTGACGAAGGGATTGAGATGCGGAAAGAAATGCATGACCAGATTGATGGTGGAGAGCGCCACCATGGCGCCGATCATCATCACGTCCGCGTGGGCAAAATTGATAATGCCCAAAATACCGTAGACCATCGTGTAACCCAATGCCAGGATCGCGTAGACGCAACCCAGCACCAGACCGTTGAGGATCTGTTGGATAAAGATATCCATGAATACTAACTCCTTGGTCCCACTCGCCGGGCCCAACGACACGTCTCACCGGTAGGTCGGAGCGGGTCGCCAGGGGAAAATGCAAATGATAAAAACGGGTTCCTGTTGAGGAGGCGGGCCTCGCCCGTTATGGGGGCTCGGCAATGATCCGCAGATAAAGAAACGGCACCGCATGGTTGTTGACGGTGCCGTTTCTGGGCCTCGGGATCCGAGATTTACATCTTTTCGACGTCGAGGACGGTCTTCTTGCCGTCCTTGTAGTCATACAGCGTAATGACCGGCTGCTTCAGGTCACCCTTCGAGTCGAACTGAACGTTACCAATCACGCCGTCGTAGTTCGTGGCCGGCATGGCCGCGAGAATCTTCGCCGGATCGGTCGAGTTGGCGCGCTTCATTGCGTCGACAATGATGCCAACCGCGTCATAGGTGAACGGAGCGTAGATCTGAATCGGCTGGTGGAAGCGCGCTTCGTATTCTTTCTCGAACTCTGCGCCCTTCGGCATCTTCGACAGCGCCATGCCGGCTTCCGAGCAAACGATGTTGTTGATCGCGTCGCCCGCCAACTCGGCGACCTTGTCGGTACAGACGCCGTCGCCGGCCAGAACCTTGCCATTGATGCCAAGTTCTTTCGCCTGCTTGGCGAACGGGCCGCCGGTCGCGTCCATGCCGCCGTACATGATGATGTCCGGACGCTCGCCCTTGATCTTGGTCAGAATCGCGCGGAAGTCCGTGGCCTTATCGTTGGTCTCGTCGTGGCTCAGCACTTTCATGCCGTCGGCCTTGGCGGTTTTCTCGAACTCGTCAGCCAACCCTTGGCCGTAAGCCGTGGCGTCGTCGACGATGGCCACCGATTTGGCGTGCAGCGTCTTGAAGCCGTAGTTGGCCAGCGCCGGACCTTGCTGAGCATCGGTCGCCACCACGCGGTACGCGGTCTTGAAGCCTTGCTGGGTGTAAGCAGGGTTGGTGGCCGACGGGGAGATTTCGACGATGCCGGCATCGCTGTAGATCTTCGAGGCGGGAATCGTGGTGCCGGAGTTCAGGTGACCGACCACCGCGACGACGTGGTCGTCGACCAGCTTCTGCGCGACTTGCGTGGCGGTACGGGGATCGCCCGCATCATCCTGCGCGTCGAGTTCCAGCTTGATTTTCTTGCCGTCGATCACCAGACCCTTCTTGTTGATGTCTTCGATCGCCAGACGTGCCCCGTTTTCGTTGTCCTTCCCGAGGTGCGCGATTTCGCCGGTCAGCGGTGCCACGTGACCGATCTTGACGACCTGGACGTCACTGTCGGCTGCGGCAGTCGTCGCGGCGGGCGCAGCGGCGCCTGCATCGGCTTTCTTTTCTTCCTTCTGCCCGCATGCCGCGAGCAGAGTTACCGCAGCGACGAGAGGCAGAACCTTCGCGAACTTGAGTTGCATATTTTTTATCTCCTGATTACCAGCGGATTGTGGCCGCCATGACAGTGTTTCTCGTACGAAACGCGCGCATTGTAACTCCATTTTTTTCCCGTGCGAGCCCCGCAAGCACAGGGTTTTCCATGATGAGAGCCTAAATTTGTCCCTCCTTTTGCGATCGAGAATCTAACGCAGTGCAACCCAAAAATCGCCTCGGGTTTCCCCGGGTTGCACCATACCGAATTCCGCTTATCCATAACGCCGCGAATCAAGCGGTCGGCGTTACACCACATCAGCAAAATAAGCAAAATACGTGCCCGGGGATATTCGAAGACAAACTCTAAACAGTGAGTCCCCGCTCAAGAGAGAAAAAACACAGGAGACGGCAGGAAAGTCTGGATACCAAAATATCCCCATCGGCACGTTACACCTTGCCGCGGATGAACTCAATCAGGTAATGCCAGACCCTTGGGCAGTGGGAAAATCACGGTCTCTTCAACGCCGTCGAGCTTGCGCACGCGCCGCGCGCCCAGCTCGTTCAACCGGGCGATGACGGCTTGCGCCAGCGCTTCGGGCGCCGAAGCGCCAGCCGTCACGCCGATATGGCGCTTGCCGGCTAGCCAGGCGGGTTGGATTTGTTCGGGAGCGTCAACCATATAGGCATCGACGCCCATTTTCTCGGCGACCTCGCGCAGGCGGTTTGAGTTCGAGCTATTGGGACTGCCGACCACGATCACCACGTCGCACTGCGGTGCCATGAATTTGACGGCATCCTGGCGATTTTGCGTGGCGTAGCAAATGTCCTGTTTTTTGGGCTCATGGATGCCGGCGAACCGGGCTTTGAGGGCCGCGATGATTTCCGCGGCATCATCGACCGACAACGTCGTTTGCGTGACATAGGCAAGCCGGGTCGGGTCGGCGACCTGAAGCCGCGCCACGTCATCGACACTCTCGACCAGATACATGCCGCTGCCGTCCATCTGCCCCATGGTTCCCTCGACCTCGGGGTGTCCGCGGTGCCCAATCATGACAACCTCGATGCCGGCAGCACGCATTTTCCCGACTTCGACATGAACCTTGGTGACCAGCGGACAGGTCGCGTCGAAAATCCGCAACCCGCGGCGCTGAGCTTCGGCGCGCACCGCCTGGGATACGCCGTGCGCGCTGAAAATGACCGTCCCGCCCTCCGGCACCTCGGTGAGATCGTCGACGAATACCGCACCCTTGTGGCGCAAATCGCCCACCACATAGGCGTTGTGCACGATTTCGTGGCGCACGTAAATCGGCGCCCCGAACAGCTTCAGGGCGCGCTCGACGATTTCGATGGCACGATCCACGCCGGCACAGAAGCCGCGCGGCTGAGCCAGCAGAATTTCGGCATTCGCCTCGGTCACGGTACTCATCGTCGATCCTTACAGCACGCCAATAATGTGGACTTCGAAGGTGATGGATTGTCCGGCCAGCGGATGATTGAAGTCGAACAGGGCCCAGGTATCGCCGATCTCCCTCAGGATGCCGGCGTACTGGCCGCCGCCGGGGGCCGAAAATTCGACCAGATCGCCAGGCACGTACTGCTCACCCAGGTTGCTATTCTCTTGTAGCGTCTTGAGCGACACCCGCTGCAGCAGTTCCGGGTTACGCGGCCCGAAAGCCTGCTCGGGAGCCAATGCGATCCTCGCTTGCTGCCCCTGCTCCATTCCGACGAGTGCCTGCTCCAGGGTTGGCGCGAGCTGCCCCGCCCCCAATTGCAACGTTGCCGGCTTGCCATCGAAAGTGCTCACGACGTCGGTGCCGTCGGCCAGGGCGATCCGATAATGCAACGTCAGGTAGGAATTCTCCTGAACCTTCGGAACCACTACGCTATTCATGAAAATCCCGCTTTAAAATCAAGCCTATATTGTAAGCGACCTGCGCTCTCGCTGGTCGTGCACCAGTTGCCCCCCCCCCTACCGCTCGGCGCGCTTGACCGCCGACTCGCATTCGAGAGAACAACGATGTCGATCAGTCATTGGCCCGCCGGCGAGCGGCCCAGGGAAAAGCTGCTATCGCTCGGCGCCGAGGCGCTGTCCGACGCCGAGTTGCTGGCAATCTTCCTGCGCATCGGCACGGCCGGCAAAAGCGCGGTTGCCCTCGCTCGCGAATTGCTGAATCATTTCGGCACGCTCAATCGGCTGTTTTGCGCCACAGCCCAGGAATTGAGCGCGGTGCGCGGCATTGGCACGGCCAAGTACGCGCAACTTCAAGCCGTGCTGGAAATGGCGCGCCGCGCGCTGGGAGAGGAGTTGCAGGAGCACGTGTCACTCAGTTCGCCAACGGCGGTAAAGCACTTTCTCCGCCTGTCGCTGGCACACAAACCCCATGAAGTCTTCTTTTGCCTGTATCTCAACACGCAAAATCAGTTGATCCGGGCTGAATCCCTGTTCCGCGGTTCATTGCAGCAAGCCGCGGTCTATCCGCGCGAGGTCGCGCGCCAAGCCTTGCGCCACAATGCTGCGGCGCTTATTGTCGCACATAACCACCCATCCGGCGTTGAGCAACCGAGCCAGGCCGATCTCCATTTGACCCGGCAACTCGGAGCAGCCCTCGAATTGCTGGAAATCCGTTTGCTCGACCACTTCATCGTCGGCGGTTCCGACGTCTACTCGCTGGCCGAGCATGGCGAGTTATAATGCGCCTCCGTCGCCGCGCATCCCGACGAAAATGAAGGTACCGGCAAAAAGCATTTGATTTATCTGGGATTTTCTGGTTATAATCGCCGTCTGTCTTTTCGACTAACTTATTTTTTTACCAGACAGCATTTAGCGTTAGGAGTGCTTTATGGCACGCGTATGTCAAGTGACCGGGAAAAAGCCGATGGTTGGCAACAATGTTTCCCACGCCAATAACAAAACCAAGCGCCGCTTCCTGCCGAATCTGCAAAACCGCCGTTTCTGGGTGGAAAGCGAAAACCGCTGGGTGAGCTTGCGTATTTCCAATGCCGGTCTTCGCCTGATCGACAAGAACGGTATCGATTCCGTACTGGTCGACTTGCGCGCTCGCGGCGAGATCTAAGGAGCTCATCATGGCAAAAGGCGCCCGCGATAAAATCAAGCTGGAGTCGACCGCTGGTACGGGTCACTTCTACACGACCACCAAGAACAAGCGCACCAAACCGGAAAAAATGGAGATCATGAAATTTGATCCGGTTGTTCGCAAACATGTGGCGTACAAGGAAACCAAGATCAAGTAAGCCACCGGCAGCGTTACGCGCCAAGGTTGACCGACCCCGCTTCGAGCGGGGTTTTTATTTTGGCGTCAATCGCTTGGTCGATTTGCAAGACGTGAATACTCAAGCATGCCACTTCACCGGCATGATCGCCACGTCATGGTCGCCAAATAGGTATACTGCAAAGCTCCAATGACTTCAGCGGGTCTGCCCTGCGCGCGAAGCGGGTCCGCATACATTTGCAGCATGAACTTCGACGTCATCATTGTTGGCGGTGGCCTGGCTGGCCAGTCCGTGGCGCTCCACCTTGCCGACACTTGCCGAGTGGCCATGATCACCAAACGGCCGTTACCGGAGGGCGCGAGCGATTGGGCGCAAGGCGGCATTGCCGCTGTGCTGGACTCAAGCGACAGTTGCCACGAGCATGTGGCTGACACACTGGTCGCCGGCGCCGGCCTTTGCGACGAAGCCGCGACCCGCTTCATCGTCGAAAACGGGCGTGCGGCAATCGAATGGCTGATTGGCCAGGGCGTGCCCTTTACCAAAGACGCTGCGGCCGAACTGGGATTTCATTTGACGCGCGAAGGCGGACACAGCCACCGCCGGATCATTCATGCCGCCGATGCTACCGGGCACGCAGTCGTCACAACGCTGGCCGAGCGTGTGCGCAGCCATCCGAATATCACGCTGTTCGAGAACCATTTCGCGATCGACCTGATCACCTCCGCGCGCTTGCCGGGGAGTTCCTCGGCAGCTGGTCATTCACGCTGTCACGGACTCTACCTGCTCGATCAGGAGCGCGGCACGGTGCAAACCATGACCGCCCGGCAAACCGTGCTCGCCACCGGAGGTGCTGGCAAGGTCTACCTTTACACAACCAATCCGGATACCGCTACCGGCGACGGTATCGCCATGGCGTGGCGCGCGGGCTGCCGCGTCGCCAATATGGAATTCATCCAGTTTCACCCCACCTGCCTGTATCACCCCTATGCGAAGTCCTTCCTGATTTCCGAGGCGGTGCGCGGCGAAGGCGGATTGCTGAAACTCCCGGATGGCACTCGTTTTATGCCACAGCACGACGCGCGGGCCGAACTCGCGCCGCGTGACATCGTGGCCAGAGCAATCGACTTCGAGATCAAAAAACGTGGCCTCGATTGCGTCCATCTCGACATCAGCCATCAACCCGCGGCTTTTCTTCACGAGCATTTCCCGACCATCCTGGCCCGCTGCCGAGAGTTCGGCATCGATATTACGCGCCAACCGATACCGGTGGTCCCGGCCGCGCACTATACCTGCGGCGGCGTCGTGACCGACCTCGCCGGGCAGACCGACCTGCCGGGTCTGTATGCCGTCGGCGAGACGGCGTACACCGGCTTGCACGGTGCCAACAGGCTGGCCAGCAACTCACTGCTGGAGTGTCTGGTGCTGGGTCGCGCTGCCGCGGAAAATATGCTTCAGCGTGCACACACCGACAGTGCCGAGATCAATGTACCGGAATGGGATGAGAGCCGTGTGTCGGACGCGGACGAGGAAGTCGTCGTTGCGCACAACTGGGACGAATTGCGCCGCATGATGTGGAATTACGTCGGCATCGTTCGCACCGACAAGCGCCTTGAGCGAGCCCAGCACCGCATCCGCCTGCTGCGCGAGGAGATTACCGAATACTATTCGCATTTCCGCGTTGGGCGGGATCTGCTGGAGTTGCGCAATCTGGTCGACGTGGCGTCGCTCATCGTCAACAGCGCGCTGTCGCGCCAGGAAAGCCGCGGCCTGCATTTCAGTCGCGATTACCCGGAGACCTTGCCCAAGGCATTGCCAACCGTTTTGCCGCCGCCCGCCAAAGCGGCACTGCGCAACGCCGCAGCCCATCCGGGATTGGGACGCTAGATCATTCGCATCGAGTAGTCGACGGCCTTGACGTCCTTGGTCAGACTGCCGATCGAAATGCGGTCGACGCCGGTTTCAGCGATGGTCCGTACCGTTTGCATATTCACGCCACCCGATACCTCCAACACCGCTCGGGCAGCCGTCATGCGCACCGCTTCGCGCATCATGTCGTAACTGAAATTGTCGAGCAGAATCGAAGTTGCGCCAGCACGCAGCACTTCGTCGAGTTGTTCGAGCGTCTCTACTTCGATCTGCACCGACACACCGGCGTTGAGCGCCCGAGCCGCATCAAGCACGGGCCCGATACCGCCAGCCGCAGCAATGTGGTTTTCCTTGATCAAGATGCCGTCATACAGGGCAAGCCGCTGGTTGACGCCGCCCCCGACCCGCACCGCATATTTCTGTGCCAGCCTCAAACCCGGCAGCGTCTTGCGAGTGTCAAGAATTCTCGCCTTGGTACCCGCAACCGCATCGACGTACGTGCGGGTCGCAGTGGCGACGCCGGAGAGCATTTGCAGAAAGTTCAGCGCGCACCGCTCGCCGGTAAGCAACGCGCGCGCCGGCCCACTCAATTCGCACACCGCCGTATTGGCCGCCATTTGCGCACCCTCGCGATAATGCCACTCGACACGGATCGACGAATCCAAACGCCGCATGACGGCCTCAAGCCAAGGCGCGCCACACAACACAGCAGCCTCTCTCACGATGATGCGCGCGTTGCCGGATTCATCTGCCGGCACCAACAGGCCAGTCAGATCGCCGCTGCCCACATCCTCGGCCAATGCGCTGTCGACGTTACGCTCCAGAGCATCGGCCAGGGGCACGCCGAATTCCGCAAACACCGGTGAGTCACATGAAAACGGGGTCATGCCGGGCCAACTCCTGAAAATAATGCGGTGTCGCGCGCCAGATCGCCACTGGCCCGCACGGTCTTCTTGCGCTCGGCGGCAAACGTCAGCATGCGGTCGATGCAGATATATGCCTGTTCGCCGATCCGTGGGTCGACCTGAATCTCGTTGTCGCCCGTTTCCAGCACATGGATCAGGTTTTCGAGGCCGTTCATCGCCATCCACGGGCAATGGGCGCAGCTCTTGCATGTCGCGCTATTACCGGCGGTCGGAGCCTCGATAAGGCGCTTGCCCGAGGCCACCGCGCGCATTTTGTGCAGAATGCCGTTATCGGTCGCCACAATGAACTCGGTCGCCGGCAAGGTGCGCACCGCATCGATGAGTTGCGAGGTCGAGCCAACCACATCGGCCTGCGCAACGACTGACGCAGGAGACTCGGGATGAACGAGGATCTTGGCGCGCGGGTGTTCGCGGCGCAGCAACTCCAGTTCGACGCCCTTGAATTCATCATGCACAAGACAAGCGCCCTGCCACAGCAGCATGTCGGCGCCCGTTTTCTCTTGCACGTAACGCCCCAGATGACGGTCCGGCGCCCAGAGAATTTTTTTGCCCTGCGCGTGCAAATGGGCGACGATGTCGAGCCCGATGCTGGACGTCACCATCCAGTCCGCTCGGGCTTTTACCGCCGCGCTGGTGTTCGCGTACACAACTACGGTGCGATCCGGGTGCGCGTCGCAAAACGCAGCGAATTGGTCGGCCGGGCAGCCCAGATCGAGAGAACACGTCGCGTCGAGGTCCGGCATCAGAATGCGCTTTTCCGGACTCAGGATCTTGGCGGTTTCCCCCATGAAGCGCACACCTGCGACAACCAGTGTATGCGCCGGATGGTCTCGTCCGAAGCGCGCCATCTCCAGCGAGTCGGCGACGCAGCCCCCCGTCTCTTCGGCCAGATCCTGCAGGTCCGCATCGACGTAATAATGCGCCACCAGGACGGCGTTCCGCTCGGCGAGCAACTGTTTGACGCGGGCCTTCAATGCCGCGCGGCGATCCGGCGTCAATGTTTCCGGCACACGCGCCCAGGCATGCGCCACGCATGCGCCGCCAGCGGCGTCGGGGCGCTCGAACTCGATCGATTTGAGAGGCGATTCAACCATCACGACAACCCAAAAATAAAACCTGAAACAAAGAACCCCGCCGTAGCGGGGTTTTGATTATGCGTCAAAAACCAAAAACCGGCAGATGACGCTCGACCCGGCCGGCCAATGGCCCGACTCAGGCGTAGCGCCGCAGGCGCAGCGCAAACTCTCGCAGCGCTTGAATCCCGCTTTGCTCCGCCCGCTGACACCAGTTTTGCAACTGCGCCAGCAATTGTTCACGCGAAGCGTTCGAGCGGCTCCAGATTTCGGCCAACTCGCTGCGCATGTCGTAGTAGGTCTTGAGCGCGCTGCTGTGCGCGAAAATCTCTGTGAGTTGCTGCTTTTGCGGCTCCTGCAGCTTGGATTCGTCCTGATGAAACCATTTGCCCGCCTTGCGGAACAATTGATATTCGCCGTGCTGATGCTTTTCCTTCAGGCGACTCAATTCGTCACGGTAAGCGCGCTTGAGCGCTTTCGCGTAGCGTGCCATCACTTCGTACCGGTTAGACAGCACCGCCTGCAGCGTGTCCTGGTCGCACAGCGCCTTGCTGCTGCCGAGCTTCGGTGTCGGGGCCACCTTCTTTACCTTGGCCAGACCAACAGCCGACAACATGCAGATATACATCCAGCCGATATCGAATTCGTACCACTTATTCGACAGCTTGGCCGATGTGGCGAAGGTATGATGGTTATTGTGCAGTTCCTCACCGCCGATCAGGATGCCCCAAGGCAGCAAATTGGTCGAGGCATCGGCGCAGTCGAAATTGCGATAGCCCCAGAAATGGCCCAGGCCATTCACCACGCCAGCGGCCCAGAACGGAATCCAAACCATCTGGACCGCCCAGATCGTCAATCCGATCGCCCCGAACAGCGCAAGATTGATGATCATCATCACACTGATGCCGAGAATCGTGTAACGCTTGTAAAGATTGTTCTCGAGCCAATCGTCCGGCGTACCGTGGCTGTATTTGTTCAGGGTTTCCGCATTGGCGGCTTCGACACGGTACAGCTCGGCGCCTTGCCACAGCACCGTGCTCAGGCCACGCGTTTGCGGGCTATGCGGATCCTCTTCGGTTTCGCATTTAGCGTGGTGCTTGCGATGGACGGCGGCCCACTCGCTGGTCACCATGCCGGTGGTCATCCACAGCCAGAAACGAAAGAAATGCGCTACCGCGGGATGCACGTCCAGCGCCCGATGCGCTTGGCAGCGATGCAGATAAATCGTCACGCCGGCGATCGTGATGTGCGTGACCACCAGCGTGTACAGCACGATCTGCCACCAGTGCCAGTGGAGCAGGCCATGCGAAATGAATCCAAGCAAACTATCCAACAAGATATGAGACTCCAAGATAAAGCACGGTATCCGGTGCTGCCGGACGCAACGACCAGCGAATCAGCTTTGCCACTCGCGCTCTTCCGGGAAGCCCATTGTGCTTAACGGCACATTTTACCCTATGCAATGTCACAAGTCTGTAGTATAAGCGGCACGAATTTGCTCTACATCAAAAGGGGGTTCGCTTGTCGTTTTCAAGCCCCATCGCCTGAATTTTGACGGGGATCCCGCTCGACGCGGGCGCCGGCGGAGGCGGGAGGCGTCGCCGGCCAATCATTGAGGATGCGAATTTCGCGTTGAGCATAGGGAATTTCTATACCGTTTTCGCGAAAACTCTGCCAAATCTTCAGATTAACCTTGGATCGGATGCCCAGCGTACCCAAGGCGGGATCCCGCACCCAAAACCCCATCTCCAGATTCATGCCATCCGCTCCAAAGCCCGACAGGGCCGCCCACGGCGCCGGATCTGACAAAACCCGGTCGACATCCTGGACGGCGGCGAGCATCAGCTGCATTGCCTGCTCGACGTCGGCCGAATAAGCAATTTGCACGGCCACCTTGGCCAATCCGCGGGTTTCCGTGAACGAGTGGTTCTGTACGACATCGGAGATGAGCTTCTCGTTGGGAACGATCACTTCGACGCCGTCCAGCCCGCGCACGACCGTGTAGCGCGTGCGGATTTGCGACACGGTGCCGTGGTAACTGTTGATGGTCACCAGATCGCCGATCCGCAGCGACCGATCAAGCAAAATAATGAATCCCGACACGTAGTTGCTGGCAATTTTTTGCAGCCCGAAACCAAGCCCCACGCCCAACGCGCCGCCAAACACGCCCAACACGGTGATATCGATCCCGACCAGCGAGAGCGACACCAGAAGCGCGACCACCAGCAGCAGCGCCTTGGCCAGGCGCGACAACACCACCTTCAGATTGGCGTCGACCGCCCTGGCGCGCATGATGCGGTCCTCGAGCACTGCGCTGGCCCACAGGGCCAGCAACACCGTGCCGCACACCCACAAGGCGCCGGTGATCAGCGTCAACAGCGACAGCGAATTGCGGCCGACCGCAAGCCGAATGTCGCTGAGCCAACGGAACAGATCCCCCTGCACCCCCAACACGTAGACGATCATGCCGCCCCAGGCAAACACGACCACGAAACGCTCGATCAGGTGCAGCATGCCGCTGGCTTGGGCCGATTGGGAAAACAGGCGCCGCAACAGGTAGAACGCCAGATAGATGACGCCGATGCCGAGCAACGGCACCTGCGCAACCGCAAGCAACGAAGTGTGGATTCTGTCGGACAGCCCCAGCCGCACCAGACCGACCACCGCCCACCCTACCAGCGGGAACATCGATCGCAGCAAGCTCGACGCGCCCGCCCGGCGCGCCGGCGGCACACTGGCGTAATGCCGCTGAAGTCGGGCCGAAAGCCAACGCGCCACACCGAAACTCACCAACAATGCGCCAGCCAGCGCGGCAATCTGCCAGACAATGCCTGGATCGCCGAAGTCGTGAATCAGATCCCGCAACATTTGGGCAAACGCCCTGCTCTTTCCCGCCATGACGCCCTCTTGAGGATGTCTTCGCCAGTCGCTTGTGCGTTGGCGGCTACTTCTTTCGTTCGAAAACCGCCGCGAAAAAACCGTCTGTCGCATGCCGATGCGGCAACAATTCCAGGTAGGGTCCGTTCGTCAGCGACGCTGCCTCGGGGATTTTCTGACTTTGCAGGATTTCAGCGGCGTCCAGCGGGACGAAGTCGTCATGCGCCGCGACAAAAGCCTCGGCGATCTCGCGATTTTCCGCCTCCAGCAGACTGCAGGTCGCATAGACCAAACGGCCGCCAGGTTTGACCAGGCGCGCCGCACTGGCCAGAATCGATGCCTGCTTGACAGTCAACTCCTCGACTGCCTGCGGCGACTGCCGCCACTTCAAGTCGGGATTGCGCCGCAAGGTCCCCAGACCGCTGCAGGGCGCATCGACCAGCACGCGATCGATCTTGCCCGCCAGGCGCTTGATTTTCGCGTCATTCTCGCTATCGATCAGCACCGGATGCACATTGCTCAGGCCACTGCGCGCCAGGCGCGGCTTGAGCTTGGCGAGCCGCTTGTCGGACACATCGAACGCATAAAGCCGGCCGCTCGAGCGCATCATTGCCCCCAACGCCAGCGTCTTGCCGCCCGCGCCGGCGCAAAAATCGACAATCATCTCGCCCCGGCGCGGCGCCACCAGCTGACACAGCAACTGGCTGCCTTCATCCTGCACCTCGAGCGCGCCCGCCTCGAACAACGGCAGACGCTGCAACGCCGGTTTGCCGGCCAACCGGATGCCATGCGCAGCGTAGTGCGTGGGCGCGGCGTCGATATGACTGTCGGCCAGCGCCGCCAGGGCGGCGTCGCGATCCATCTTCAGTATATTGACCCGGCAGTCCAGCGGGGCGGGGCGATTCAGCGCAACCGCCAACTGCTGGGCCTCGTCTTCGCCAAATTTTTGCACCAAACGCGCATAGATCCACTCGGGCAGATTCGCGCGAACCCGCGGCGCCAGACTGCTCGGATCGATACTAGCCACGTGCGTGAGCCACTGCTGCTCGTCGGCCGAGGCATACGCCGCACAAGCGTGTTCGCCCTGCGTCGCCCACAAGCCCAGCAGCGCCAGGCGCCGCTCGATCGGCCCCTGACCGCTTTCGGCGTCGTGCGAGAACTCGGATTTGCGCCGCAGTACGGCGAACACCGACTCGGCAATAGCGCCCCGCTCGCGATGGCCTAGTTTGGGCTCGGAGCGAAAGTAGGCGCTCACCACCGAATCTGCCGGCGCGGTGAATTTAAGGATTTGCGCAAGTAGCGCCTGAGTGTGCGCCAGCACGCCTTGCGTGGCGCCGCGCGCGTCCCGGACGGGTGCTCGCGATTGGCGGGTCTTTCTCATGCGTCGCCACCCATCAAGCACTGCGTCTCGACATCGCCCTGTCTCGGCGCAAGGTCGACTCGCCCCTGGGCGACGCGCAAGCGCCCCTCCACGAACCAGCGTACCGCGCGAGGATAAATCACATGTTCGCAGCGCAGTATGCGCGCCGCGAGATCGTCGGCGGTATCCCCCGGCTTTACCGGAACCGCGGCCTGGATCACGATCGGGCCATGATCGAGCTCGGCGGTAACGAAGTGGACACTGGCGCCATGCACCTTGATGCCGGCTTCGAGCGCGCGCTCGTGAGTGTGGAGTCCCGGGAAGCTGGGCAACAGCGAGGGGTGAATATTGAGCAATCGCCCGGCATAGCGCGCCACGAAGCCCGGCGTGAGAATGCGCATGAAGCCGGCAAGCACAACGAGATCCGGAGTGAATCCGTCGATCGCTGCGGCCAGCGCGGCATCGAAGTGCTCGCGCTCGCCAAAACCGCGGCTTTCGACCACAGCCGTGGCAATGCCATGGGCTTGCGCGAATGCCAGGCCCGGCGCGTCAGCGCGGTTGGAGATCACCGCGGCAATGCGGGCCGGCCACTGCTCGGCCGCGCAGGCGCGCACGATGGCTTCCATGTTGCTGCCGCGCCCGGAAATCAAAATCACAATATTTTTCATCGCGGAATTTTATCACCGGCACGGGGCGCCGCGCCAAAAGCTCGCGCCGAACCTGCCCCGAAACGTTTATAATTCAATGTTTTGCGGCGTCTGGCGCTGCACCAATCGACATTTTCCTTTTGTTTTTCATATCGTGCGAGTTTTTCGGGGTCTCCCAAACGCTGAAAGCAAGGCGCCCTGTGTACTGACCATCGGCAACTTCGATGGCGTTCACCTCGGGCACCAGGCATTGCTCGCGCGCATGCGCGCGGCCGGCGCCGCGCGTGGCCTGTCGACCTGCGTGATGACCTTCGAGCCGCACCCGCGCGAGTATTTCGCTCCGCAGCACGCGCCAGCCCGCATTTCCAATTTGCGCGACAAACTCGAAGCACTGGACGCGCAGGGTGTCGACCGGCTGGTCGTCGAGCACTTCAATGCTCACTTCGCCGGCCAATCCCCGGAGCAGTTCGTGCGCAATATCATCGTCGACGGCCTGCATACGCGCTGGCTGCTGGTGGGCGACGATTTTCGCTTCGGCGCCAAACGCGCGGGCGATTTCGCCTACCTGCAGGAAGCCGGCAAACGCTATGGCTTCGAGGTCGAGCAACTGTCGACGATCGCGCATGACGGCATTCGCATTTCCAGCTCCGAAGTGCGCGCCGCGCTGGCCGAGGGCGACTTCGAGCGCGCCCACACTCTGCTCGGCCGGCCATTCATGATTTCCGGACACGTCGTGCACGGCATGAAACTGGGCCGCGACCTCGGTTTTCCGACGCTCAACCTGCGTATCGCGCATCGGCATCCGGCCCTGACCGGCATTTTCATCGTCCAGGTGCATGGCCTGGCGAGCACCCCGCTGCCCGGCGTTGCCAGCCTCGGGCTGCGTCCGACCGTCGACGACTCTGGGCGATATTTGCTGGAGACCCATCTGCTCGATTTCGTCGGCGACGCCTACGGCAAGCTGGTGCGCGTCGAGTTCCTGCGCAAATTGCGCGACGAGCAGAAATACGACGGTCTCGACGCGCTGCAGGCCGCCATCGCCGAGGACACGGCGCAGGCCCGAGCCTTCTTTGCGCAGGGACGGCCGTATGCGGCCACTACCGCGACCGGCCAGCGTGATTTTGCCACCTCGGCAACCGATCGAATTAGTTGAGGAGCGCGCCCGCGGTGGCGTGCTCCGGGCACGGCGTGCCCACGCGTTCGTTGTTCCATTTCATCCGAGTCACCAGTGACTTACCCGCACCCGATACCATGAGTGACAAGAAATCCGCCGATAAATACCCCGTCAATCTGCTGGAGACGCCCTTTCCGATGCGTGGCGACCTGCCCAAGCGCGAGCCGCAGTGGGTCAAGCAATGGCAGGAAAAGAAGCTCTACGAAAAAATTCGCGCCGCCAGCGCCGGGCGTCCCAAATTCATCCTGCACGACGGCCCGCCATACGCCAACGGCGACATCCATATCGGCCACGCGGTCAACAAGATTCTCAAGGACATGATCGTCAAGGCCCGCAATATGGCGGGCTTCGATGCCGTATACGTGCCAGGCTGGGACTGTCATGGCATGCCGATCGAAATCCAGATCGAAAAGCAGTTCGGCAAACACCTGCCCGTGCAGGAAGTTTTGGAAAAGGCGCGCGCCTATGCCGGCACCCAGATCGAGCGCCAGAAGGCCGACTTCATTCGGCTGGGCATCCTGGGAGATTGGCAGAACCCGTACAAGACGATGAATTTCACCAACGAGGCGAATGAAATTCGCGCGCTCGGCAAGATCATCGAATACGGCTACGTGTATCGCGGCCTGAAGCCCGTGAACTGGTGCTTCGACTGCGGCTCGGCACTGGCCGAGGCCGAGGTTGAATATCAGGACAAAACCGACCTGGCCATCGACGTCGGTTTTCCGTTCGCCGAACCCGAGGCACTGGCCAAGGCATTCGGCCTGGATCAGTTGCCCCGCCCCGACGGCTACATCGTCATCTGGACCACCACTCCCTGGACGATTCCCGCCAACCAGGCGCTCAACCTGCATCCCGAGATCGATTACGCCCTGGTCGATACCGCGCGCGGGTTGCTGATCCTGGCCGCCGAGCGCGTCGAGGCGTGCCTGAAGGAATATGGCCTCGACGGCACCGTGCTGGCGACCTGCAAGGGCCAGGCGTTGGCCGGCATCCGCTTCCGTCATCCGCTGACGGCCGCCGACCCGGGCTATGCCCGGCTCTCGCCCGTCTATCTGGGCGAATACGTCACGCTGGACACCGGCACGGGCGTAGTTCACTCGTCGCCCGCCTACGGCGTGGAGGATTTTCTGTCGTGCAAAGCCCACGGCATGCGAGACGACGACATCATCAATCCGGTGCTGGGCGACGGCACCTACGCGCAATCGCTGCCCCTGTTCGGCGGACAATCGATCTGGGATGCGAATCCGCACATCGTCGAGGCGCTGAAAAATGCCGGCACGCTGCTGCATGTGGTCAAGTACACCCATAGCTACATGCATTGCTGGCGCCATAAGACGCCGATCATTTACCGCGCGACCAACCAGTGGTTTGCCGGCATGGACACCCCGCCGGCGCCGCAAGCGCCGAGCCATGGCCGCACGTTGCGCGAGACGGCGCTGGCCGGCATCGAGGCGACCCAATTCTTCCCCGCCTGGGGCAAGCAACGCCTGCACAACATGATCGCCCACCGCCCCGACTGGACGCTCTCGCGGCAACGCCAATGGGGCGTGCCGATGGCATTTTTCGTCCACAAGGAAACTGGCGAACTGCACCCTCGCACGCTCGAATTGCTCGAGCAAATCGCCCAGCGCGTCGAGAAAGAAGGGATCGAAGCCTGGCAAAAACTCGAACCGCGCGACCTACTGGGTGACGAGGCCGGGCAATACGTCAAAAACAAGGACACGCTCGACGTCTGGTTCGATTCGGGCACCACGCACTGGCACGTGCTGCGCGGCTCGCACGCCGATCAGTTGCGCTTCCCGGCCGATCTCTACCTGGAAGGGTCCGATCAGCACCGCGGCTGGTTTCACTCGTCGCTGCTGACAGCCTCGATGCTCGATGGTCAGCCGCCCTACAAGGCGTTGCTCACGCACGGCTTTACGGTCGACGGTCAGGGCCGCAAGATGTCGAAATCGGTCGGCAACGTGATCGCGCCTCAGGAAGTCGCCAACAAGCTGGGCGCCGAGATCATCCGGTTGTGGGTCGCCTCGACCGACTACTCGGGCGAGCTGTCGATCTCCGACGAAATTCTCAAGCGCGTGGTCGAAAGCTACCGCCGGATCCGCAACACGCTGCGCTTCCTGCTCGCCAATCTGGCTGATTACAACCACGCCGAGCATGCGCTGCCGCCAGAGCAGTGGCTGGAAATCGACCGCTACTCGGTGGCGCTGGCCAACGCCCTGCAAACCGAACTGCTGGCCCACTACGACAAATACGAATTCCATCCGGTGGTGGCCAAGCTGCAGACGTTTTGCTCGGAAGACCTGGGTGGTTTCTATCTCGATATTCTCAAAGACCGCCTCTACACCAGCGCGCCGAACGCACCGGCCCGCCGGGCCGCACAGAACGCGCTGTATCACATCACCCAGGGGCTGCTCAGAGTGATGGCGCCGTTCCTGTCGTTCACGGCGGAGGAAGCCTGGCAGGTGTTCGCCCCGGGCGAGGAGACCATTTTCACGCAAACGTATTACGCCTACCCGAAAATTGGCGACGGCAGCGAGCTGCTCGAGAAATGGCACCTTCTGCGCACGGTGCGCGCAGACGTCACCAAAGCGCTCGAGGAGGCCCGCGTGGCCGAGCAGATCGGCTCCTCGCTGCAGGCGGAAGTCGACATCCGGGTGAGCGGCCGCAAATACGAGATTCTCGCCAGCCTCGGCGACGATCTGCGTTTTGTGTTGATCACCTCGGCCGCACGCGTGACACAAGTCGAAAACGCCGAGCAGGAGGGCGTCCAGGTCGTGCCGTCGGCCCACAAGAAATGCGAGCGCTGCTGGCACTACCGGGCCGACGTGGGTCACGATGCGACTCACCCGACGCTTTGCGGGCGCTGCGTTTCAAATCTTTTCGGCGCAGGCGAAACCAGGAGAGCGGCGTAATGGCAAGCAAACAAATGGCTCGACGTTCGGCCAGCGCCGGCAGCGGCCTGGCGCCATGGATGGGGGTAGCGGTCATCGTCATCCTGCTCGATCAGATCACCAAGCTGATTATCCTCAAGACCTTCGCCTATGGTGAATTTCACCGCATCACGTCGTTCTTCAACCTGGTGCTGGTCTACAACCGAGGCGCGGCATTCAGCTTTCTATCGTCGGCCGACGGATGGCAGCGCTGGTTCTTTACGGCGCTGGGCATCATCGCCGCGGTCGTGATCCTTTGGCTGCTCAAGCGGCACAGCGGGCAAAAGCTCTTTTGCACCGCCCTGTCGCTGATTCTTGGCGGAGCGCTCGGCAATGTGATCGATCGGGTTATCTACGGGCACGTCACCGACTTCCTCGACTTCCATCTCAACAATTGGCACTGGCCGGCGTTCAATGCCGCCGACACGGCCATCACATGCGGTGCGATACTGCTGATACTGGATGAATTGCGCCGCGTCAAACGCGGCAAATAACGATACGGCAAATGCGTCGGGCCGGCACCAGCGGTGCTCGGATCGACGCCGAGCCGCCGGTCGACAAAGGACACGTATGGAACTCGCCGACAAAACCATCCTGCTTGGTCTGACCGGCGGCATCGCCTGCTACAAGGTTGCCGAGCTCACGCGGCTGCTCATCAAAGCCGGGGCCACGGTGCAAGTGGCCATGACCGAGGCCGCGACCCAGTTCATCACGCCGGTCACCATGCAGGCGCTATCGGGACGCCCGGTATTCACGAGCCAGTGGGACGCACGCATCGCCAACAACATGCCGCATATCGACCTGTCGCGCGAAGCCGACTTGATCGTGATCGCGCCGGCATCGACCGATTTTCTGGCCAAGTTGGCGCACGGCCAATGCGACGACCTGCTTTCGACGCTCTGCGTGGCACGCGATTGCCCTCTCGTCGCGGCTCCCGCGATGAATCGCCAAATGTGGGCCAACCCGGCGACCCAGCGCAACGTTGCCCAGTTGCGCGCCGACGGCATCACACTGCTGGGCCCGGACAGCGGCGACCAGGCTTGCGGAGAAATCGGCGACGGCCGGATGCTCGAGCCGGAAGCACTGCTCGAGGCCATCATCGCGTTTTTTCAACCGAAGTTGCTGGCCGGCAGGCATGTCACCATTACCGCCGGGCCGACCTTCGAGCCGATCGATCCGGTGCGGGGGCTGACCAATCTTTCGAGCGGCAAAATGGGCTTTGCAATGGCTCGCGCGGCGGCCGCGGCGGGCGCCTCCGTGCACCTGATCGCTGGCCCCACCGCGTTGCCGACACCCTATGGCGTGTTGCGCAGCGATGTGCAGACAGCTCAGCAAATGTACGAGGCGGCACTGGCCAGTGCGGCCGGCGCGGATCTGTTCATCGCGGTGGCCGCGGTAGCCGACTGGCGCGTCGCCCAAGTGCATGTCAGCAAGATCAAGAAACAGGACGGGCACGACGTGCCGCATCTGGATTTCGTGCAAAACCCCGACATTCTCGCCGCCGTCGCGCAGCGACCGCAGGCTCCGTTCTGTGTGGGATTCGCCGCCGAGAGCGACAATCTGGAGGCGCACGGCGAGCAAAAGCGCCGCAAGAAGGGCGTGCCACTATTGATCGGCAATCTGGGGCCTGCCACCTTCGGGCGCGACGACAACGAAGTCATCCTGTTCGACGCGCATGGCCACACCCGGCTGCCGCGCGCCGACAAGCAAATGCTGGCCAACACCTTGATCAGAGAAATCGCTCAACGCCTCGACGCCGCGCCTCGCCAAGCATGACCGCCCCGACAGCACAAACGCCCGGCATCAGCGTGTTCGGTACGCTCGCGTCGCTGGCGGCCATTATCTTCTTCGGCTTCATGACGATCGGCATGCCATTGCCGGTGATCCCCGTATACGTCAACAAGACCCTCGGCTATGGCTCCCTGATGGTGGGCATCGCGGTCGGTATCCAGTCGGTGGTCACGCTGTCCTTGCGCTCGTTTGCCGGTCACACCGTCGACACGCGCGGCGCCAAGCGGGCGGTACTGACGGGGTTATGCGGCTGCGCCACCGCGGGTGTGCTGTATCGGATCTCCGCCGCGTTCGCCGAAGTTCACCCCGGCACCGCCCTGGGCGTTCTGTTGGCCGGCCGCGCCACACTGGGCTTCGCCGAAAGCCTGATCCTGACTGGCGGCATGTCGTGGGGCATTGGGCTACTGGGCCCCGCCCACGCCAACAAGGCGATTTCCTGGCAAGGCGTCTCGATGTACACGGCGATTGCACTTGGCGCGCCAGCCGGCGCGACACTACTGCAACAATGGGGCTTTACCGCCGTCGCTTATGTGGTGATCGCCTTGCCGCTGGTTGCGGGCCTGCTCCCATGGCGACTGCCGGCCGCAGCCATCACAAACGGCAAGCGCCTGCCGTTCCATAAGGTCGTGGGTCGCGTCTGGCGCCCCGGCCTGGCGATGACGCTCGGCAGCATCGGCTATGCGGTGATTGCCGCATTCATCATGTTGTTCTATGCCAGCCGCCATTGGGACGGTGCGGCTTACGCGCTGACCGCCTACAGCGTCACGTTCATCGGCGTGCGCGTCTTGCTGGGCCACTCGGTCGAGCGTTTCGGGGGCATCCGCGTCGCCGTGCTGTCTCTGCTCATCGAAGCAGTCGGCCAGACCCTGCTCTGGACCGCAACCTCGTCACTGATGGCCCTGGCCGGCGCGGCGCTCACGGGGGTCGGCTTCTCGCTGGTTTTCCCTTCGCTGGGGGTCGAGGCGATCAAACATGTGCCCAGCCAGAACCGCGGCGCAGCACTCGCTGCCTATTCCGGGTTTTTCGATCTCGGGTTGGGTTTGATCGGTCCATTGGCCGGGCTGGTGGTCGGCGCCTTCGGCTACGCGGCGATCTTCCTGTTCGGTGCGCTCGGCGCGATCGGCGGGGCGATCCTGACCAGCCGGCTGGCCCGCGCCAACCGATCGGCCGAGCAGGCCAACGCCTGAAGGCAAACCAGCAGCGATGGTATGATCGGCGCTCGCGGTGCCGCGTCTGTCGCCCGGCCATGCCGCGCCATTTTCAACGTCAACGCTCACATGACCCGCCCCCCGCTCAAGCTCTCCATTCTCGATCAGACGCCGGTAATCGCCGGCCATAGCGTGGCCGACGCCATTGCCGCCACCGTCGATCTGGCACAGGCCGCCGATGCGCTGGGTTATACGCGTTATTGGTGTGCCGAGCATCACGGTCTGCGCGGCGTGGCCAACCCTGCGCCTGAGGTAATGATCGCGCGCCTGGCCAGCGCCACACGACGTCTGCGCGTCGGCTCGGGCGGAGTGATGCTGCCTTATTACAGTCCATTCAAGGTCGCCGAGCAATTCATGATGCTCGAGGCTTTATTTCCGGGACGCATCGATCTCGGCGTAGGGCGCGCCCCGGGCGGAGACATGCGCACCGCCCAAGCGGTGGCCGATGGTCAATACAATGCTGCCGAGCGGTTCCCGCAGCAGGTGGCGGATTTATGCGCGCTGCTGGGCGCAACGCTGCCCGAGGATCACCGCATGGCTGGCGTGCTGCTGCAACCGGCCGTAGCAACGCGCCCGGAATTATGGATGCTGGGGTCGAGTGAATTCGGCGGCTTGCTGGCCGCGCAACTCGGCATCCGCTATGCGTTCGCTCATTTCATCAATGCGCAATATGGTGAGCGCGTGAGTGCCGCGTACCGCGAACGCTTTCGCGCCGGGCATGAAGCCACACCATACTGCGCGCTGGCGTTGTTCGTAATTTGCGCCGACACCGACGCCGAAGCGGCCGAACTGGAGGCGGCGGTCGATCTCAGGCGACTGCAAATGGCTTATGGCCTGAATGCCCCGATTCCCAGCCTCGAACAGGCTCGCGAACAACGCTACAGCGAGCACGATCGGATGCTCATCGAGCGCGAGCGATCGCGCAGCATCGTCGGCACGCCGGAGCGCGTGCGCGAGCGGATCGAGGCGTTACGGTCGCAGTTCGACGCCGACGAAATTATCGTACTGACCGTCGCCGGCAGCTACAAGGCCCGATTGCGCTCATGCGAATTGCTGGCCGAAGCATTCCAACTCAACCCGCTTTCCTGAAATCTTTTCACCATGAAACTCGACGTCAAAATTCTCGACCCGCGCATCAAGGACCAATTACCGCATTACGCGACACCCGGCAGTGCCGGTCTTGACCTGCGCGCGTGCATCGAGGCGCCGATGACGCTCGAACCGGGCCAGACGGTGCTGGTTCCGACCGGCCTGGCGATTCACCTCGATGACCCCGGTTATGCAGCGCTCATCCTGCCGCGTTCAGGGCTTGGCCACAAACATGGCATCGTGCTCGGCAATCTGGTGGGGCTCATCGACTCGGATTATCAAGGCCAACTGATGATATCGACCTGGAATCGCGGGGTATCGACTTTCACGCTCAATCCGTTCGAGCGCCTTGCCCAACTGGTGGTGGTGCCGGTAGTGCAGGTCGAATTCAATCTGGTCGAAGAGTTCGCCGATAGCGAACGTGGCGCGGGCGGATTCGGCAGTACCGGTCAGCACTGAAACCAATCGCAAGGGCGAAAAAAAACCGCAATTGCGACGTGCAATTGCGGCGTTCTTCGGGCAGGGGCCGTTCTATTCCGCTTCGGCGATTTCCGGTTCAGCGCGCGCTGAACCACTGGCCGGGAAAGTCAGTTGCACTTGATCCTGCCCGTCGAGATCCACCGTGACGCGCCCGCCGCTGGTCAGCTTGCCAAACAGGAGCTCGTCTGCCAGCGCACGACGAATCGTGTCCTGAATCAGGCGCTGCATCGGCCGGGCGCCCATCAGTGGATCGAACCCCTTGCGCGCCAGGTATTTCCTGAGCGCGTCGGTGAACACGACTTCGACCTTCTTCTCGTGAAGCTGATCTTCCAGTTGCATGAGGAACTTGTCGACCACGCGCAGGATAATCTGCTCGTCGAGCGCCTTGAAGCTGATGATGGCATCGAGCCGATTGCGGAATTCAGGTGTGAACATCCGCTTGATGTCGGCCATTTCGTCGCCTGCTTCACGCTGTGTCGTAAAGCCGATGGTCGAACGGTTCATCAACTCGGCGCCGGCATTGGTCGTCATGATGATGATGACGTTGCGGAAGTCCGCCTTGCGGCCGTTGTTGTCGGTCAGCGTGCCGTGGTCCATGACCTGCAGCAGGACGTTGAAAATGTCCGGATGCGCCTTTTCGATTTCGTCGAACAGCAATACGCAATGCGGCTTTTTGGTGATCGCCTCGGTCAGCAGCCCTCCCTGGTCGAAGCCGACATAGCCCGGCGGCGCGCCGATCAGGCGGCTCACCGCATGGCGCTCCATGTATTCGGACATGTCGAATCTGATCAATTCGATGCCGAGCGTGAAAGCCAGTTGCCGCGCGACCTCGGTCTTGCCGACCCCGGTCGGGCCGGAGAACAGGAAAGCCCCGATCGGCTTGTCCATCTTGCCCAACCCGGCGCGCGCCATCTTGATGGAAGCCGCCAATGCGTCGATCGCCGGATCCTGGCCAAACACGACGCTCTTGAGGTCGCGATCCAGCGTCTGCAATTTGCCGCGGTCGTCCGCCGACACGCTCTGCGCCGGAATGCGGGCGATTTTCGAGATGATCTCCTCGATCTCACCCTTGCCAATGGTCTTTTTCTGCTTGGACTTGGGCAGAATGCGCTGCGCCGCGCCAGCCTCGTCGATCACGTCGATCGCCTTGTCGGGCAGATGCCGGTCGGTGATGAAGCGGGCCGACAATTCCGCGGCCGCACTCAGCGCGCTGGCCGAATACTTGATGCCGTGATGTTCCTCGAAGCGCGACTTGAGGCCGCGCAGAATCTGCACGGTCTGCTCGACGGTCGGCTCGACCACGTCGATTTTCTGGAATCGCCGCGACAGTGCCGCGTCTTTCTCGAAGATGCCACGATACTCGGCAAAAGTCGTCGCGCCGATGCACTTGAGTTGGCCTGACGAAAGCGCCGGCTTGAGCAGGTTCGACGCGTCGAGCGTACCGCCGGAAGCGGCGCCCGCGCCGATCAGCGTATGGATTTCGTCGATGAACAGGATCGCGTTGGTGCGTTCCTTAAGTTCCTTGAGGACCGCCTTGAGACGCTGCTCGAAGTCGCCGCGGTATTTGGTGCCGGCCAGCAGCGCCCCCATGTCGAGCGAATAGACGTTGGCGTCCGCCAGAATTTCCGGCACCTCGGCGCGCGTCACGCGCCAGGCCAGGCCTTCGGCAATCGCCGTTTTGCCCACGCCCGCCTCACCCACCAGCAGCGGGTTGTTCTTGCGTCGCCGGCACAGCACCTGCACCACGCGCTCGACCTCGGATTCGCGGCCGATGAGCGGATCGATACGCCCTTCGCGGGCCAACTGGTTAAGGTTTTGCGTATATTGGGCCAGCGGGCTTTCCTTGGCCGCCGCGCCTTCCTCGCCTTCGGCACCACCCTCGCCGGCCTTGGCAGACTCGCCGCTGCTCGCCCCAGTCTTGGTAATACCGTGCGAAATGTAGTTGACGACGTCGAGTCGGGTGACGCCCTGCTGTTGGAGGTAATAGACGGCGTGAGAATCCTTCTCGCCGAAAATCGCGACCAGCACGTTGGCTCCAGTCACTTCCTTCTTGCCGTTGGAAGTGGACTGCACATGCATGATCGCGCGTTGAATCACGCGCTGAAAACCCAGCGTGGGTTGTGTGTCGACTTCATCGCTGCCGGGCACCGTCGGGGTGTTGTCGGCGATGAAATTGCGCAGATTCTGTCGCAAGTCGTCCAGATTGGCCGCGCACGAGCGCAGCACCTCAGCAGCCGTGGGGTTGTCCAACAGCGCCAGCAGCAGATGCTCGACGGTGATGAACTCATGCCGCGCCTGGCGCGCTTCCATAAACGCCATATGCAGGCTGACTTCCAATTCCTGGGCAATCATGCTTCCTCCATCACGCACTGCAGCGGATGCCCGGACTGCCTAGCGTGGCTAACAACTTGCTCTACCTTGGTCGCAGCGACATCGCGCGTATAGACCCCACAAACTCCGCGACCCTCTCGATGCACCTTGAGCATGATCTGTGTCGCGGTCTCGCGATCCTTGTTGAAATGTTCCTGGATCACGAAAACGACAAACTCCATAGGAGTGAAGTCGTCATTCAACAACACCACCTTGAACATCGGTGGTGGCTTGAGCTGCTGCTCCTGTCTTTCTGTGACGGTGTCGCCGTGGGTCGTCGGTAAGGTTGCCATACGTCGATTCTAAACAACTCGAGCCGCGCAGCCGTGCCGCCTCGCCACGCGCCGCTTCCCGTCGCTCCGACCCGCCCGACAACGCCAAAAACCGCCAGCCCAGGGGTGGCTGCACTCTATGTAAGCAGCTTAACCCAAAATTCAAGAGCGTGCGGCCCTTTCATTTAGGGGCGGCCGATATCCGGGAAAAACCTAATAAATGAAGGGGTCTAAACCGCCAAAAACCCCTTGACACTGTCGCGCATTACCGCAAACAATCATTATGGCGCTTTTCCACACTCTGCAGTTGTTCGATAGCTCAATAGAAAAGGTGCCTTGGTGAGCCTGTGAGGAGAGAACGGCTGCTGTCGTTCGGCTTTTCGGATGCGCTCGTTGTTGCGGTGATGTGTAGTAGTAGTAACTGAATTAGGGGAAGTTTGTATGGCACTCGGTACGGTGAAATGGTTCAACGATGCCAAAGGGTTCGGTTTTATTACCCCGGATGAAGGCGGCGAGGACCTCTTTGCGCATTTTTCTGCGATCCAAATGAACGGGTTCAAAACCTTGAAGGAAGGCCAGCGCGTCTCTTTCGAAGTGGTGCAGGGCCCGAAAGGCAAGCAAGCGTCGAACATTCAGGCAGCGCCCTGAACGCCGCATCGCTGCTTGCAATCGCGGAACCCGGCTTCGGCCGGGTTTTTATTTGCCTGCCGCCGACGCGAAAAAGAGGCAAAAACGGCCTCTTTTTCGCATGACGGGAATCTCAGTGACTTACATATTGTCGATCATGACCTGGCCGAAACCGGAGCACGACACCTGGGTCGCCCCCTCCATCAGCCGGGCGAAGTCGTAGGTCACCTTCTTGGACAGGATCGATTTTTCCATCGACGCGATGATCATATCGGCCGCTTCGAACCATCCCATGTGGCGCAGCATCATCTCGGCCGACAGAATCTCGGAGCCCGGATTCACGTAGTCCTTGCCGGCATACTTGGGGGCTGTCCCGTGCGTGGCTTCAAACATGGCCACCGAGTCCGACAGATTCGCACCGGGGGCGATCCCGATGCCGCCGACTTGAGCGGCCAGCGCATCGGAGATGTAATCGCCGTTCAGATTGAGCGTGGCGATCACGTCGTATTCCGCCGGACGCAACAGAATCTGCTGCAGGAACGCGTCGGCAATCGAATCCTTGATGGTGATTTCCTTGCCCGTCTTCGGGTTCTTGAGTTTGCACCACGGCCCGCCGTCGATCAATTCGGCACCGAATTCCTTTTGCGCCAGCTCGTAACCCCAGTCACGGAACCCACCTTCGGTGTATTTCATGATGTTGCCCTTGTGCACCAGCGTGACCGACTGGCGATCATTGTCGATCGCGTACTGGATCGCCTTGCGCACCAGGCGTTGGGTACCCTCTCTGGAAACCGGCTTGATGCCGATACCCGAGGTGGATGGGAAGCGAATTTTCTTGACCCCCATCTCGTTTTGCAGAAAAGCGATGACCTTTTTGGCCTGCTCGGATTCCGCTTCCCACTCGATTCCGGCGTAGATGTCTTCCGAATTCTCACGGAAAATCACCATTTCGATCTTCTCCGGCGCGCGCACCGGCGAGGGCACACCCTTGAAGTAGCGCACTGGCCGCAGGCACACGTAGAGGTCGAGTTCCTGGCGCAGCGCCACGTTCAACGAGCGAATGCCGCCGCCCACGGGGGTCGTCAACGGCCCCTTGATCGACACCACGTACTCCTTGAGCACTTGCAAGGTCTCTTCCGGCAGCCAGACATCCGGCCCGTATACCTTGGTCGATTTTTCGCCCGCGTAGATTTCCATCCAGCTGATCTTGCGTTTGCCCTGATAAGCCTTCTGCACGGCCGCGTCGACCACCTTGATCATGACCGGCGTAATATCGAATCCGGTACCGTCGCCCTCGATATAGGGAATGATGGGATTGTCCGGAACGTTCAGGGAAAAATCCTTGTTGACCGTGATTTTTTCCCCGGCCGGAACTTTGATGTGCTGATACATGATCGACTCCATTGAACTTGCAGTTGACTACGCGCGGCCAGACCGGCGCCGCCGGCAAACACGCCCCATTTAACGATGGTTTGCGCACGGACCTGATTGCTCAAGTCTTATATAAGACACAAGACTAGGTTTCGTATTATGCATTAGTATTTCACGCTTTGCCATATCGTTGGCGCTCGCCGTGCCCCTAGTTTCCATGCCCACATGACTTTGATCATTCTCAACAAGCCGTTTGGCACGATCTGCCAATTTTCGCCCCATCCGTCGCGCCCGTCGCTTGCCGACTGGGTCGACGTGCCGAACGTCTATCCCGCCGGGCGCCTGGATGCCGATAGCGAAGGGCTGCTGCTCCTGACCGACGATGGCAGGCTGCAAGCCGCGATCAGCCACCCGAACCATAAAATGCCCAAGACGTATTGGGCGCAGGTCGAGGGCACACCCAGCCAGACGGCCATTTCGGCGCTGCAACAAGGCGTCGATTTGGGCGATTTCGTCACCCGGCCGTGCCAGGCCCGCACGATCGAGGCCCCGACCATGCTCTGGCCACGCAACCCGCCGATACGGTACCGGGCCGCGATTCCGACCAGTTGGCTGGAGATAACGCTGACCGAGGGAAAAAACCGGCAGGTCCGACGCATGACCGCGGCGGCAGGGCATCCTACGCTGCGCCTGGTACGTGTTGCAATCGGACCGTTCAACGTGTTCGACATGCAATTGCCGCCGGGCAGTTGGCGCGAGTTAGCGCCGCAAACACTACGACTATTCGCGACGCCCTCCGGGCCGCGCGCGACTGAAACAAAGCGCATCCGGTAAGAAAAAACCGTCCCACCTTTTCCGGTGTCAACCGAATCATCGATGCCACGTTAATTGAGGTGACTCAATGCGGGTCATAAAGTTAATTAACTCGTCTCACGGCTCAAGAGGATTCTCATGAACAAGCTGATCGCTGCTTTGGTTGCTGGTCTGTTCGCTACCGGCGTTTTCGCACAAACCACCGCGCCGGCCACCGCCGCGCCTGCTGCCGCTACCGCACCGGCTACCGCCGCGCCTGCCGCTGAACCGGCGCCTGCAGCGAAGAAACCGGTGGCCAAAAAAGCCCACAAGGCCACCAAGAAGCACCACGTGGTCCGTCACCACAGCAAGAAGAAAGCGGCCAAGAAGCCGGCCGCCAAGTAATTCCGGTCTTGCCGGACTCAGGCAGGTTGCTCCGGCAACCTGCTTTTTTTATTGCTGCGAAGAAACATTTTCCGGTCACCCATTTCAAATCGAAACTAATCAGTAGTACGCTTAGCCGGGACGATAAGTCCACCCAATTCCCTCAACTTAGCGGAGTGCTTCCGTGCTCGTCATCCTGCGCAAGATTTCCCCTCTGCTGTGTGGTTTTTCTGTGGCTGCCCTATCTTTCTTTTCGTCGACGGCGACCGCGCAGATCAAGCCAGCAAGCCAATTCCCGACCACCGAGCTGACTGCCGGCATTTATCTGATCAAGGCCGAGGTCGCAGCCAACGAACCCGATCGGGAACAAGGCCTTATGTACCGGACACAGCTACCCGCCAATCAGGGCATGCTGTTTATTTTCGAGCAACCCGCCGGTCACTGCTTCTGGATGAAAAACACCTTCCTGCCGCTGTCGATCGCATTTCTTGCCGATGACGGCACGATTGTCAACATCGAGCGGATGGCGCCACAGACCGAAAACAACCATTGCCCGACTCAGGCGGTAAGGTTCGCACTTGAAATGAACCAAGGCTGGTTCAGCGAGAAGGGAATCAAGCCCGGCATGCGCATCTCCGGCTTGCCGCAGCCCCGTTGAACGTCGCGGGGGGAGCACCATAAAAAAACCTCGCCGCGAGGCGAGGTTTTTTCGGGAGCTTCAGGCAGCTCAGGCGAAATTCTTCGCAGCAAAATCCCAGTTCACGAGATTCCAGAACGCTTCAACGAATTTCGGACGGGCGTTGCGGTAGTCGATGTAGTAAGCATGCTCCCACACGTCGATGGTCAGCAGCGGCTTGTCGGCCGTGGTCAACGGCGTGGCGGCATTGCTCGTATTGACGATTTCTACCGAACCATCGGCTTTCTTGACCAGCCACGTCCAGCCCGAACCGAAATTGCCGGCCGCCGACTTGCTGAATGCTTCCTTGAACGCGTCGACCGAACCCCATTTCTTGCTGATGGCGTCGGCCAGCGCACCGGTCGGCTGACCGCCGCCCTTGGGCGACAGGCTGTTCCAGAAGAAAGTGTGATTCCAGATCTGTGCCGCGTTATTGAAAACGCCGCCCGACGCTTTCTTGATGATGTCTTCGAGGCCCAGTCTTTCGAACTCGGTGCCTTTGACCAGATTGTTCAGATTCGTCACATAGGCTTGATGATGCTTGCCATAGTGGTACTCCATGGTTTCCTTGGAGATATGCGGTTGCAGCGCGTCGAGCGCATATGGCAGGGGGGGAAGCTGATGTTCCATAGTGTTTTCCTTTGTGCTCTGAGGGGAACCCGAAAAGAACTATCCGGAACGGATCATTGTAGGCCAGATGAAATAACCCCGCAAATGCGAAGGACTCCCGGGCCACGCAGTCATTACGGCACTCTCGGACGTTCGGATAAATTTGGCGCCGTTGCCCGCAGATTGCCGGCAATTATCGACACGCCTGCCTGGGAGCCGCTTAAAAAGTATCGTCTAGCCTGACTTGCACGTCACCAATACCAAGATCGGCGGCTCCTTCGGCCAGGTGCACCGTGACGTGCCTGCCGGGCTGCAGGCGATGCGGATCGCGCACCGCCTGACCTCGCTCGTCGAGTAGCGCGGCGTAGCCACGCGCCAGCGTGTGCCGAGGGCTGAGCAGCTCGAGCCGGACCGACAGATCGGCGGTGCGGGCGCTGCCGCGCTCCAGTTGCCGTTGCATCGCGGCGGCATGCCGCTCGCCGAGCCGGACCAGATGCGCCTGCGCGGTGGCGACCTGCGGACGTGCCTTCGCCAGACGCAGCGCCAGCAAGGCAAACCTTCCCCGCTCACGCACAACCGGTTGCACCAGGGCGTGACGCAATCGCGCGGACAAATGGTCAAGCCGACTGCGATGCTGCGCCAATTGCTCGCGCGGACTGACCAATTCGCGCGTGAGCCAATCGAGTTGCTGCGAGCGACGTTCCAGCCCACGCGCCATCGCATGACGCAGGCGCTCGCCGAATCGCCCGAGCACGCGCAGGCATTCATCGCGCGAGGCGCTGATCAATTCGGCGCCCGCGGTCGGCGTGGGCGCACGCACGTCCGCCACGAAATCGGCGATCGTAAAATCTGTTTCATGACCAACCGCGCTGATGACCGGCAGCCGGCTGGCCACAATCGCGTGCGCCAGCACCTCTTCGTTGAACGCCCATAAATCCTCGATCGAACCGCCGCCTCGGCACAGCAGCAGCGCATCGACCTCAGCCCGGGCGTTTGCTTTCTCGAGCGCAGCGGCCAGGCGCGCGGCCGCATCAGCGCCCTGCACCGGCGCGGGATACACGATCACGGACAAATGCGGCGCACGACGCGCCAGCGTGGTCAGCACGTCGCGCAGGGCGGCTGCCTGCAGCGAGGTCACCACACCGACGCTGCGAACGAATGCGGGTAGTGCCCGCTTGCGCTCGGCGTCGAACAACCCCGCGGCAGCCAATTTTTCCTTCAGCCGCAAAAACGCCTCGTAAAGATTGCCCTGGCCAGCGCGGCGAATCGCTTCGACGTTCAGTTGAACTTCGCCGCGCGGTTCGTACATCGACAGCAGCGCGCGCACCTCGACCCGGTCGCCCTCGCGCGGCGAGAAATCAGCGTGCTGCGCCCGGCTGCGGAACATCACGCAACGCATTTGCGCGCGCGCGTCCTTGATCGAAAAATACCAATGTCCGCTGGCCGCTCGGGTGAAGTTGGAAATCTCGCCGCCAACCCACGCCAGCGGGAAATTGCGTTCGAGTACGGCGGCCACGCTGCTGTTCAATTCTGAAACACTAATGGCCCGATCCGCAGCAAACTGGCGCTTCTCCTGGTCGAAATCAGTTTTCATGCGGCTTGCCCGGCCAAATTCTTTCCACAGACTCGCGGTATCGGGCCTTTTCGACCAACATCTCTTCCTTCGCAACAGATATCAAACATAACTTTTTGATTTTTATAAATATTAACTGTCAGAAAAAATAAATCGATTGGCGCAAGGGCCGGCAAAGGCACAAGTTGAATTGCCAAATGATGAGATGTTCACAAAGTTATCCACAGATTGCGAAATTATTTTAATCAGATTCCTTAAGGTGGACCGTTCATTTTTGTTACGCATAAGGCCGCATATCTTTGGATACGCGACGCAAAGTCCTTTGGAACAATCACTTACACGCCATTTTAAGGTTTTGCCAAGATACTTCGGGAAGCCGCGTCACCGAAAACCACCTTGCCCATCATGCGGGGGCGCGCTAGAGTGCGGCCTGTTCACGACGTTCCTTTCATCCCGCCCCACGAGGTTCAGATTGTTTGCCGTTATCAAGGCCGCCGGCTGGCCCATTTGGCCGCTATTGATTGCTTCCATCATTGCTCTGGCCTTGATTGTCGAGCGAACCATCAGTTTGCGGCGCGACCGCGTTTTGCCACCGGGATTGCTGGACAAGGCGCTGCAGCTCGTGCGGCGTCCGCATGCGAAGAGTAGCGAGGCTCTCGAGCAGATGGCCCTCGGCTCGGCCCTCGGGAAGGTTCTCGTGACCGGCGTACGTTTTGTCAGCCAAAACCCCGAAGCTCCACGCGAAGTTGCCAAGGAAACCCTCGAGGAAACCGGTCGCGCGGTCGCGCATGAACTGGAGCGCTACCTGAGCGCGCTTGGCACCATCGCGTCAGTGGCGCCGTTGATGGGATTGTTCGGCACGGTAGTCGGCATGATCGAGATATTCGGATCGCAAAGTGCAGCGGGCACGGATCCGACACAATTGGCCCACGGCATTTCCGTGGCGCTCTACAACACCGGCTTCGGTCTCATGATCGCCATTCCCGCAATGATTTTCTACCGATATTTCCGCGCTCGCGTGGATGCGTATCTGGTGGAGCTCGAGACTCAAGCCGTGCATTTCCTCGATGCAACCGTGCCGCGGCACTAGGGCTTGGGGACTCAACCGATGAATTTCCGCCGCGGATTGGAGAAGGCTGAGCCGGAGATCAACCTGATCCCCCTCATCGACGTTCTGCTGGTGATTCTCATTTTTTTGATGATCACCACCACCTATACGAAATACACGGCGCTCAAGGTCACGCTGCCGGTCGCCGACGCAAACAAGGCGTTGCCCGTTCCAGAGAAAATCGTGGTTTCGGTCAGTGCGGATGGCGCCTACGCGATTGACCGCCGGGTTCTGTCCGGCACCACGCCAGCGGCATTGAACACCGCGCTCAAGCAAGCCGCTGACGTGGCGCGCAGCCGTGCCAATGGCGCGGAACCGGTGCTCATCATCAATGCCGACGCGCAGTCCACCCATCAAGCCGTCATCAACGTCATGGAGGCTGCGCGCCTGGCAGGATTGTCGCACCTGACGTTCGCCACGCGCGCCAACCAGGGCGCCGGACCATGAGCCGGCCTGCCTCGCGCACCCGTTGCGCCAGCCTTCGCCACCTGGCGGACCGGCTGGCTGGCCGTGTTGCCGCACAATGGCAAACGCGCGGTGCGCTGGCCTGGTGCCTATGGCCGCTGTCAAAGGTGTTCGGCGGCATCGCGGCATTGCGGCGCATGGCCTATGGGCGCGGTTGGCTGACCAGCCATCGGCTGCCCGTACCGGTGGTCGTGATCGGCAACCTGACGGTCGGCGGCACCGGCAAAACGCCGACCGTGATTGCCATGGTGGCTGCCCTGCGCGAGGCCGGATTCACCCCGGGCGTGCTCTCGCGCGGCTATGGCGTGCGTCTGACCGAACCCCGCGAGGTCGGCGAGAAAACCGCCGCCGCCGAGGTGGGCGACGAGCCGTTGCTGATCGCGCGCCGCAGCCAGGCGCCCGTGTGGGTCTGCCCCGATCGGGTCGCTGCCGGCAAGGCTTTGCTGGTGGCGCACCCTGATTGCGACGTGCTGGTCTGCGACGATGGTCTGCAGCACTACGCACTGCAGCGAGATGTCGAAATTGCCGTGTTCGACCGCCGCCTGGCCGGCAACGGCTTCCTGCTGCCGGCGGGCCCGCTGCGCGAGCCTTTGACGCGCCCGCGCGACGCCAATCTGATCAATTCGAGCCATTGCGACGACATGCCGGATTGGCCCGACACTTTCCAACTAACGCTGCAACTCGATGTGGCCTGGTGCGTCAGCCAGCCCGGGTTGCAGCGCCCGCTCGATCATTTTTCCGGGCGGCGCGTGCTGGCCGCGGCCGGCATCGGGGTTCCCGAGCGTTTTTTCGCGGCGCTGCGCGCTGCCGGACTGAGCATCGATACCCTGCCGCTGCCCGATCATTACGATTTCGCGCGTAACCCGTTCGACGGCGTTACCGCCGACACCATCCTGATCACCGAGAAGGATGCAGTAAAATGCCTGACATGGCGCGACCCCCGGCTGTGGGCGGTCCGCGCGCAAGCGACGCTCGATGCGCGCTTCATATCCCTGGTTGTGGAGAAATTGCGTGGACACCCGACTGCTTGAAATTCTCGTCTGCCCCTTGTGCAAAGGTCCGCTTGAATATGACCGCAAGGCGCAGGAACTCATTTGCCACGCCGACAAGCTCGCCTATCCGATTCGGGATGGCATTCCGATCATGCTGGCGGACGAAGCGCGGCAATCGGTCGAGGGCACGCCCGTGCCCAACGGCGACTAACCTCTCGCGCGCTGCCGCGTCCAGATGACGATCCCGTTTATCGCTGTCATTCCCGCCCGACTCGCGTCGACCCGCCTGCCGAACAAGCCGCTGGCGGATTTGGCGGGCAAACCCATGGTGGTGCGCGTGGCCGAGCAGGCGCAACGCTCCGGCGCCGCGACCGTGGTCATCGCGACCGATGCCACCAGCGTGGTTGACGCCGCACGCGAGCACGGCATCGAAGCCATCCTGACCCGTCCGGATCACCCGTCCGGCACCGACCGGTTGGCCGAGGTCGCCGCACGGCTGGGGTGGCCCGACGACGCGCTGGTGGTCAACGTGCAGGGCGATGAGCCACTGATCGACCCGAATCTGATTGCCGACGTGGCCGCTCATTTGGCGAGTCACCCGGAATGCGCGCTGGCCACCGCCGCCCATCCGATCTCGGCGCCGGCCGATATTTTTAATCCCAACGTGGTCAAAGTGGTGCTCGACGCGCAACAGCGCGCGCTGTACTTCTCGCGCGCGCCGATCCCCTGGGCCCGCGACGCCTGGCAAGCGCATTGGCCCAAGGTTGCAAGCATGCCGATGCCGCCGGCTACGGTCTACCGGCACATCGGCCTGTATGCCTATCGCGTCTCGTTTTTGCGCACTTATCCGTCGCTCGCCCAGGCGCCGCTGGAATTGGCTGAATCGCTCGAGCAATTGCGTGCATTGTGGCACGGCGAGCGAATTGCGGTGCTGCTGACCGAGCATGCGCCCGCGCCCGGCATCGATACGCCGGAAGACCTGGCGCGCGTGCGCGCGCTGCTCACTGGCTAGGCAAGATCTTCCTCATTCCAAACCCGCCACCTGCTTGACAAACGTGGGCGCAAATCCCGGCGTCGGCCCAGCGGCATGGCATAATCGCTGCTGAACATAGCGAGGCGGGACCGCTCGTAGGAATTTGGCGCCGCCACGGCTTGCCGGACACCTGCTCTCCTCGCAGTACCCCAGAATTCACAAATCATAAACTGTCAGGAGTCAACCGATGCGTTTGATCTTGTTGGGCGCACCCGGGGCCGGCAAAGGCACCCAAGCCACTTTCATCAAAGAAAAGTACGGTATTCCGCAAATCTCCACCGGCGATATGCTGCGCGCCGCGGTCAAGGCCGGCACGCCGCTGGGACTGGCCGCGAAGAAGTTCATGGACGCCGGGGAACTGGTTTCGGACGAGGTCATCATCGGCATGGTCAAGGAACGCCTGACCCAGCCCGATTGCGCCAATGGCTATCTGTTCGACGGCTTCCCGCGGACCATCCCGCAAGCCGAGGCAATGAAGCAGGCGGGCGTGCCGATCGACTATGTGCTCGAAATCGACGTGCCGTTCGACGAGATCATCACCCGCATGAGCGGGCGCCGCGCGCACGTCGCCTCGGGCCGCACCTACCACGTCGTTTTCAACCCGCCCAAGGTCGAGGGTCTCGACGACGTTACCGGCGAGCCGCTGATCCAGCGCGAAGACGACAAGGAAGAAACGGTGCGCAAACGCCTGGAAGTCTACGACGCGCAGACCAAGCCGCTGATTGCCTATTATTCGGATTGGGCCCGGCATGGGGATCCGAGCGCCAAGGTCGCCGCACCGCAATATCGGCAGATTTCAGGTCTCGGCTCGGTCGAGGCTATCCGCGACCGCGTTTTCGCCGCGCTTGGTTGAGGCTCTCCGGGTCTATCCGTCAGGCCGGGCGGTTGGCCGGCCAAGGCGGCTCCGGCCGCTTTTTTTACGGGTGCAATTGACGTATACGTCAATTGCCGGCGCGGCCGTCGCTTGTGATAGTCGCCCCACTCATTCGTTTTCGGGAGTTCAGCGTGGAAATCAAAGGCAATGTATTCCTCATCACCGGCGGCGCCTCGGGTCTTGGCGCGGGTACGGCGCGCATGCTCGCCGATAACGGCGGCATCGTGGTGCTGGCCGATCTGAACGACGAAGCCGGCACCCGGCTGGCGAGCGAACTCGGCGGCCAGTTCGTACACTGCGACGTGACCCAGGAGGCGGACGGACAGGCCGCCGTGGCGGCGGCCACGGCATTGGGCGCGTTACGCGGCCTGGTCAACTGCGCCGGTATCGCCATCGGCACCAAAACGGTTGGCAAAGATGGCCCGCACCCGTTGGCCCAGTTCGCCAAGGTGATCAATATCAACCTGATCGGCACGTTCAACATGATTCGGCTGGCCGCCGAGGCGATGTGCCAGACAGAACCCAACGCGCAAGGTGAGCGCGGCGTGATCGTCAACACGGCGTCGGTGGCCGCGTACGACGGCCAAATTGGGCAAGCTGCTTACGCGGCCTCCAAGGGCGGCATCGTCAGCCTCACGCTGCCGGTGGCGCGTGACCTCTCCCGCAGTGGAATTCGGGTGATGACGATCGCGCCAGGCATTTTCGAGACGCCGATGTTGCTGGGTATGCCGCAGGAAGTGCAAGACGCATTGGGCAAAATGGTGCCGTTCCCGCCGCGCCTGGGCAAGCCGGCTGAATATGGCATGCTGGTCAAGCAGATCCTGACGAATCCGATGCTCAATGGCGAGGTCATTCGCCTGGACGGCGCAATCCGCATGCAGCCGAAGTAGCCGGCCACGCGCGTTCGGCTCGAGGGCATAAGGCGCCGGGCCGGCCCGCGCGACCCGGCACGGTGCCCCCAAAACTGGCGAGCGGGTTTGAATCGGGGCACACCGGCGCTGGAACCAGAGCATATGCGGCGTGTTGCAAGGATTCCAGGCACTGCCCGCCCCGGAAGTCAGGCTCGCGCAGTCGTTTTTCAACGGCCCGCTAGAGTGAATGCACCATTTCAGATCGTGGCGCGGGCGCCTCGCTGCTCTAAAATGGTTGGATCTCAAGCGGCGGGAGGCCGGCATGAAGACCTTGGCTGAACAAATGTCGTTCTACCAGCGTTATCACCGTAGTCCGAAAAACCGGCTGACCCATTTCATCGGCGTGCCGGCTATCATGCTGGCCTTGCTGCAGCTGCTCTCGTGGGTGAAATTCGGCACCAGCGGCATGAGTGCCGCCCAACTGTTCGTGCTGATACTGCTGGTCTATTATTTCCTGCTCGACATTCCGCTCGCTCTGGCCATGACCGTCTTTTCGGCGGCCCTGCTGTTACTCGCCGAGCGGCTTGCGGAATTGCCGGTTGAGCGCGGCTTGACCGCTTTTGCAATTCTGTTCGTCGGCGGCTGGATTTTTCAGTTGGTAGGCCACCGCTTCGAGGGGCGCAAGCCGGCGCTGCTGGACAATTTCTGGCAGGTTTTCATTGCGCCGATCTTCCTGATGGCCGAGCTGTTTTTCCACTTTGGCTATAAGCCCGGATTACGGCGCGAGGTCGAGCGGCGCGCCCAGTCGGCCTAGACGGCCCCCGCGGTATCGCTCAGTCTGCCGCGCCACCCAGTTTGTCGAGGTCGGCCAGCGTCTCGCGAATAGCCTGGGCGTCACTCGCGTCCGGCTGTTTCTGCAAATAGTATTGAAGGTCGTCCTGAGCCTGACGCACATGGTGCAGACGCGCGTAGGCCAGCCCCCTGTCTCGCCTTTCGTCCACCGCATGCGGTAACACCAGCACCATGCGTTCCTGGACGGCCAATAAGCGCTCCCAGCGCTCGTTCTGCGTATAAATGACTTTCAGGTTACGCAACATCCTGGCGAGAATCTCCCGCGGCGACGCAGGCTCCAGGAATGGGCGCAGCAACGCCCAAAGCGCCAGATCCTGCCCACTTTGCTCCGCTTCGGCGCGGTAGTGGCTCAGATATGGCTCGACCAGTTCGAGCAGGCGGGTCGGGGACAGCGATTGGCCGGTCAGCGGATCGATCACGACGTCGCCTCCCGGCACCGACAGACGCAGCAGAAAATGTCCGGGAAACGACAATCCTCGCAGCGGCAGCCCCATTTGCTGGCCGATCTCCATGTACAGCACCGCCAGCGAAATCGGAATGCCCCGCCGGGTCTGCAATGCGATGTTCAGGTAGCTGTTATCGGGATGATAGAAGTCGTTCTGGTTTCCCGCGAAACCAAGCTCCCGAAAAAAGAAGTGGTCGAGCAGTTGCAGTTTTTGCAGCGCTCCGGCGTCCGCGGGCACGCGCTGCATCACGCGCATCGCCAATTTATCGATTTCCGCGAGCACGCCCTGAATGTCGAGGTCGGGGTAGGCGTCCTGCGCCAGGGCCACCGCCGCTTCGGTCAGCGGCAGACTTGCGTCGTCCGCGACCAGCGTGGCGAAATATTCAAGCATCCTGCTCATCACGCAGCCGTCCGTTTGCGGAAGGAACCGAACCTGAATCCCATTGCCAGCAAGGCGCCAAAATAAACTGCCGCGCTGACTACCAGACTGGCACCCAGGAGCGCGATGCGCGCCAGTGGGCGATCATGCAGACCGATCCAATCGAAATTCTGCACGAACCACATCAGGACACCCGCCAGAATCAAGCAGGCGGCAAACAACTGGACGAAAAACAACCTCCATCCAGCCGTCGGCCGATAGATACCGCGCCGATACAGCCCGACGAACAGCAGTATCGCATTCATGCAGGCGCCCACGCCGATCGACAGGGACAACCCGGCATGCGCAAACAGCGGCACGAACACCAGGTTGGAGAGCTGTGTGATGCACAAGACGAAAATTGCAATTTTCACCGGCGTCTTGATGTCCTGCTTGGCGTAAAACCCAGGCGCCAGAATCTTGATCAGAATCAGGCCGATCAAGCCCACCCCGTAGGCGGTAAGCGCCCGCGAGGTCATTATCACGTCGGTCGCATCGAAGCGGCCGTATTGGTAGAGAGTCGCGGTCAGCGGCTCGGCGTAGACGAGCAGGCCAACGGCACATGGCAGCGCGAGCAGGAATGTCAGCCGCAACCCCCAGTCGAGCAACGCGGAATATTCGACCGGGTCGGCATCCGCATGCGCCTTCGACAGGTTGGGCAACAGGATCGTGCCCAGCGCCACGCCCAGCAGCGCGGTGGGGAATTCCATCAGACGATCCGCATAAGCCAGCCACGAAACGCTGCCCTGCGCCAGCCGGGACGCGATGTTGGTATTGATGATCAGACTGATCTGCGCCACCGAGACGGCCAGCGTCGCCGGTACCATCTTGGCCAGGACGCGTTTGACCCCTCGATTGCGCAGCGCAGCCAGCACGCTCCAGCCAAAGCGCGGCAGCATGCCGATTTTGATCAAGGCCGGAATCTGAATCGCCAATTGCACCACGCCGCCGAAAATGACCGCGTAGGCCAGGCCGTAAACCGGCGTCGCGAGGTGGGGAGCGATCCACAGCGCCGTGACGATAAAGCTGACATTGAGCAGCACCGGCGCAAACGCCGGCAGGGAAAATTTCTTCCAGGTATTGAGGATGGCCGCAGCCAGGGTGGTCAGCGAAATAAAGGTAATGTACGAAAACATCACCCGCGTCATGTACACCGCCGCGCCGAATGCCTGCTGCTCGCGGCTCAACCCGGTAGCAACCACATACACCACGCCGGAGGCGCCGACGACGCCCAGCACGGTCAGCGTGAGCAGCGACCACAGCATGACGGTAGCGACCGAGTCGACCAGGCTCTTGGTGGCCTCAGCCCCGCGCTGGCTCTTGAACTCCGCCAGAATCGGCACGAACGCCTGGGAGAACGCGCCCTCGGCGGAAAGTCGCCGCAGTAAATTCGGAATGCGGAACGCGACGTTGTAGGCGTCGGTCATCTGGCTGGCGCCGAACATGCGCGCGATGAGTATTTCACGTATCAGCCCTGTGACGCGCGAGAGCATCGTGAAGCCACTGACCGTGAGGAGAGCTTTGAGCAAATTCATGTTGCGCGTATTATACGCGCGGCCATCCGTGCCGCATGATTAGCGATTGCAAAAAAAGCCGGGCTTGTAGTACAATCGCCGGTTTCGAAGTCAATGGATTGCTTCCTGGCCACCGTGTCTCCCAGGGAGCCGTGCCACCCAGCAATTCAAGGAATTCACATGGCAAATACAGCACAAGCCCGCAAACGGGCCCGTCAGAACACCAAGCAAAATGCGCACAACGCCCCGCTGCGTTCGCGCTATCGCACGGCCATCAAGGCTGTTCGCAAGGCCATCGCCTCCGGCGATCAGGCTGCGGCAACCGCCGCGATGCGCGATGCCCAGAAGACCATCGACATCATTGCCGACAAGCGCATCATTCACAAGAACCGCGCCGCGCGCAACAAGAGCCGCCTGGCCTCGGCCATCAAGGGCATGAGCGCCGCCGCTTAAATCCGGCCTGTGCGATCGCAGCCGGCCCGTCATGGGCGCGGCATAAAAAAAACCCGCATTCGTTGCGGGTTTTTTATTTCCGACCGACGCTCGAGGCAAACGCGCCGACACGGGCGTATCCGGCTCAAGCCGCGGGGGGCAAATCTCCCGGAGCGTCCGGGATCGAGCACGCCTCAGTCATTTGCAGTCCGTTATCGCGCGCGAAATTCAACACGAAATCGAACGCCATCGGCTCGATATCCCGCAGACGCTCGTCGATCACGACGCATTTGAGATCGCCGACCATGACCGGGCGGACATAAGGGGAATACTGCAGCCGCGTGTTAGGGCCGCTACCGCCCCGCCCGAAACAGGACATGACACCACACAATCTTTCAGCCCAATCGCTTGGCCTGAATTTTTTACCATCCCGGGTGATACCCTGGATGAAATACTCGCGCGCAGGAACCTGGTCGGCCATATCGCTTCATCACCTCTAAAAACAGCCGGCACTGGCGCCGCGGGTAGGGGCTCCGGCCTGAGGAAGTATTATATCTTATATAAGACTTACCCCAGCAAAACGCACGGCTAAAAATGCGGCACCGACCCAAAGTCCCCAGTACCGACGCAACGTCGTGCCAACGGCCGATCATACCGCCGGCGGGTGGCATGCAAGCGATTTGATAGACTATAGGATTGTCGACGCCCCGGCGCTTTGACTGCCCATTTTGAGAGCCATGCCAAGATGACCGCCAAATCTATCAAGCATTACCTGCAATTCAACGACTTCACGCTGGAAGAGTACGGTTATGTGCTGGAGCGCGCCCGCATTCTGAAACAGAAGTTCAAGAACTACGAAACGTATCACCCGCTGCACGACCGAACATTGGCCATGATTTTCGAGAAAAGTTCGACGCGGACCCGTTTGTCGTTCGAGGCGGGCATTCACCAATTGGGCGGCCACGCGGTATTTTTGAACACGCGCGACACCCAGCTCGGGCGGGGCGAGCCGATCGAAGACGCGGCCCAGGTGATTTCACGCATGGTCGACATCATCATGATCCGCACGTTCGGGCAGGACATTCTCGAACGATTCGCCGAATACTCCCGGGTGCCGGTCATCAACGGTCTGACCAACGAATATCATCCGTGCCAGGTACTGGCCGACATCTTTACCTTTTACGAACATCGCGGCCCGATTCAGGGCAAAACGGTGACCTGGATCGGCGATGCCAACAACATGTCGTACACCTGGATCCAGGCGGCCGAAATCTTCGGTTTCACATTCCACATCTCCACACCGCCCGGCTACCGCCTGGACCCGGCGATGGTCAACGAATCGAGTCGCGCGTGCCTGCGCGAATTCGACGACCCCCGCGCGGCTTGCGCTGGCGCCGACCTGATCTCGACCGACGTGTGGACCAGCATGGGCTACGAAGCCGAGAACGAGGCCCGCAAGGCGGCATTCGAAAACTGGTGCGTCGACGCCGACCTGATGGCCCAGGCCAAACCGGATGCCCTGTTCATGCATTGCCTGCCCGCGCACCGCGGCGAGGAAGTCAGCGCCGAGGTCATCGACGGCACGCAAAGCGTCGTGTGGGACGAGGCGGAGAACCGGCTGCACGTCCAAAAAGCGCTGATGGAATACCTGCTGCTGGGCAAACTGAATTGATGCGGCTGCATCACGATTGGCCATGCCCGCGCCGGTGAGTGCGAGTAAAATAACGTTCTTGCGCGCTCGCGCAGGACTCAACCCAAAGCGAAATCATCATGTCTGACGTCAAGAAAGTCGTGCTCGCCTACTCCGGCGGCCTGGACACCTCGGTCATCCTGAAGTGGCTCCAGGACACCTACCAATGCGAGGTCGTTACCTTTACCGCCGATATCGGCCAGGGCGAGGAACTCGAGCCGGCACGCAAAAAAGCCATCCAGCTCGGCATCAAGCCGGAAAACATCTTCATCGACGATCTGCGCGAGGAGTTCGTGCGCGATTTCGTCTTCCCCATGTTCCGCTGCAATGCGATCTACGAAGGCGAATACCTGCTCGGCACGTCCATCGCCCGCCCGCTGATCGCCAAACGCCAGATCGAAATCGCTCGCCAGACGAAAGCCGACGCGGTCTCGCATGGCGCCACCGGCAAGGGTAACGACCAGGTACGCTTTGAATTGGGCTATTACGGACTCGAACCCGGCATCAAGGTCATCGCACCGTGGCGCGAGTGGGATCTGCTGTCGCGCGAGAAGCTGCTGGCCTATGCGGAAAACGCCGGCATTCCGATCGAAATGAAGCACAAGCAGGGCGGCGCCCCCTACTCGATGGACGCCAATCTGCTGCACATTTCGTTCGAAGGCCGCCACCTGGAAGACCCCAAGGCCGAGGCCGAGGAAGACATGTGGCGCTGGACCGTATCGCCGGAAAAGGCCCCGGATGCGCCCGAGTATCTCGACATCGAGTATGAAAACGGTGACCCGGTAGCGCTCAACGGCAAACGCATGAGCCCCGCCGAAGTCCTGACCGAACTGAACCGCCTGGGCGGCAAGCACGGCATCGGCCGACTCGACCTGGTGGAAAACCGCTATGTCGGCATGAAGTCGCGCGGCTGCTACGAAACCCCCGGCGGCACGATCCTGCTCAAGGCGCACCGCGGCATCGAGTCGATCACCCTCGATCGCGAAGTGGCCCATCTGAAAGACGACCTGATGCCCCGTTATGCCACGCTGGTCTACAACGGCTACTGGTGGAGCCCCGAGCGTCGCGCGTTGCAAGTGCTGATCGACCACACCCAGCAGAAGGTCAATGGCTGGGTACGCGTCAAGCTCTACAAGGGCAGCGTGAGCGTCGTTGCGCGCGACTCCAAGGACACGCTGTTCGACCAGACCATCGCGACCTTCGACGACGACGGCGGCGCTTACAACCAGGCCGACGCCGGTGGCTTCATCAAGCTCAACGCCTTGCGCATGCGCATTGCCGAGAACGCTCGCCGCAAGCGCAGCTGAAGCCGCGGTTCAATAATGATCGATAAGGGCGCCTTCGGGTGCCCTTATCGCACCTGAAGGCACGGCCCGGCACGCCAGCACGCCGGCACGCAGCAAACCATTCCCTCTTCCTTGGCTCACCCCTATGGCCCAAACCCAACTGGACAATGTCAGCGTCGTCAAACGCGCCAACCTCTATTTCGACGGCAAATGCGTCTCGCATACCGTGCTGTGCGCCGACGGCAGCCGCAAGACACTCGGCGTCATCTTCCCCGCCACGCTGCGCTTCGGCACCGATGCGCCTGAGCGCATGGAAATCAATGCCGGACGCTGCCGCATTCGACTCGACGGCCAGCAGGACTGGCAAAGCTACGGAGCGGGCGACAGCTTCGATGTTCCCGGCCACAGCCAGTTCGACATCGAGGTCAGCGAAACTCTCGACTACACCTGCCATTACGGCTGATCGCGCGGTCTGTGCTGCCCGCTTGCGCGCCTGAAGCCGCCAGGCATCAGGCAGGTGGCCCAGCCCGCTTCGCTTACAAAATGACCGGCTCGGGCTCGAGCCGCACGCCGAAGCGCGACTGCACGTCGTCCGTGATGGCCTGAGCGAGCGCCAGCACATCACCGCCGCGCGCCGCACCGCGGTTGACCAGCACCAGCGCCTGACGCTCGTGGACCGCCACCGGACCGAGCGCACGCCCCTTCCATCCGCATTGATCGATCAGCCAGCCGGCCGCCAGCTTGTAGCTGCCATCGGCCTGCGGATAAGACACCAGGCCAGGGTGGCGCGTCAGCAACGTCGCCCGGGTGTTCGCGCTGACGATGGGATTCTTGAAAAAGCTGCCGACATTGCCGATGACCGCCGGATCGGGCAACTTTCGCCGGCGAATCGCGATCACCGCATCAAAAATGTCCTGGGGCGACGGCTGCGCGATATGCCGCTGCGCCAATTCCTGCGCGACGTCGGCGTATTGAGTCATGGGTTGCCACGGACGCGGCAAGCGAAACGTCACCGACGTCACAACGTACCTGCCGACGGGCGCCTGCTTGAAAAGACTGTCTCGATAGGCAAAACGACAGGCCGCGCGATCGAGCGTAACGAGCTCGCCCGAGACGGTATCGAACGCCTGGCACCAGGCAAAGCGCTCTGCCAGTTCCAGCCCGTACGCGCCGATGTTCTGAATCGGCGCGGCGCCGACCGTGCCGGGAATCAACGCGAGATTTTCCAGCCCGCCCCAGCCCTGACCGATGGTCCAGGCGACGAAATCGTGCCACACCTCTCCGGCGCCCGCCTGCACCAGCCAGGCATCCGGGGTTTGCGCCACCAGGCGTCGTCCGGCAATGCGCGTGAGCACGGTCAAGCCATCGAAGTCGCGGGTCAGGATCACATTACTGCCGCCACCCAGCACCAGGCGGGGCAACTCCGCCACACGCGGGTCGGCCAGCAATACCGGCAAATCCTCGGCACACTCGAGCACCGCCGCATAGCGGCTGCGCGCATCGATGCCGAACGTGTTGTGAGCCAGTAAAGCGAAATCGGTAAGCAGAGTAACCATGCGTGGCGGCGTGCGGCCCGTTCCTAAGGCGGTGATGACTGAATTACAATAGCGAGCGACGAATTATAGCGGCCGCCCGCGATACGGGTCGCGGTCAGGCCCAGGCGCGACAGAAACGGCGCACCAGCCTCTCAACCTCCCAGGAGCAGACGCTCATGCCATCATTTGACGTGGTTTGCGAAGCAAATATGGTCGAAATCAAGAATGCCGTCGACCAGGCCAACAAGGAAATTACCACCCGATTCGACTTCAAGGGTTCCGATGCCCGCATCGAGCACAAGGACCAGGAGCTGACGGCGTTTGCCGACGACGATTTCAAGCTCGGACAGGTTCGCGACGTCCTGATCGGCAAGATGGCCAAGCGCCAGGTCGACGTACGGTTTCTCGACTACGGCAAGATCGACAAAATCGGCGGCGACAAGGTCAAACAGATCATCACCGTCAAGAAAGGCGTCAGTTCCGACTTAGCGAAAAAAATCGTGCGTCTGGTCAAAGACAGCAAGGTCAAGGTGCAGGCCAGCATCCAGGGCGACGCCGTGCGTGTCTCGGGCGGCAAGCGCGACGATTTGCAAAGCACCATCGCACTGCTGCGCAAGGAAGTGACCGACACGCCGCTCGACTTCAACAACTTCCGCGACTGAATCAGGCGGGGAAGCGCCCAGTCATCAGGATTTTTTCTGTCCGACCCGGCTTTCCTTGCCTGCCAGCAATCGCCCGATATTGGCCCAGTGCCGATAAATGAGCAGCAGCGACATCGCAATCACCGCTGGCGTGTACGGGCCGATGCCAAACATGAAAATGTAATAGAGCGGCGCGAAGATCGCCGCAACGAGCGCCGCCAGCGACGAATAGCGGAAAAATGCGAGGATGATCAGCCACGTCGCGATGGTTGCGCAACCCAGCCATGCATTGATCGCCAGCAAAACACCCGCCGCCGTCGCAACCCCCTTGCCGCCCGCGAAACGCAGGAATATCGGGTATAGATGCCCGACGAACACGGCCACCGCGGCCAGTGCCAGCCCGCCGTCGCTCACGCCCCAGGTATTTGCGTAGCGCGTGGCGAGAAATACCGCCAGCCACCCCTTGAACGCGTCGCCCACCAAGGTAAGCGCCGCCGCCGCCTTGTTGCCGGAGCGCAGGACATTGGTGGCCCCGGGATTCTTCGAGCCATAAGTGCGCGGGTCCGCCAGCCCCATGCCGCGGCTCACGATCACGGCAAACGGCACCGAACCAATCAGGTAGGCGAGAAGCGCGAAAATCAGCGTGGCCATGCGAATTCCATTAAGGTCGTCGAATTGGGCGCCATTCTACTTGACTACGCCCCGGCGTTGGCGCACTGCACCGGCCTGGCATCGAGCAGGGCCGCCAGCACCTGCGGCGCGATGCCCACCAGATAGCCGCGCCGCCCGCCGTTGATGTATATCTTCGGCAACTCGAGTACGCTGCTCTCAACGAAAATCGGCATCGTGCGGCGCGTGCCGAACGGCGACGTGCCGCCCACAAGATAACCGGAATGCCGCTGCGCCACTTCGGGCTTGCACGGCTCCACGCGCTTGGCGCCAATTTGCCTGGCCAGGCTCTTGGTCGATACCGTGCAATCGCCATGCATCAGAACCACCAGCGGCTTGGCCTGTTCGTCCTCCATGATCAACGTCTTCACCACATGATGCTCATCGACGCCCAACTGTCGCGCCGACTCGGTAGTGCCGCCGTGCTCGACATAATCGTAAGGATGTTCAGTAAAGGCGATCCGGTGTTGGCGCAGATATTGAGTCGCAGGCGTCTCGGAAACATGTTTTTGTTTGCTCATGGCGGTATTTTAGCGATGATCACGGCGGCTCCGATACTGCGAACGATTAGATGGTTTCGCATAGCAGAACAGTATTTTGAAATTCTTGGTATGCCTGTTATCTTACAACGACCGAATAGCACGATCGTTCGTTATTGGCGTCCACGCGCCCTGACGGATGCGAGTGAATAATGGCGATACCAAGACATCCCGACTTCCCAAGGACATCCAGTGATCCGCGATAACGAAACCCAAACACTGCTCGAAGATTCGATCCGCCGCTTCGTGCGCGAGCGGCTGGTGCCGCGAGAACATGAAATTGCCGAAACGGATGCGATCCCCGAGGAACTGGTGCAGCAAATGCGCGAACTCGGTCTGTTCGGCCTTTCGATTCCGGAGGCCTATGGCGGACTCGGCTTGACGATGGAAGAAGAGGTTCGGGTGGCTTTCGAACTGGGCCAGACCTCGCCAGCCTTTCGCTCGCTGATCGGCACCAATAACGGCATCGGCTCCCAGGGCATCGTCATCGACGGCACCCCGGAACAGCGCGCGCATTACCTGCCGCGCCTGGCCTCGGGCGAGCTGATCGGCTCGTTCGCACTGACCGAGCCCGGTGCGGGCTCCGACGCCGGGGCACTCGCGACCAGCGCGCGGCGCGTGTCCGACGCACAGGGCGACGCCTACGTGCTCAACGGCACCAAGCGCTACATCACGAACGCGCCGCACGCCGGCATCTTCACGGTGATGGCCAGGACCGACCCGGCGATCAAGGGCGCCGGCGGCATCTCCGCGTTCATCGTGGAGGCCGGCACACCCGGTCTGTCACTTGGCAAGATCGACCAGAAAATGGGCCAGAAAGGCGCGCATACCTGCGACGTGATCTTCGAGAATTGCCGCATTCCCGCCGCCAATCTGATCGGCGGCCAGGAGGGCGTAGGATTCAAGACCGCGATGAAGGTGCTCGACAAGGGGCGCCTGCATATCGCCGCGGTCGCCGTCGGCGCGGCCAAGCGAATGTTGCGCGACGCCCTGGCCTATGCGATGGAGCGCCGCCAGTTCGGACATCCGGTGGCCGAATTTCAACTGGTGCAGGGCATGCTGGCCGACAGCAAGGCCGAGTTGTATGCCGCCGAATGCATGGTGCTCGACGCCGCCCGCAAGCGCGACGAGGGGCGCGACGTCAGCGTCGAAGCCTCCTGCGCCAAATATTTCGCCACCGAGATGTGCGGCCGCGTAGCCGATCGCGCCGTGCAAATCCACGGCGGCGCCGGCTACATCAGCGACTACGGCATCGAGCGGTTTTATCGCGATGTACGCCTGTTCCGCCTGTATGAGGGCACCTCGCAGATCCAGCAAATCGTCATCGCGCGCGGCCTGATGCGCGGCGCGGAGATCTGAGCATGCGTGCGCCCGATCCCGCCCAGATGCTTGACGACATCCCTGCCCTGCTGGCCGCCCTGCCGCCCCGTATCGGGCAACTTGCGCATCGCATCGCCGCCGTGGCGCCCGAGCGCCCAGCGTTGCGCGAGGACGAACGCGAACTCACTTATGGCCAATTGGCCGCAGCCGTCGACGCAGTCAGCGAGCGGCTGCGCGAGGCGGGCGTACGCCCGGGCGATCGTGTCATGCTCGTCAACGAAAACTGCGCGGCGCTGGTGATCCTGTTGCTGGCCACGTCAAATCTGGGCGCCTGGTCGTTGGTCGCCAACGCACGCCTGTCAGCCGCCGAGATCGATGCCATCCAATCGCACGCGCGGGCGCGGCTGACGCTCTACACAACCGGAATCTCGCCGGACGCACTCGCTCACGCGCAGCGTCATCAGGCAACGCCGGCCGAATGGGCCGATCTCGGCACCGGCCAGGTGGCGCTCGGCCCGCTCAATCTCGACTGTGTGCCGGAACCGACCTCGCCCGACCCCGCTCAACAATGCGCGGCACTGATCTATACGACGGGCACCACGGGTCACCCCAAGGGGGTGATGCTGTCGCACCGTAACCTGCTGTTCATCGCTGCGGTATCGAGCTTGCTGCGGCGCGTCACCGGCAACGATCGGGTGTACGCCGTGCTGCCGATCTCGCATGTCTATGGACTTGCCTCGGTATGCCTGGGTACCCTCTACGCCGGCGGCACGCTGCGGCTGGTGCCGCGTTTCGACCCGGCCCGCGTGCTGCATGCGCTGGCAAACGAGGGAGTCACGATCTTCCAGGGGGTGCCGGCCATGCATGCCAAGCTGCTGGAACACCTGGACGCGCAGCAACGCCCGTTGGACGCGCCGCGATTACGCTTTATCTATTCCGGCGGCTCACCGCTCGACCAAACGCTGAAGGCGCGCGCCGAGGCGCGCTACGGCCTGCCGCTGCACAACGGCTACGGCATGACCGAAAGCAGTCCGACGATTTCCCAGACCCGGCTCGACGCGCCGTGCACCGACTGCTCGGTGGGACCGCTCATCCCCGGCGTCGAGGCGCGTCTGGCCGATGGCGACGCACAGATCGGCGAACTATGGGTACGGGGTCCCAACGTCATGCTGGGCTACTACCGCGACCCGGCGCAGACCCGGGCCGCGCTGAGCGCCGATGGCTGGCTGAAAACCGGCGATATGGCGCGCTTCGACGAGCACGGCAACCTGCACATCGTCGGGCGTCGCAAAGAGTTGATCATCCGTTCGGGCTTCAATGTCTATCCGGCCGAAGTCGAGCAGGCGCTCAACAGCCATCCGGCCGTGCTGCAGTCGGCCGTGATCGGCCGTCCGGTGGAGGGTAACGAGGAGGTCGTGGCGTTCGTCGAGCTCAAGCCTGGCGCCCCGGCGCTGGCAGACGAAGCGGCACTCGGGGCCTGGGCCAGCGAACGCCTGGCGCCCTACAAGCGCCCCGCCGAAATTCGTATCGTCGAGCGCCTGCCAGCCGCGGCAACCGGCAAGATACTCAAACACAGGCTGCGCGACCTGCTGTGAGTTTGGCCAGGATCCCGGCCGGTCTGGCTCACCCGCGGGGATGATGCTTGCCGTGCAGGATCTTGAGCCGCTCGCGCGCGACGTGTGTGTAGATTTGGGTGGTGGAAATATCGGCATGCCCGAGCAGCAGTTGAACCACGCGCAAGTCCGCGCCGTGATTGAGCAGGTGCGTGGCAAACGCGTGCCGCAGCGTGTGGGGCGAGAGCGGCGCGCGAATCTCGGCCTGCGACGCGTAGCGCTTGATGATGTACCAGAACGCCTGGCGCGTCATGCCCTCGCCGCGCTGCGTGACGAACAGTGTGTCGCACCATCGCGCACCCAGCAATGCCGGGCGCCCCTCGGCCAGATAGCGGGCAATCCACTCATGCGCCTGCGCGCCGAACGGCACCAGCCGCTCTTTGGCGCCCTTGCCGAAAATGCGCAGTACACCTTCGTTGAGTCCGACCTCCACCGACTTGAGCTGCACCAGTTCCGACACGCGCAAACCGCTGGCATACATCAGCTCCAGCATCGTGCGATCGCGCAGGCCCAGAGGGGTGTCGACATCGGGCGCACCGAGCAAGGCCTCGACCTGCGCCTCGCTCAGCGTCTTGGGAAAACGGGGCGCCTGCCTGGCCGCGTGCACATTCAAGCAGGGGTCGGCACTCACGCTGCGTTCGCGCAACGCCCATTGGTAAAAGCGCTTGAACACCGAGAGGCGCCGGTTGGCGCTGGTGGCTTTGCCGTTCCTGTTAAATGCCAGATAAGCGCGCAGATCGGCCTCCTGAACCTGGTCGAGCGCCAGTTGGCGGTCTTCGACCAGCCATTGCGCGAACAGGCGCAAGTCGCGCCGGTAAGCATCCAGCGTATTGCGCGACAGTCCGTCCTCGAGCCACAGCGTGTCGCAGAACGTATCGGTCAGCGCAAGGCTGGCGGATAGCGCATCGCTCATATCAGCATCACGCCTTCGTGCCGCAGCAACCACCGCTTGATCGCCAGAAAGTAGCCGTCGGCATCGTGATTGGCAAATCCGCCCAGCCCGCTCGATGACACCACGCGATGACACGGGATCGCCAGCGGGAAATAATTGGCGCCGCACGCTTGCCCGAGCGCACGCGGCGCGGTCCGTATCTGCTTGGCGAGTTGCCCGTAGGTCAGCACCCGTCCGGCCGGAATCGTGCAGATGGCCTGCCAGACTTTTTGCTGAAATGCCGTGCCAACCGGCTTGAGCGGCAGGTCGAAGACGAAGCCGGGATCGTCGACGTACGCTTCGATCTGACGGGCGGCACGTTCGGCCAGCGCATCCTGCGGTGCTGCCGAGCGCATGCTCTCCGGCACGTAGACGATCTCCTCGACGCAGCCGGCGCCGGTGCGAATGCCCACCTTGCCGAACGGCACTTCGATCACTGCATTGAATTGCATCACCGCTTCATTCCTCACGCGCTATCGTCAGCTACCCGGATTTTACGCCGCCGTGGTTACCGCGACATCAACATCGGATCCTGTGCCAGCGCCCATGCGACATGCTCGCGCACCAGCGCCGACGGGTCATCGGCGCGCGCACGCAACGCCTGGCGCAGAGTGTCGTCCCCGGTGGCCCGCAAGCCGTTGCCCAACGCCACCGCGATGTTGCGCAACCAGCGTTCATGGCCGATCCGGCGAATCGCGCTGCCCGCCATGCGCTCCAGAAATTCGGCCTCGGACCATGCGAAAAGCGCCGCCAGCGTGACGTCGTCCAAATCATGCCGCACGGCGAAATCGGGCAACGGCGAGCGCTGCGCGAACTTGTTCCACGGGCATACCAGCTGGCAGTCGTCGCAGCCGTACACGCGGTTTCCCATCAACGGCCGCAACTCGTGCGGAATCGAGCCCTTGTGCTCGATCGTCAGGTAGGAGATGCAGCGCCGCGCATCGACCCGGTAGGGCGCCACGATTGCGCCGGTCGGACATGCCTGCCGGCAACGCTCGCAATGACCACAATGTGCGCCATTCTCGTCTGCCGCATCGACCGGCAGCGGAAGATCGACATAGATTTCGCCAAGGAAGAACATCGATCCGGCAGTGCGGGAGAGCAACAGGGTGTGCTTGCCACGCCAGCCGAGCCCGGCCTTTTGTGCCAACTCGACTTCCAGCACCGGCGCCGAGTCGGTAAATACGCGATAGCCGAACGGTCCGATTTCGGCGGCTATGCGATCGGCCAACTGTTGCAGGCGCTGGCGCATGAGCTTGTGATAATCGCGTCCGCGCGCATAAACCGATACCACTGCCGCGACGGGCTCCTCCTGACGCGCCAGTTCGACCTGCCGCCAGTCGCGCGCCGCCGCGGTCGTTGTAGTTGCCGGTGCCTCAGGCAGGTAGTCCATGCGCGCGCTGATGACGCGCACGGTGCCGGGCACCAATTCCGCAGGCCGCGCACGCTTGAGGCCATGATTGGCCATATAATCCATGTCACCCTGACACCCCTGCTCGAGCCACGACAACAGGCCCGCCTCGGCCGCGTGCAGATCGACGTCGCTGACACCGATCGCGCCGAATCCGAGTTCATGGCCCCATCGTTTGATTCGCGCAGACAGTCGCGCCAAGCCCTCCGGGCTATCCGGGAGAGCCGGTTCAAGCGAATCGGATGCATGCGCCGATGTGAGTGTTTGTGACCCGTTCATTTGACTCGATTGTACGCAATGCCTGCTTCCGCCGCCGCGACAAAACAATTCAATCTGCCCGACGAACATGCCACCGAGGCGTTTGCCGCGCGTCTGGCGCAAGCCGTCGCGGCACGGCTAGGCGGAGGTCTTCAGGTGCATCTGTCGGGTGACCTCGGTGCCGGAAAAACGACGCTGGTGCGCGCGCTGCTGCGCGCGCTGGGCTACACCGGCCGGGTGCGCAGCCCGACCTACACACTGTGTGAACCATACAACATCGCCTTTCCCAAAGGTCGATTGGAGGTCTATCATTTCGATCTATATCGCTTTGCGGATCCTGCCGAGTGGCATGACGCGGGTTTTCGCGACCACTTCACGGGCAATGCGCTTTGCCTGATCGAATGGCCAGAGAAAGCCGGCAGACTGCTCGGGGTGCCCGATCTCACGCTGAAATTGGAACCGGCAGGCTCAGGGCGACGTCTGACGGCTGTCGCATGCACACCTAAAGGCAACGCTGTTCTTGACCAATGCTAATCAATAAATATCGTCGTACCGACCATACCGCGCCGAGCGATCCGGGCCGCCGCCGGGTGCTGCGCACCGGCGCGTCGACGCTCGTGCTGGCGCTGGCCGGCACGCGCGCGGCACAGGCAACCACGATCATGGCGGTACGGGTGTGGCCCGCCAAAGATTACACTCGCGTTACCCTCGAGACCGATACCCCAATCACCTTTCAGCAAGATCTGGTAGAAAATCCCTATCGCTTCGTGATTGATCTCGATGGCCTGCAGATGAACGCGACGTTGCGCGATCTCGTCGCCAAGATCAATCCGAACGATCCACAGATCAGTCAGGTACGCGTCGGACAATTCAAACCCAACGTGGTGCGTCTGGTGTTCGATCTGAAGGCCGCTGTCAAACCGCAATCTTTCACGTTGGCGCCGGTCGCTGGCTATCGCTATCGAACGGTGTTCGACCTATACCCGGCGGTGCCTCCCGATCCGCTGATGGAGTTGCTCAAGCAAAGCGAGCGCAAGGAACAGGCGCTGGCGATGAAGCAGCAAAAAAACCAGAACGATGCGAGCGACCAGGACAGCACCGAGGCATTTTTTCAGCGCTACGCGCAAAACGGCTCCGGCACCACCGAACCTCACCGCGACCTGGGCGAGCGCCCCAAGTCCGATCGAACCCCAGAGATACTCGCGCAACGGGACCAGCGCGGCGGCTCGCACGACAGCGTCGACAAGCCTTCGACGCGGCGCGGCCGCACCACGCGTTTGCTGACGATCGCGCTCGACCCCGGTCACGGCGGGGAAGACCCCGGCGCCATCGGTCATCGCGGCTCCTACGAGAAGCACGTCGTACTGCAGATCGGCAAGCGCCTGCGCGACAAGATCAATGCCCAGCCGAACATGCGGGTCATGATGACGCGCGACTCCGATTTCTTCGTGCCGCTATATGTTCGTGTGCAAAAGGCACGGCGCGTCGATGCCGATCTATTCGTATCGATTCACGCCGATGCGTTCACAACCCCCGAGGCGCGTGGCTCATCGGTCTTCGCGCTGTCCGAGCGCGGCGCCACCAGCGCCGCCGCGCGTTTTCTGGCAACCACCCAAAACGAATCCGACCGGATCGGCGGCGTCGACATCAAAACCAGCGACAAAGTCGTCGCCCATGCGCTGCTGGATATGTCGACCACCGCGCAGATTCGCGACAGCAAGCGCTTTGGCAGCGACTTGCTGCACACCATCGCCAAGATCAACAAGCTACACAGCGGCCGCGTCGAGCAAGCCGGCTTTGCCGTGCTCAAGGCGCCGGATATCCCCTCGGTGCTGGTTGAGACGGCATTCATCAGCAACCCGGAAGAAGAGGCAAAACTCAATACGAGCGAATACCAGGAAGAAATGGCCGATGCGCTGCTGCATGGCATCAAGGCCTATTTCGCGGCTCACCCGCCGCTGTCGAGAAACCCGACCGCATAAAACGAAAGCGGCGGCCAGATCGGCCGCCGCCCCTCTGAAACATTTGCCTCGCCGCTCAGCGGTTTTGAGAGACCGAACGCCGCTTGACCAGCAAACGCCACAACCCACCGAGCGCCAACGGCACGACCGCGGCGCTGATGCCGATGAGCACAATCACATTGAGGTATTGCTTGACCACCGGCAAATTGCCGAACAAGTAGCCGGCGCCCACCAATAGCGCGACCCAGGCCAGCGCGCCGAGCATATTGTAGATCTGGAAACGACGCATCGACATCCCCGACACGCCGGCAACGAAAGGCGCAAAGGTGCGAACCACCGGAATGAAACGCGCCAGCACGACCGTTTTGCCACCGTGGCGCTCATAGAACTCATGGGTAATGCGCAAGGCGTTCTGATCGAGAAAACGCCAGTTGTGCTCGAACACCTTGGGCCCGATATAGCCACCGATCATGTAGTTCAGTGTGTTGCCCGTCACTGCGGCAATGAACAGCAAACCTCCCAGCATCCAGCCATCCATCGCTCCGGTGGCGGCAAGCGCGCCGCCGACGAACAGCAGGGAGTCTCCCGGCAGAAACGGCGCCACCACCAGGCCGGTTTCGGCAAATACGATCACGAACAGCAACACATAGACCCAGGCACCGTACGCTGCGATAAAGTCATGAAGGTGTTGGTCGATATGGAGCACCATACCGAGCAGATGCAGCAATGTATCCAAGTTCGTTCCTTAATGATTGTCGCGCGGGGCCACGCCGAAGCGCTCGCGCGCCATGATACCACCAGCCATCCCGTCGGCACCGCGCTCCTGCGTACATTCGACGCGGCGCTTTATAATGGTTCCATGTCAGCCGTCAATTCCACCCCGATTCCGACCGTCGCAACACGTGAGATCCGTGTTTTGCCGGACCAACTCATCAGTCAGATCGCAGCCGGCGAGGTCGTCGAACGTCCCGCATCGGTCGTCAAGGAGCTGCTGGAAAACGCCCTGGACGCCGGAGCCGCGCAACTGCAGATCAAGCTCGATGAAGGCGGGGTGCGGCGCATCGTGGTGGCCGACGACGGCGGCGGCATTCCGGTCGAGCAATTGCCGCTGGCATTGACGCGTCACGCGACGAGCAAAATTCGCTCGCTGGATGAATTGGAATCGGTGCTGTCGCTCGGTTTTCGCGGTGAAGCGCTGGCCTCGATAGCGTCGGTCGCGCAACTGACGCTCACCAGCCGTCAGCAGGGCGCGCCGCACGCCACCGCGATCGACGGTCATACGGGCGTGCTGCAGCCCGCCGCCGGCGGCGTCGGGACCACGGTGGATGTGCGCGATCTCTATTTCAACACCCCGGCGCGGCGTAAATTCCTAAAAAGCGAGCAGACCGAGTTTGGCCATTGCCTCGATGTCATTCGGCGCAGCGCGCTGGCGCGGCCCGACGTGGCCTTCTCGGTGCAGCACAATGGCCGCGTGGTCGAACACTGGAACATCGCAACGCCGGCGCAGCGCGTGACCCGCGTGCTCGGCGAGGCTTTTGCCGATGCGCATCTGCCGATTGACGAGCAGGCGGCAGAGCTTGGCCTGCGCGGTTTCGCCGGTTTGCCCACGGCCAGCCGGGGGCGCGCCGACCAGCAATATTTTTTCGTCAATGGCCGTTTCGTGCGCGACAAGCTGCTCACCCACGCCGTGCGCGCCGCCTATGAAGACGTGCTGCACGGAGAGCGCTTTCCGGCTTACGTGCTGTACCTGGAATTACCGCCGCAATTGGTGGACGTCAATGTACACCCCTCGAAAATCGAGGTGCGCTTTCGCGATGCCCGCGGCATCCATCAGTTTGTCTTTCATGCGGTCCAGCGAACCCTGGCGCGCGCTGCCGGTGCCGGCGGCGCGACACACGCCGCGCAACCGGCCGCTGCAGGCGGGCTGGAGCCGGCCTACGGCAAGTCGGCCAATCCGTTGTCCAGCCATCGCCCTTGGGTGCCGCAACCCATGCAGCAGCGGGCCTTGCCGGTAGCGCAGCCGCTGGCTGCCTACGATGCCCTGTTCGGACGCGCGGCGCCCATCGGCCCGACGGCCGACATACCGCCAGCCGCACTCGCCGAGCGCGGCGATTCGGCGCTGGCGAATGCCGCCGACCAGCACGCGCAACCGCTCGGTTTTGCCCTCGGGCAACTGCACGGCATCTACATCCTGGCTCAAAATGCCCAGGGACTGGTGCTGGTCGACATGCACGCAGCTCACGAACGCATCTTGTACGAGCAATTCAAACAGGCCCTCGGCGCGCGCGAGGTCCCGGTCCAGCCGCTCCTGATCCCGGTCACGTTCTTCGCCGATCCGGTTGAAATCGGCACGGTGGAGGAACATCGCGATACGCTCGCCGCACTGGGGTTCGATCTCGCCGTTCTGTCGCCCACGACGCTGGCCGTGCGAGCCATTCCTGCCCTGCTCGATGGCGCCGATGCGCAAGCCCTGGCGCGTGCCGTGCTGGCCGACCTGCGCAACTATGGCGGCTCGCGAGTGCTGACCGAGCGCCAGCACGAGCTGCTCGGCACGCTGGCATGCCACAGCGCGGTGCGCGCCAATCGCCGGCTGACGCTGGAAGAAATGAACGGGTTGCTGCGGCAAATGGAAGCCACCGAGCGCGCCGATCAGTGCAATCATGGCCGGCCGACCTGGTACCAGCTCACCCTGGCGGATCTCGACAAGCTTTTCATGCGCGGCCGGTAATACCGTGCCGCATGCCGCTCGATGAACCACCTCGCTCGCCCCCCCATTCTTTGCCTGCTGGGTCCGACCGCCTCCGGCAAGACCGCGGCGGCACTGGCGCTCGCCGAGCATGCGCCGATCGAGATCATCAGCGTCGACTCGGCGCTGGTGTATCGCGGCATGGACATCGGCACCGCCAAGCCGAGCGCCGAAGAGCGCGAGCGCGTGCCGCACCACCTGATCGACATCATCGATCCGGCCGATGCTTACTCGGCCGCGCAATTCCGCGACGACGCCCTGCGCCTGATCGACGAGATTGTGGCGCGCGGCAGGCATCCAGTGCTGGTCGGCGGCACCATGCTCTACTACAAGGCACTGGCCGAGGGATTGAATTCCTTGCCGGCGGCCAACGCGTCGGTTCGCGCCCGACTCGATGAACAAGCCGCCCAACTCGGCTGGCCGGCCCTGCACGCGCGGCTTGCCGAAGTTGATGCCGCAACTGCCCTGCGCCTGGCACCTAACGACGCGCAACGCATCCAGCGTGCGCTTGAAGTTTTCGAACTGAGCGGCAAGCCGCTATCCGCGTGGTTGGCCCAGGATCGTCCGGCTCCGGGATCAACGCATCGCCGTTTCATTCCGATCGCCCTCGAACCTTCGGTGCGCAGCGTTCTGCACGAGCGCATTGCGGCGCGCTTCGACGCCATGCTGGCCAGTGGCTTCGTCGATGAAGTCGCCGGCCTCAAACAACGCGGCGATCTTCATCCTGGCCTGCCGTCGATGCGCTGCGTGGGCTACCGGCAAGCCTGGGAATATCTGAACGGCGAGACCGACTACGCCACCTTCCGCGACAAGGGCGTGTTCGCTACCCGGCAACTGTGCAAGCGCCAACTGACTTGGTTGCGCAGCATTTCCGAGCGGATCGTGATCGATTGTGTCGGCTCCGACGTCCCGGCGCAGGTACTGGCGCACGCGCGGGCGCATTGGCGGGATTAGGCGCCGGGACGGTTGCGGCGTTGTACTAGAATAAAAACCATCAGCACAACGGACGACCCCATGCTCACACCAGCCCGCCCCGCCGACGAAACGACTCGCATAGAAACACTGCACTCGCTGCAAATTCTCGATACTCCGGCAGAAGAGCGTTTCGATCGCCTGACCCGGTTGGCAAAGAAGCTCTTTGGCGTGCCTATCGCATTGGTCAGTTTGGTCGATACCAATCGCCAGTGGTTCAAATCCAACGACGGGCTTTCAGCAAGCGAGACTCCCCGCGATATTTCGTTTTGCGGCCACGCGATCCTGGGCGACGATATCTTGATGATTCCCGACGCACTCAGCGACGAGCGATTCCACGACAATCCGTTGGTTACGCGCGATCCCGGCATTCGCTTCTACGCCGGCTGCCCGCTGGCGGTCGCCAACGGCTGCAAGATCGGCACGCTTTGCCTGCTCGACGTCAAACCCCGCAAACTGGACGAAGAGGAGCGCGAATTATTGCGCGACCTGGCCCACATGGCGGAGCAAGAGTTGAGCGCGCTGCAGATGGCGACCACGGACGAGTTGACTGGCCTGTCCAATCGACGGGGATTCCAGGCACTTGCCCAGCACGCGCTGGATGTCGGCCGTCGCATGGCAATGCCCGCCTCGTTGCTGTTTTTCGATCTGAATGATTTCAAGTCGATCAACGACACCTTCGGTCATGCCGAAGGCGATCGCGCGTTGAAAACCTTCGCCGCCGCGCTGCGCAGCGCTCTACGCGAGAGCGACGTCATCGGGCGTCTGGCGGCGATGAATTCGCGGCGGTGCTCACCAATGCGCGGAGCATCGAAATTTCCGCGTTGATCGAGCGCCTGCGCAAAACCCTGGCGTCTGGCGACGAAGCGCAGCCGCAGGGGTACGCAATCCGCTTTAGCGTCGGCCAGATCCAGCTCGCCCCGGAAAGCCGGTTGTCCATCGAACACCTGCTCGCCCAGGCCGATTCGGCCATGTACGAGGACAAGCGGAGGTACAAGGCCGCAGGCCGATAAAAAAGGCGTCGAGCCGCAAGCTCGACGCCCGGATGCGATCGGCAGTACGCCGGCGAGCGCTATCGTACGATCGTCTGCGCCTCGCCGTCCGCGCGGGCGCGAATCACGCCCAGGCGGTAGACCGTTTCACCCGCGGCCTGCAGTTGCGCTTGCGCCTGCTGCGCATCGTCGGCAGCCACGATCACGGCCATGCCAATGCCGCAATTGAAAACCCGATTCATTTCGGCATCGGCGACCTTGCCGTGCTGCTGCAGCCACTGGAACAGCGGCGGCATCGTCCAGGCATCGCGCTGCAATTCGGCGCACAGATCCTCGCCCAGCACGCGCGGGATATTTTCCACCAGCCCGCCGCCGGTAATGTGGGCCATGCCCTTGACCGTCAACGTCTGCATCAACGCGAGCAACGGCTTGACATAAATCCGGGTCGGCGCCATCAGCACATCGCGCAGCGGCGCACCGTGAAAATCGGCGTTCAGATCGGGTTGCGCGACTTCGATGATCTTGCGCACCAGCGAGTAGCCATTCGAATGCGCGCCACTGGAGGCCAGGCCCAGCACCACGTCGCCCGGGGCAATCGTACTGCCGTTGATGATCTTGCTCTTTTCGACCGCGCCGACGGCAAACCCGGCCAGATCGTATTCGCCGTCCGGATACATACTCGGCATTTCGGCGGTTTCGCCGCCGATCAACGCGCAGCCGGCCAGCTCACAACCTTGCGCAATGCCCTTGACCACGGTGGCCGCGGTTTGCACGTCGAGCTTGCCGCAGGCGAAATAATCGAGGAAAAACAGCGGCTCGGCGCCCTGCACCAGAATATCGTTGACGCTCATGGCAACTAAATCCTGGCCGACCGTGTCATGTTTGTTCAGGTGAAAGGCCAGCTTGAGCTTGGTGCCGACGCCGTCGGTACCCGAGACCAGCACGGGCTCGCGGTACTTTTTCGGCACCTCGAATAACGCGCCGAAGCCGCCGATGCCACCCAGCACGCCATCGCGCAAGGTTTTTTTGGCGAACGGCTTGATTGCTTCGACCAACGCGTCGCCGGCCTCGATGTCGACGCCCGCGTCGCGGTAGGAAAGGCCGGAGGATTGGCTAGGGTGTGTCATGATGAGGATGCTTCGCGCTTCTGTAAAATGGCGATTTTACCCGATGGCGGCTCCCCCGGCCTTGTTTCTGGCGAGTTGAAAAGGAATTCCGCACGATGAACCAATCCGCAGGACTCACGACCTATCAGCGCCAGGCAATTCTTTGGTTCGGTGTAGCGTTTGCGCTCGGGGTCCTGTTTTATTTTCTGGGACCGATTCTCACGCCGTTTCTGCTCGGCGCGATCTTTGCCTATATGCTCTATCCGGGCTGCGACTGGCTCCATCGCCATCGCGTGCCGCGCGGGCTGGCCGCCCTTCTTATGATCCTGGCGCTGCTGGTGGTGCTCACGCTGCTGGCCTTGCTCGTGATCGCGGCCGTGCAGAAGGAAGGGCCGCAATTGCGCGAGCAAATCCCGGCGCTGCTGGCCAAGCTGAACGAGTCGCTCGCGCCGCGGCTGTCGGAGTTGGGCATCAACCTCAGCTTCGATTTCCCCGGTATCAAGCAATTTCTCACGGACCAGTTCGCCGGCAGCACCGAGGCGATTCTCAAGCAGGTGCTCGCCTCACTGCGCACCAGCGGCAACGTCGCCCTTACCCTGGTGAGCAACCTGATCATGGTGCCGCTCGTGCTCTTCTACCTGCTCTACGATTGGCACGACATTCTGCGCCGGGTAAGGCAATTCATCCCGCGTCGCTGGCTCGAGCGCACCATGGAGATGGTCGTCGATATCAATCAGGTTCTCTCGCAGTACTTGCGCGGGCAGTTGCTGGTGATGGGCGTGCTGGCAATCTACTACTCCGTGTGCCTCGCGATCGCCGGCTTCGACGTCGCTTTGCCGGTGGGGATTTTCACCGGCCTGGCGGTTTTCATTCCATATATCGGCTTCGGCACCGGTTTGGTGCTGGCTTTACTGGCGGCTCTGCTACAGTTCGGTGATTTTTACGGGTTCGCGGCGGTCGCGGTCATTTATGGCATCGGGCAGGTGCTGGAAAGTTTCTACCTGACCCCAAGGCTGGTGGGCGAGCGGATCGGCCTGCACCCGCTGGCGGTCATTTTCGCGTTGCTGGCCTTCGGCCAGCTTTTTGGGTTTTTCGGCGTCCTGCTGGCACTGCCCGTCAGCGCCATTCTGATGACAGCCAGCCGGCAGGTACGCCGTGCCTACCTCAGCAGCACTTTTTACAAGAATTAAGCTGACTCGCCTGTGAATCAACAACTGCTTCTCGATCTCGGCACGCCCCCGCCGGCGACGTTCGATAACTTCATCATCGGTGCCAACCGCGAGGCCGTTGCCCTGCTCGATGGATTACCCGCCGCACTCGAGGCCGGCAGGGCTGCCGATCGCAGCATCTACCTGTGGGGCGAACCCGGCTGCGGGCGCACGCACCTGCTGCACGCGTTATGTCACGCCAGTCAGGCCGCGCGCCTGTTGATGCCGCACACCCCGCTGGCTGCTTTTGCCTTCGACGACGCGACCCGCATCTACTGTGTCGACGATTGCGACACGCTGTCACCGACCCAGCAGATTGCCGCTTTCAACCTGTTCAACGAAGTGCGAGCCCGGCCGCACTGCGCATTCGTGGCCAGCGGCAGCACGCCGCCGCTCACCGCGCCGGTGCGCGAGGATTTGCGTACACGTCTTGGTTGGGGCCTGGTATTTCAGCTCGCCGCGCTCGACGACGCCGGCAAGACGCTGGCACTTCAGACGGCGGCGCGCGAACGGGGACTGGTCTTGAGCGAAGACGTGCCGGCCTATTTACTGACGCATTTTCGCCGCGACATGCCGAGCCTGATGGCCCTGCTCGATGCGCTCGATCGCTTTTCGCTGGAACAGAAACGCGCCGTCACACTTCCCTTGCTGCGACGTATGTTGACCCAGTCGTCCGCCGAAGGCGCGACGGCGACTCATGACGCGGCGCCTTCGGGTAAAATCGCACCACATGAATAATCTAGCCCTCTTTGATCTCGATCACACCCTCCTGCCGACCGATAGCGACAAGGAATGGGGACGTTTCCTGGTGCGTATCGGCGCCGTCGACAAGGTAGCCTACGCTCAGGCAAATGAAGCGTTTTATGCCGACTATCGGGCAGGCACGCTGGATATGCCGGCGTTCCTGCGCTTTGCGCTGGCGCCGTTGTCCCAGTATTCGCGCGCGCAGCTCGACGCCTGGCACGACCAGTTCATGCAGGAGGTGATCCTCCCCGCGATCCTGCCGTCCGCGCTGGCGCTGCTCGACAAGCACCGTAGCGCCGGGGATCTGTGCGCCATCGTCACCGCTACCAATAGTTTCGTGACGCGGCCGATCGCCAGGCAGCTGGGCGTCGAACACCTGATCGCAACCGAGCCGGCGACCGTCGACGGCAATCCGAATGCCAGATTCAGCGGCGACTACCTTGGCACCCCCAGTTTCCGGGAGGGCAAAATCGTGCGAACCGAGCAATGGCTGAGCCAACTCGGCAAGCGCTGGTCCGATTTCGAGCGCAGCTATTTTTACAGCGACTCGGCCAACGACATCCCTTTGATGGAAAAAGTGACCGATCCGATCGCGACCAACCCGGACGACACCTTGCGCACCGCCGCTCAGCAGCGCGGCTGGCCGATCATCGAGCTGTTCCAATGATCAAAAAGCTCATCAACCGGCTGCTCGGCAAGGACGATTCGGACGATTCGCCCGAACCGCTCGCGACGCAGCCCAACGTCATCGGGCAAGCCACCCATGGTATCGACCCGGGCCTGATTTCACGCAATGCGGTACGTGTGACCGACACGCTGCAGCAAGCCGGCTATCAGGCGTTCATCGTCGGCGGCGCGGTGCGCGATCTGCTGCTGGGCGTCGCGCCGAAGGACTTCGATGTAGCCACCAGTGCCACGCCCGAGCAGGTGCAGCGCCTGTTCCGGCGCGCCCGCATTATCGGCCGGCGCTTTCAGATCGTGCACGTGCAGTTCGGCAACGAAATCATCGAGGTATCGACGTTTCGCGCGCAAGTCGACGCGCAGGACAGCGAGAAAATCGGTGCGCACCGGCCGAAACGCGGCGAACTCGATCGCAAGACGCACGTGACCGACCAGAGCGGCCGAGTCCTGCGCGACAACGTGTGGGGCACCCAGAAGGAGGATGCCGCCCGGCGCGACTTCACCGTCAACGCGATGTACTACGACCCGGCCACGCAAACGGTGCACGACTACCACCACGGCTGGGAAGACATTCGCGCTCGCGTCATGCGCATGATCGGCGATCCGACCACGCGCTACCGCGAAGATCCGGTGCGCATGCTGCGCGTGGTGCGCTTCGCCGCCAAGCTCGAATTCAGCATCGATCCGGCCACCCGCGCGCCGATCGAGGCGCTGGCGCCCTTGATCGATAACGTGCCGGCCGCGCGTCTGTTCGACGAAATGCTCAAATTGCTGCTGTGCGGCCATGCCTGGCCCTGCGTGCAGCGCCTGCGCACCGAGGGCCTGCATCATGGCCTGCTGCCGCTGCTCGATGTCGTGCTGGAGCAGCCGATGGGCGAGAAATTCGTCGCGCTGGCACTGACCAACACCGACACCCGCATTCGCGCCGGCAAACCGGTGTCGCCAGGATTCCTGTTTGCCGCGCTGCTGTGGCACCTGGTGCTGGAAAAGTGGCGAGCCTATCAGACCAGCGGCGAGTACCCGATTCCCGCCCTGCATCTGGCGATGAACGACGTGCTCGATGCACAAACCGAAAAGCTTGCGATCCAGCGGCGCTTTACGGCCGACATGAAGGATATCTGGGGGCTGCAGTCGCGCCTCGAGAAGCGGGTCGGGCGCACGCCGTTCCGCCTGCTCGAGCATCCGCGTTTTCGCGCCGGTTACGACTTCCTGCTGCTGCGCTGCGAGTCGGGGGAGCTGCCACCCGAACTCGGCCAGTGGTGGACTGATTTCATCGCCGGCGACAACGCCGCGCGCGAATCGCTGCTGGCGCATTCCTCGACGGGCGCCGCACCGGCCAAGCGCCGCCGACGGCCCCGCCGGCCGCGCAACAAAGGCGACGCCAGCGAAAATGCCGCCGAACCGGTATCATCGGTTCAGCGAGATACAGGAAGCTCCTCATGACGGTGGCTTATGTAGGGCTCGGCGCCAATCTGGGCGACGCCCGTCAAACCCTCAAAGACGCAGTAGTCTGTCTGGCCCAGCAGGCTGGCGTCACCATCGTGGCTCGCTCCCACCTCTATCACAGCGCGCCGGTCGATGCCGACGGCGCCGATTACTATAACTGCGTGGTCGCGCTGGAGACTCGCCTGTCCGCCCACCAATTGTTGCGCCTGTGCCTGGACATCGAGCAGCACTTCGGCCGCGAGCGCCCGTATAAGCATGCTCCGCGCACGCTCGATCTGGACGTACTGCTGTACGGCGAAGAGCACATCAACGACACCGACCTGACCGTGCCACATCCGCGCATCGCCGCGCGCGCATTCGTCCTTTTACCGCTCAACGACCTGCGCCCGGAGCTGGAAATCCCCGGTCACGGACGAGTGACCGATCTGCTCGCCGGCGTGGCGGACCAGCGTATCGAACGGGTAGCGCTATGCTGCTGTCCGAACAAGCGCGCCGCAAATACGAAGTAGCGCGAAGTCCATTTCGAACTTGCTACCATGAGACAGACGATACCCGCACGCTACCGCTACGTGGTGATCGAGGGGCCGATCGGCGCGGGCAAGACATCGCTGGCGCGCAAACTCGCCGAACTCGGCGGTCATCAGATCCGGCTCGAAGACCCCGCCAGCAACCCGTTTCTCGAGCGTTTCTATCGCGACAGCGCACGCTTTGCGCTGCCGGCCCAACTCGCATTCCTGCTCGAGCGGGTCGACGAGATGCGCGATATCGCCCAACAGGAGATCGGCGGTGCCTCGCTGATTGCCGACTTCCTGCCGGAAAAGGATGCATTGTTCGCGCGGCTGACCCTGGCCGACGACGAACTCGCCCTGTATCGCGCGTTGAGCGCGCATATCGCGATGCCCCGACGAACTCCGGATTTGGTCATCTACCTGCAGGCCAGTCCGGAAGCCCTGTTCTCGCGCATTCAAAAACGCGCGATCCCCATGGAGCTGCAGATTTCGGATGCCTACCTGCGCGCGCTGTGCGAGATCTACAGCGAGTTTTTCTACCATTATGCGGCGGCACCGGTACTCACGATCGATACCGAGCATCTGAATCCCGCCGACAACGCGCATGACTTCGACCTATTGCTCGAACGCATCGAGCATATGCGTGGACGCAAGGAAGTGTTCGTCAAAGGTACGCGCTGAATCTCCTTTTCATTGAGACCGCGGACGGCGTCGCCGCTGCCGGTCGCCCCCTCGGGAGTTGATCATGTCCTATCTGCAAGAGTCCGCCCGCAAAGCGGTCACCGTGCCCCGGTTGGCGGAAATGCGCGAGCTCGGCGAGAAAATTGCCATGCTGACCTGCTATGACGCGAGTTTCGCTGCGCTGCTCGATCGCGTCGGCGTCGATGCGCTGTTGATCGGCGATTCCCTCGGCAACGTCCTGCAAGGCCACCGCACGACCCTGCCGGTCACCGTCGCCGACATCGCCTACCACACGGCTTGCGTGGCGCGCGGTAGCGAGACCGCGCTGATCATCGCGGATCTGCCGTTCGGCAGCTACGGCACCCCGGAGCAGGCATACGCCAGCGCGGTGACCCTGATGCAGGCTGGCGCCCAGATGATCAAGCTCGAGGGCGGCGCGTGGCTCGCGCCGACCATCCGCCTGCTGGTCGAGCGCAGCATCCCGGTGTGCGCGCACCTGGGCCTGATGCCGCAATCGGTGCATGCGATGGGTGGCTTCAAAGTGCAGGGGAAACACGACGCGGCAGCCAAATCGCTGCTCGACGATGCCCAGGCCGTGCAGAGCGCCGGGGCGCAATTGCTGGTGCTCGAGGCAATTCCGGCCAAGCTGGCGGCCGAAGTGACCGCGGCGCTCACGATTCCGACCATCGGCATTGGCGCCGGGCCCGATTGTTCCGGTCAGGTGCTGGTGCTGCACGACATGCTCGGCGTCTTTCCAGGCAAGCGCCCGCGCTTCGTCCAGGACTTCATGGAAGGCCAACCGAGCATTGCGGCCGCCGTCGAGGCATATGTGCGCGCGGTCAAGCAGGGCAGCTTCCCTGCGGCTGCGCACTGCTTCTAACCCCCCAGCACCACCAGCTCGGCGGGCACCGCACCGCGCAACGCATTGCAGATCATCAACGCTTGCGCGTCGAGCAGGTCATCGCGCGTGAGCACCGCCTCGCGCGCATCCCAGGCAGGATCGGCCAGCACCGCGCGGCGCATCACGCCAGGCAGCAGGCCGCTGGACACGGGCGGAGTCAACCAGCCCCCCCGCAGCTTGACGAACACGTTGCTGCGCGCGCCCTCGGTCAACTCGCCGCGCTGATTGAAGAACAGTTGATCGAAGGCACCCTGCGCCTCGGCCGCACGCCATGCCGCGTCGTAGCGGGCCCGCACCGTGGTCTTGTGGCGCAACCAGAGCGCATCGCCGTCGACCGGGGCCGCGGCCGGATCCAGCAACACCTTGAGCTTGGCGGGCAACGGCGTCAGCGTGCCATGCGTGAGCGTTACGGCACCGTCTCGCTGCAAGGCAAGCCGCAATCGGCACGCCCGGCCCGCCGGCAATTCGTTGCAGCGCGCTGTCACGGCGGCACGCACCGCTGCTTCGTCACAGATAAAACCGAAATATGCCGCCGATCGCCGCAGCCTCTGCAGATGCCAATCCAGATGCCGGACGCCTTCGGCGCACGTGGCGTACATCGTCTCGAATAATGCGAACCCCGGATCCATTGCGCTCAGAAAATTGGCCTTGAGGCGGCACTCGGCCCACTCGCTGTCAGCCCGGCTGTCGAGCACGATGCCCGCGCCCACGCCGAGTTGCCCGGGACGCAATCCATCGGCGCGCGGAGCACCGAGCGTCAATGTCCGGATCGCCACGCTAAGACAAAAGTCCCCCACGGACCCCGCCTCGCGGGACGCATCGAGCCACCCGATCGCGCCTGTATATATCCCGCGCGGCGCTTTCTCGAGCGTGTCGATCAACTGCATCGTGCGATGCTTCGGCGCTCCGGTAATCGATCCGCACGGGAACAGCGCGCGCAGCACGTCGGCGAATCCGGTGCCTGGGCGCAGACGCGCCTGCACTGTCGAGGTCATTTGCAGAACATCGGCAAAGCGCTCGACGCAAAACAGCGCGGGCACGCTCACCGAGCCCGGCATGGCCAGCCGGCTGAGGTCGTTGCGCAGCAGGTCGACGATCATCAGGTTCTCGGCCCGATTTTTTTCATCGCCGGCCAACTCCGCTGCCGCCGCGCGGTTGCGCGTGTCTTGGTGCGCGCCGGTATGGGCGGGCGCCGTGCCCTTCATTGGGCGCGCCGTCAGACCACCGGCGCGGTGTTGCACGAACAATTCCGGGGAGAGCGACAGGATGGCCCTGCCGGCGGTATTGGCACCGCTGCCAAGCTCGTCGTCGGGCAGCATGATCAGCGCGCCATATGGCACCGGCTGGCGAGCCCGCAGGCGCCGGTAGAGCGCGATCGGCGAGCCGAACGCGTCGAAATTCAGGCGGTACGTGTAGTTGATCTGGTAGCACTCGCCGGCCCGCAGCCATTGCTGGATACGGTCGATCGCGCCGCCAAATTCGTCGCGCGACGTATCGGCCCGCAAGTCGCAAATACCTGCCACGCCGGGTGCCGACGGCAGCCCGTCGACAGAGTCGTCCTGCGCCGGATCGTGGGTCGCGAGCCAGTCGTCGACCTCGTGCGCCTCGAGATGGCGGCACTGCTCGAACAGCAAAAAAACCAGTTGGCCGGGCCGCTGCCCGGCACCCGCGCCGTGCATGCGCACGCCGAACTCATAATCGATCAAAACGACCGCGAAGCGTCCGGCGGCCAAGGCGTCCTGCACTTCGGCGCACGCGGCAGCCAGTTCGGCCGGCGCGGCGCACGCGACCCGGCGTATCAGGCCGGTATACAGCCGCGAGCGGGCCGCGCCGGCATCGTCGCTGCTCTCATCGAGCAGCGCGAAGACGGCCTCACGCGAAGCGCCGCCGCTCATTCAAAGAATTGCTTGACGCGGTCGAACCAGCCCTTGCTTTGCGGGCTATGGCGCGCGCCGCCCTCGGTCAGCGATTTCTCGAAGTTGCGCAACATCTCTTTCTGCGGCTCGGTCAGTTTGACGGGCGTTTCAACCTGCACGTGTACATACAGATCGCCAGGATAGCTCGAGCGGACACCACGAATTCCCTTGCCGCGCAAGCGGAAGGTTTTGCCTGTTTGCGTGCCCTCGGGCACGGCAAACGTCGCCTTGCCGTGCAGCGTCGGCACGTCGATGTCGCCGCCGAGCGCCGCGGTGGCAAAAGAAATGGGCATCTGGCAATGCAGATCGTCGCCGTCGCGTTCAAAAACGTCGTGCGCCTTGATGTGAATTTCTACATACAGGTCGCCGGCCGGCCCGCCGTTGACACCTGGTTCGCCATTGCCGGACAGACGGATGCGCATGCCGTCCTCGATGCCAGCCGGAATTTTGACCTCGAGCGTCTTGGTTTTCTTGATCTTGCCGACGCCATGGCACGTGCCGCAGGGATCGGGAATATACGACCCGGTGCCATGGCACTTCGGGCAGGTTTGCTGGATGCTGAAGAAGCCTTGCGACATGCGCACCGCCCCGGAACCGCCGCAGGTCGGACAGGTTTCCGGCTTCGTGCCGGGCTTCGCGCCGCTGCCGTGGCACACCTCACAATTATCCCAGCCGGGCACGCGGATTTGTGTCTCGAAGCCGTTGGCCGCCTGCTCCAGCGTGATCTCCATGTTGTAGCGCAAATCGGCGCCACGATAAACCTGCGGCCCGCCACGCCCTCGTCCGCCCTGGGCGCCGCCGAAGATGTCGCCGAAGATGTCGCCGAACGCATCGGCAAACCCGCCAAAGCCCTGAGCGCCACCCGCTCCCGCCATGTTCGGGTCGACTCCCGCGTGACCGTACTGGTCGTAGGCCGCCCGCTTTTCCGGGTCGCTGAGCATCTCGTAGGCTTCTTTGGCCTCTTTGAACTTCTCTTCGGCATCCTTGCTATCTGGATTGCGATCCGGGTGATACTTCATCGCGAGCTTGCGATAGACCTTTTTGATCTCGTCGTCGCTCGCGTTTTTCGCTACACCCAGAATCTCGTAATAGTCACGTTTGGCCATATTCGTTCCACTTGTACTGCACGTCCCTCATAGGCAAAAAGCCGGGTCGGGCTTGCGCCTGAACCCGGCCGGCACGCGCCGCGGCTTCTCCCCGCGGCGCAGCGCATGCATGCCTACTTCTTGTCGTTGACTTCCTTGAAATCGGCATCGACCACGTTGTCGTCCTGCTTGGCCTGCTGCTGCGCACCCGCCGCTTCCGACGCGGCACCCTGGGCGCCCGCCTGAGCCTGCATATCGGCGTACATCTTCTCGCCGAGTTTCTGGCTGGCCGTCGACAACGCCTCGACCTTGGCATCGATCGCTTCCTTGTCGGACCCGCGCAGCTCGTCCTCCAATTCCTTGATCGCAGCCTCGATCTTTTCCTTTTCGCCCGCATCCAGCTTGTCGCCATATTCGGTCAGCGCCTTGCGGGTGCTGTGCACCAGCGCGTCGCCCTGGTTGCGCGCGTCGGCCAATTCACGCAGCTTGCGGTCTTCCTCGGCGTTGGCCTCGGCATCTTTCACCATGCGCTGGATCTCTTCATCGGACAGACCCGAGTTCGCCTTGATGGTGATCTTGTTTTCCTTGCCAGTCGCCTTGTCCTTGGCGCCGACGTGCAAAATACCGTTCGCGTCGATGTCGAAGGTCACTTCGATCTGCGGCGTGCCGCGCGGCGACGGCGGAATACCCTCCAGGTTGAACTCACCGAGCGCCTTGTTGCGCGCCGCGATTTCACGCTCGCCCTGGAATACCTTGATGGTCACTGCCGGCTGATTGTCGTCGGCCGTCGAGAACACCTGCGCATGCTTGGTCGGAATCGTGGTGTTCTTCTGGATCATCTTGGTCATGACGCCGCCAAGGGTTTCGATGCCCAGCGACAAAGGCGTCACGTCTAGCAGCAGCACGTCCTTGCGATCACCCGAGAGCACCGAGCCCTGAATCGCCGCACCGGCAGCCACGGCTTCGTCCGGATTCACATCCTTGCGCGGTTCCTTGCCGAAGAACTCCTTGACCTTCTCCTGCACCTTGGGCATACGGGTCATGCCGCCGACCAGAATCACGTCATCGATATCGCTGACCTTGACGCCCGCGTCCTTGATGGCGGTACGGCACGGTTCGATCGTGCGTTCGATCAATTCTTCGACCAGCGCTTCGAGCTTGGCGCGCGTGATCTTCAAGTTCAAGTGCTTCGGCCCGGACGCGTCCGCCGTGATGTACGGCAGGTTGATTTCGGTCTGCTGGCTCGACGACAGCTCGATCTTGGCCTTTTCGGCCGCTTCCTTCAGGCGTTGCAGCGCCAGCACGTCCTTCGACAGATCGACGCCCTGTTCTTTCTTGAACTCACCGATGATGTAATCGATGATGCGCTGGTCGAAATCCTCGCCGCCCAGGAACGTATCGCCGTTGGTCGACAACACTTCGAACTGGTGCTCGCCGTCGACGTCGGCGATTTCGATGATCGACACGTCGAACGTGCCGCCACCAAGGTCATACACCGCAATCTTGCGGTCGCCGCCCTCTTTTTTGTCGAGACCGAAAGCCAATGCGGCGGCCGTCGGCTCATTGATGATCCGTTTGACGTCGAGCCCCGCAATGCGGCCGGCGTCCTTGGTTGCCTGACGCTGACTATCGTTGAAGTAGGCCGGCACGGTGATCACCGCCTCGGTCACCGGCTCGCCCAGGTAATCCTCGGCGGTCTTCTTCATTTTGCGCAGCACTTCGGCGGAAATCTGGGGCGGCGCGTATTTGTTGTCGCGCACTTCGACCCAGGCATCGCCATTGTCGGCCTTGATGATCTTGTAGGGCATCAGACCGATGTCCTTTTGCACTTCTTTTTCTTCGAAGCGTCGGCCGATCAGCCGCTTGACCGCAAACAGCGTGTTCTTCGGGTTGGTGACAGCCTGCCGTTTCGCGGGCGCGCCCACCAGCACCTCACCGTCTTCCATGTACGCAATGATGGACGGCGTGGTGCGCGCGCCCTCGGCGTTTTCGATCACTTTGACCTGATGACCTTCCATCAGGGCGACGCACGAGTTCGTGGTGCCCAGGTCAATACCAATGATTTTGCCCATGCTTTCTTTCTCCTAGCCTATGTTCGTTGGGGCATGCCCCGTCAATGCCAATCTGTCGCAAATATGCGTGCCGCGCTGCGTTTTTCAAGGGTTTTCGTGCATATATGCACGACCCGGGACAGCCGCGCATCCGCGCGTTTTCACTTGCCCTGCGCCACCGTCACCAGCGCCGGGCGCAACACGCGATCAGCGATCAGATAGCCTTTTTGGAGCACCGCCACCACCGTATTCGGCTCCTGCTGGTCGGCCGGCACCATGGAGATCGCCTGGTGTTGGTGGGGGTCGAATTTCGCGCCGACCGGGTCGATCACTTTGACGCGGCTCTTTTCGAATGCCGCCAGCAACTGGCGCAACGTCAGCTCGACACCCTCGCGCACCTTGGCGACGTCGCTCGAGTTGTCCGCCAAGGCGGCTTCCAGGCTGTCGGCGACCGGCAGGAGATGCTCGGCGAAGCTTTCCACCGCAAACTTGTGCGCCTTGGCAACATCCTCGTGCGCGCGACGCCGCACGTTCTCGCTTTCCGCCTTGGTACGCAACAGCTGATCGTAGTACTCGTCGGCTTTGGCCTGCACGATTGCCAACTGCTCTTCCAGGGTCGTTGCCGGCGCAGCCGACGCGGTTTCGGGCGACGCAGCGGGCTGCTGCGCGGCAGCCTCCGGCGTCACCTGTTCTTCCGAGGTCTTGTGCTGATCTTTCATAAGTCGGTCAAATAACAGAAAAGGGCTCCAATGCGTTGAAATAACGCACTTTCCCGGGCAAAAAGCCCGTCAATGCTGCATGCATAATGGGGGTGTCCAGCGCTATTTCAAGGGGTCGTCGCGCCGTATGCCGGGCGGGCAACATCCGGTTACACGCCTTACGAATACGCTATTGTACCGGTCCGATGGCGCGCATAAGATCAAAACCAAATCCTGGCGCCCGCAGTGGGCGAGCCTGTTAGGTAAAGGAGTTCATCATGAAAGTGCCGCTAGCCGTCTTTTTTGTGCTCGCGCTGGTCACCGCCGGAACCGCCACTATTTGCCTGTCTGGCGCCGTCACCACCCGCACGACGGAATATGGGACCGTCAACGCCGTCTTTCACGATTGGCTGGGTCGGCCGGTACGCCGCGCACCGGTTCGGCATTCATTCGTCGTGTTCGACAAGACGCACCATACGGCGTCGATCCCGCTTCGTCGGTCGGCCCTGGATCACGGCCGCTGGCTCTCGGTATAAGCTCCGCCGTTCGCTTTCCTCGGCCCGCCTCAAGCGGCTTTCTTCCGATTCCTCATAGAGGGCTTGCGCCACGGGAGCGGCACCGCGAACTTCTGCGATGGCACGCACCGTCACCTGCCATTGGGTGCTGCCGTTATCGATTCGGAGTATGTCGCCGGGCCGCACGTCGCGCGCGGGCTTGCAGCGCTGGCCATTGTGCAGCACACGCCCTTTGTCGACCGCCTGGGTGGCGAGGCTGCGGGTCTTGAAAAAGCGTGCTGCCCACAGCCATTTGTCGATGCGTGTCGCGGCTGACGGGTCGCTATCGATCTTGATGCTCAATCGCGCGCTCCATGCGCCTCGGCCCGCGCGCGGCTGCGTTCGAGCGCGGCCGCATCCGGTTGCCGAATCGGCCAACCCTGTAAATGCAATGCGGCGATTTCACCGATTGCGGTGATCCAGGCCGGCGCGGTATTCAGGCAGGGGATGAAGTTGAACGTCTTTCCGCCGGCGGCCAGGAATTGCCGACGCCCCTCGATATTGATTTCTTCAAGCGTCTCGAGGCAATCCGAAGTGAACCCCGGACAGAACACGTCCACGCGCCCCACCCCGGTCTTGCCCAGTTCAACCAGCGTCGGCGCCGTGTATGGCTGCAGCCACTCCGCCTTGCCGAAACGCGACTGAAAAGTGGTCTGGCAAACGGTATCGTCCAGGCCAAGCGCGGCGCTCAGCAGACGCCCGGTTTTCAGGCATTCGCAATGGTAGGGATCGCCCAGATCGAGCGTGCGGCGCGGCACGCCATGAAAACTCAGCAACAAGCGCTCGCCGGCCGAGAAATCGGGACGCCCATGCTGAACCCAATAACCCTCGACCTGTTGGCGCAGCGCCTCGATATAGGCTGGGTGATCATGATAATGCTTGACCGTGCGCAGCGCCGGCTGGTTGCGCAGACGCCCGGCTGCACGAAAGGCGGCATCGAAAGCCGTTGCCGTGGTACTGCTCGAGTATTGCGGATAAAGCGGCAGCAGCAGGATTTGCTCGGCGCCGGCGTGGCGCAGTTGCCGGATTTTTTCCGCAATGCCCGGATTGCCGTAGCGCATCGCATAATCGACGATTACATCGTAATCGTTGGCCTGCAGCAGTTTTTGCACCGCAGCGGCCTGTTGCTCGGTATTGACCTTGAGCGGCGAGCCGTTATGCGCCCAGATCGACGCATATTTGTGTGCCGACTGGCGGCCGCGCAGCGGCAAAATCACCAACCTCAACAATGGCTGCCAAAGCGCCGCGGGAATTTCCACCACACGCGGGTCGGACAGAAATTCCTTCAGATAGCGCCTGACAGCCCCCGGCCGGGGCGCATCGGGCGTGCCCAAATTGATAAGCAGCACTGCGGTCTTGCCGGGCTGGCCATGATGATGTACGGGTTCTTGGTCGAAATGCATGAGCCTCACTTTACCGCAAATTGCAATTTATACGCACCGGGGATACCGGCGGCCCGCACGACAGGCCGCCGGCGTGCTCAGTTGCCGTGTCTTTCGTCATGCTTGTCATCGCGTTGCCGTTGCGGCCCGCCATGCCCTTGCGCGGGGCGCACGGCGTCCCGGTGCGGCGCCGGCGCGGGACGCGGTTGCTGAACGTGAGGCTGCGGAGCGCGCAGTTGCTGGTCATGTGGCTGCGGCCGCGGAGCACGCGGCGCCAAGGCGGGCCGCTGCGGCCCACTGCGCTCGGTCTGCGACGGTCGATGCTGCGGCCGTGGGGGCTGCGCCGGCGAGGGATACGGCGCATGCTGTGCCGGAGCGGTCGTGCGCGGCGCGAACGCGGGCGCCCCCGTGCCGCGCTGCGGCTCGGGCCGCACCCGACCCTGAGCCGTCCCCCGAGACCCCTGCCCGGCCGGCGAGCGGGTATCCGGCGCGGGCCTGCGAGTGGCGTCGATGGGCCGCGGCTGCGGCACGCTGCTCAGTACCTTGACGCCTTCACGCACCTGCCGAGGCCGTCCGGCAGTGGCGGAATTCAGGACCATCTGGCGACCTTCGGCCTGCGGCTTGACCGCTGCCCCGCTGCGCGAGACGAATGCCGGATGCGGAGCCGGCGGCGTGCGCAACGCCAGCACTTGACGCGCCACTACGTCGTGCGGCGGTGCGTGCCGCGCCTGGCGCGCGTCGCCCATGACGCTGCGCGCCACCGGCGTGACTTCCGGGCTGGTGCCGACCCGCACGCGCGCCGCCGACCCGGGCGCCATCGCGACCGCGCTCGAGACGACCGGCCGGCCTTGCACGAAGGCTGCCGCCGGCACCGTGGTTATCGCGTTATGCACGTGCTCATTGACATAGACCGTGCGGGACACATTGTTAGTGATGTAGGTATTGCGGTTGATCGTTTTGTTGACGATCACCGTACGGTTCACGCGCTCGATGTAGGTGTTGCTGACTCGATAGGACGGGCGGTAGGCGTCGGCCGGGCCCAACGGGAACCAGCCGATCCCGGCCACGCCGGTGGCCAGCGTCACGCTCCAGTGGTCGTCGTGGTCGCCGCCGACCCAGGCGACCAGGGCCGGTGCATAAACCGGATGTACGCGCACCGAGCCCGGTACCCAGCACCAGCGCGCATGCACATAGGCCCAACGGCCGTAATGGAACGGGGCAAATCCCCAGGGTTCGTCGTCCACCCAGGTCCAGCCCCAGGGGGCGATCCAGACCCAGTGGCCGTCGTGGTACGGCGCCCAGCCCGGCGACGTGACGGTCGGCACCCAAACCGCGCCGTATTCCGGATCGGTCTGCCAGACACCGTATGCGTCGAGTGACTCATAGCCGACCATGTCACGCGACACATAGCGGGCCGACGGCGAGTTATCCACCAGCCGATCGCGCCCGGCGGCCCATTGGTCGAAATCGTCATAGCCGGGCGCAGCCCCCCCGGCCAGCAGTTGCAGATTGGTGCCGGCAAAGCGAAACCGTTGCCGCGCCCCGCCAATCGAAATGGCCGCATGGTCGCCATAGACCGAGCCCTCGCCGCGCCACACGGTAACCTCGGTGGTGCCGTCGGGCTCGACATCGAGTCGGTATTCCCCCGCCCTGCGCGGCACGAAGGCAAGATTCGGCGTGTCGACTTCAACCGGCTGATTGGGATCGTATTCGAGCAGACGCACGTTGACTGCGCCCTGCGTTACTTTCAGTTGCACATTTCGATCGCCGACGTCGAGCAGACTGAGGTTGGTCTGGCCGTCCAGGCGCACGAGCGTCGAATCGATCTGCAATTCGGCGCGCGCCCCACGATCCGCCCAGATGTCGTCGCCAGTGGTCAGCGGACGATTGGGATTGGCGTCGATCCATTGGTCGGCACCGGCCGGCGCCACGCTTACCGGGCCACTGACGACGTTCAGGCGAGCGATGCTCGCCGGTGGATCCCCCTGGGCTTGCGCCGCCCACGACAGGCAGCTCAGCAAACACGTGAGCACCGCCGAAACAGCTAACCGCATCTTCATGAGAGTCTCCAAACCGTGCCGCACCGGGCACGACGGGTTGATCACCCTCAAGTTAACGCACGGCCCGGCAAGAGGCTTGCCGCACTTTGTAACCAAGCGTTACCGGTGGAGCCGGCCTCGGCTGGCTCAGTGTTGGCTCAGCGCATTCGACAGCAGCTTGGCGGTGATATCGACGATCGGAATGACCCGCTCGTATGCCATGCGGGTCGGCCCGATCACGCCCAGCGTACCGACCACCTTGCCGTCGACCTCATACGGGGCTGTCACCACGCTCATCTGTTCGATTGGAACCAGATGCGATTCACCGCCGATGAAGATCTGCACCCCTTGCGCGCGGCTCGACACATCGAGCAATTGCAGCAGACCGGTCTTTTGCTCGAACACATCGAACAACTGGCGCAGCCGGTCCATATTGGACGACAGGTCTTCGACGCCCAGCAGATTCCGTTCGCCGGAGATCAGTACATTTTCAGCGCCCTCGGCCATCACGTCGGTGCTTGCCTCCATCGCGGTTTGCATCAGGGTGGTCATGTCGCCGCGCAACGCTTCGAGCTCGGTGCGCAGGCGGCGTCGCACCTCGTCGAAGCTCAGCCCGCCGAAATGCGTATTGATGTAATTGCCGGCCTCCACCAGTTGGGCGGGCGAGTAGTCGCTGGCGGTCAGGATGATGCGGTTTTGCACGTCGCCGTCTGGGGTAACGATGATCAGCAGGATCCGCTTCTCGGAAAGCCGCAGGAACTCGATATGCTTGAACACCTGGCTACGGCGGGGCGTGAGAATCACACCGGCGAACTGCGACAGATTCGACAGCACCTGTGCCGCGCTCGCCACCAGTTGCTGGGGGGAGGCCGGCTGCAGGCGATTCTGTACCTGCGAGACGACTTGCTGCACCGCCGCCTCGAGCGGATGCACCGCCAGCATCGTATCGACGAACAGGCGGTAGGCGCGTGGCGTCGGGACACGCCCGGCCGACGTATGGGGGCTCGAGACAAAGCCGAGCTCCTCCAGATCCGACATCACGTTGCGGATGGTGGCCGGACTCAGCTCGAGCCCGGAATAACGCGACAATGTCCGCGAGCCGACCGGTTGGCCATCGATGATGTACCGCTCGATCAGGGTTTTGAGGAGAGTTTGTGCACGTTGGTCTAGCATAGGTAAAAATTGTAGCGCGAATCCCGCCCGGCCGGTGCGCTTTCACCCCGGCGCAGGCCCTGCGGCGCGAGCCGCGCGGCGCAGCCGGGCGCGGTAGCTCCCGCCACGGACTTATGGTGTAATGGCGGCATGAAAAACGGGAGCCCTTTCAAAACGGTCGCGCTGATCGGCAAATACAATGCCGACAACATCGCCGGCCCTTTGCTGGCATTGGCGAGCTGCATCAGCCAACGCGGCTTTCGGGTGGTATTCGAGCAGGACACCGCGCGCACGCTCGGCGCCGATGCCGCTCCCTACGCGGCGCTGGCCCCGGAGCAGATCGGTCAGCAGGCCGACGTCGCCGTGGTGCTCGGCGGCGATGGCACGATGCTCGGCATCGGCCGGCAATTGGCCGCCTTCGACATCCCCTTGATCGGTGTCAACCACGGTCGGGTCGGCTTCATGACCGATATCCCGCTGGGCGACATGCTGCAGGTCGTGCCCGCCATTCTCGAGGGGGCCTTCGAACGGGAGCGCCGAACGCTGCTCGACGCCCGCATCGAGCGCGCCGGCGCAACGATCTACCGGGCTCTCGCCTTCAACGACGTGGTGGTCAACCGCAGCGGCTTCTCCGGCATGGTCGAATTGCGTGTGGACGTCGACGGGCGTCTGATGTACAAGCAACGCTCGGACGGCCTGATCGTCGCCACCCCCACCGGCTCCACCGCCTATGCGCTGTCGGCTTCCGGGCCGATTCTTCACCCGGCGCTGGCCGGCATCGTGCTGGTGCCGATCGCTCCCCACGCGCTGTCGAATCGACCCATCGTGCTGCCCGATCAGTGCGAGATCGTCATCAGTATCGTCGCGGGCCACGAAGTCAGCGCCAACTTCGATATGCAATCGTTCAATGCGCTGCACCTGCAGGACCGCATCGCGGTCAAGCGCTCGGAGCACTCGGTCACCTTCCTGCACCCGGCGGGCTACAACTACTACGCGACATTGCGGCGCAAGTTGCATTGGAACGAGCATATTTCCGAAGACGATACCGCCTGAGAGGGCCGTGCGCCACACTCCCGGTGCCATGCTATGGCCATGGTTTTCCGGCTACACTCCGGGCTAATCTCCTCGGCGTCAAACCACCATGCTACGCAGCCTTTCGATTCGCGATTTTGTGATAGTGGCCCATCTGGAGCTGGAGTTCTCGGCGGGCTTTACTGTCTTTTCCGGCGAAACCGGCGCCGGCAAGTCCATTCTGATCGACGCCCTGGCGCTGGCCTTGGGTGAGCGAGGCGACGCCAGTGTCGTGCGCGCCGGCCAGACGCGCGCCGACATTACGGCTGAATTCACCGCCCACCCGACGCTCACCGACTGGCTCGACCAGCATGCGCTGCCGCACGATGAGACCGGTGGCGTGCTGCTGCGCCGGGTGATCGACGCATCCGGACGCTCGCGTGCGTTCATCAACGGGACTCCCGCCACACTGGCGCAGTTGCGCGAGGCCGGTGACATGCTGGTCGACATCCATGGCCAGCACGCGCACCAGCAATTGCTGCGCCCCGACGCTCAGCGGCGGCTGCTGGACAACCACGCGGACCTGACCGAGCTGGCGAGCCAGGTCGCCAGCGCCCATCGGCAATGGAAGCAGTTGGTTCAGCGCTGCCAGGAAGCACAAGGCCGCGAGCGCGAATTGCAGCGCGAACGCGAACGGCTGGAATGGCAGGTCAATGAACTCGACAAGCTTGCGCCACAAGCCGGCGAGTGGGAGGAGATCAATGGCGAACACCGCCGCCTGACGCACGCGGCCAGCCTGATCGAGGGTGCACGCGGCGCGCTGCACGTACTGAGCGAGGCCGACGACGGCGCGCTGGTGCCGGCGCTGGGCTCGATCATCCAACAACTGCGCCATCTGGCCGAGGTCGATCCCGAGTTGCGCGACACGCTGGCGGCGCTGGAGCCGGCAGAAATCCAGCTGCGCGAAGCGGTGCATTCGCTCAATCACTATGCACAGAAAATCGAGCTGGATCCGCAACGGCTGGCCAGCGTCGAACAGCGCCTGGATGCGCTGCACGGCGCGGCTCGCAAATATCGCATAGCCCCCGAACAATTGCCGGCCGAACTCGAGTCGCGCCGCCAGGAACTGACCGAGTTGACCGCGGCGCAGGATTTAGCCGGGCTGGAGGCCGCCGCCGCCGCCGCGCACGAGCAATACGCCACGCTGGCCAGGCAACTCTCCGAGGGTCGCACCCGCGCCGCCGCCAAGCTCGGCAAGGAGGTGTCGGCCGCGATGCAGGAGTTGTCGATGCCGGGCGGACGCTTCGAAATCGCGCTCGCGCCGGTCGCCGAGGGGCAGGCCTACGGCATGGAGAGCATCGAATTTCTCGTTGCCGGGCACCCCGGCGTGCCGCTGCGCCCGCTCGCCAAGGTCGCCTCGGGCGGCGAGCTGGCCCGCATCAGCCTGGCCCTGTCGGTCATCGCCAGCAGCGCCAGCCTGACGCCCACATTGATTTTCGACGAAGTCGACTCCGGTATCGGCGGCGCGGTCGCCGAAGTCGTCGGCCGCCTGTTGCGGCAACTCGGCCAGGGTCGCCAGGTACTGTGCGTTACCCATCTGCCGCAAGTCGCCGCGCTCGGTCACCAGCATCTGCGGGTAGCCAAGCGCAGCGAGGGCGCCGCCACGCTCAGCGAAATCGTCGCGCTGGGCCGTCAGGAACGAGTCGAGGAGATCGCTCGCATGCTCGGCGGTGTCGAGATCACCGCCACCACCCGCAAGCACGCGCGTGAGATGCTGGCGCTCTAGGGCAGCGGCCTGACCAGCCCCCGACCAGCGTCGCTGCGCCCGAACAGAAACAGCCTCAACGTCGGCCGAATACCGCCGTCCACAAAGCCGTGACGGCCTCGCGCTCCTGCGTCACCTGGTCCGGATCGACCCGCGCGGTTTCCATCCCGTCGAGCCGCAACTTGTGCTGCATGGCGCGGTAGGTCCGGTATGCGGTGCCGACCCGTTCGGCCTGCTCGACATCGATCAGCCCCAGGCGGCCGGCCTCGCGCAGCAGCGCGATATTGCCGGCGTTGCGCAGGAACTCGGCGTGCGCCGCGGCGTGGCGCAACACCAGATACTGGACCGTGAACTCGATGTCGACCATGCCGCCCACGTCATGCTTCAGATCGAACAGCGCGGTCGGATTCGGATGCCCGTCGAGGACCTTCTGGCGCATGGCAATGATCTCGTCGGCAAGCGGGCCGGCCTCGCGAGGCACGCGCAACACGTCGGCACGAATCTGCTCGAACGCAGCGCCGATGTCGGCATCCCCGGCACAGAAGCGAGCGCGGCTCAGCGCCTGATGCTCCCATACCCAGGCGGTATTGGCCGCCCCCTGGCGGAACTGATACTGGCGAAAGCTCTCCAGACTGGTCACCAGCAAGCCGGACAAACCGTTGGGCCGCAAGCGCAAATCGACGTCGTACATCATGCCGGCGGCGGTATGCGTGGTCAGCCACGTCACGAAACGGCGCGCCAATAGCGCGTAGGCATCCGGCGCGCGGTCGTCATCGTCCTGGTAAAGAAAAATCAAATCGAGGTCGGACGAATACCCCAGCTCCTTGCCACCCAGCTTGCCGTAGGCGACCACCGCAAAGCGCGGCACCTCCCGATGGCGTGATGCCAGATGGCCCCAAATCGTCTCCAGCGTGACCTCGACCAGGGCATCGGCCAGCTCGGACAAGCGATCGCTGATCGCCTCGACCGTCAGCGCGCCTTGCAGATCCAGCAAAAGGATGCGAAAGGTCTCGGCATGGTGGGCGCGACGCAGCACATCCATTTGCATTTCGATGGCTGCCTCGGCGCCGTGCTGCGCCAGACGGCGGCGCAACTCGGTTTTGAAGGCTGGCCAATCGAACGGCGCGGCCAGGGTATCGTCGTCGAGCAGTTCGTCGAGCAATTGCGGATGGCGCGTCAAGTAGCCGGCCGCCCAACGCGAGGCGGCCAGAACGTGCAGCACGCGTGCCAAAGCCCGCGGGTATTCGGTCAATAGCGCCAGATAAGAGCCGCGGCGGCTGATGGCGGCCAGCAGATCGAGCATGCGCGCGAGCACGACATCGGGTGCGGATGCCTCGCGCGCTCCCTCGATCGTGCGTTGCACCAGCAAGTCGAAGCGTTGCCGGCTGGCCTCCGGCAACGCCTTGTACCGCGTCGAAGTCCAGCTCGCCTGCAGGCGCTCGAGGCTGGCCGCCGGATCGGCGAAGCCAAGCGTGCGCAACATCTCGGTCAGCGCCTGATCCTGCCCTTCATCGGCCAGCATGGCGCCCCACAACTCGGGCGGACAGTCGGCTTCGTGTGAGCCGCGCGTGCCGTGGCCGTTGCTCTTGTCGGCAAACACCTGGTCAAACTGCTCGGCGACGAACTCCCGATGCTCGTCGAGCGCCATCAGCAGCGCCGCCGCACTATCGAAGCCCATGGCGCGTGCCAGCGCCGCCAGGTCGTCCTGGCGGGTTGGCAGCACATGGGTCTGGGCGTCGTCGAGATACTGAATCCGGTGCTCCAGGCGGCGCAGGAATTCGTAACTTTGCTTGAGCCGTTCGACCACGTTCTGCGCCAGCCAGCCGCGCCGGGCGGCGACGTCGAGCACGGCCAGCGTCGGGCGGATGCGCAGCTCGGGTTCCTGTCCGCCGCGAATCAGCTGAAAAACCTGCGCGGTAAATTCGATCTCCCGAATCCCGCCGCGCCCGAGTTTGACGTCGTTGATGCGCTCGGGCTTGGCGTGGGCGCGCCGCTCGGCTTCCCGGCGGATTTGCGCATGCAACGCGCGAATCGCACTGATCACACCGTAATCGAGATAACGCCGGAATACGAACGGCTGCACCCTTTGCGCCAATTGATGCGCCATGCGCTGGCCCGCGGCGTCGGTCGTATCCGACACCAGCCGCCCCTTGATCCACGCGTAGCGCTCCCATTCGCGGCCCTGGACGTAGAAATACTCCTCGAGCATCGGCAGACTGCACACCAGCGGCCCCGAATCGCCGTTCGGACGCAGCCGCATATCGACCCGGAACACATAGCCGTCCGCCGTCAGCTCGGCCAGCGCACCGATCAGCTTGCGGCCAAGCTTGGTGAAGAACTCGTGATTCGATAGCAGGCGACAGTGGCCGCTGCCCTGCAAATCCGCGGTCTCGCCGTCGTCCTCGTACAAAAAGATCAGATCGACGTCGGACGATACATTCAGCTCACCCCCGCCCAATTTGCCCATTCCGACCACTGCCAACGCCTGCGGCTCTCCCTCCGGCGTCATCGGCGTGCCATGCACGGCCTGCAAGTCGCGGGTGAGCACCGCCAACGCGGTGCGGATCGAAAATTCGGCCAGCGATGTGATGGTTTGCGTGACCTCGGACAGGGACGCGGCGCCGGCAAGATCGCGCGCCATGATCACGCACATCACGTCGTTGCGCAAAACGCGCAGCGCGCGCTGCAACGCCGCTTCGTCGGGTGCGGCCTGGTTCGCCGGCACGCCAACCAACTCGGCGAATCGCGCCGCCATCCAGGCCAGGTCGATCGGGTGGGCCACAAGCGCAGGCAATTCGGCGGCCAACGCCGGGCGGCTCGCCAGAACGCGGGCGGCGTAGCGGGAATACTGCGAAATCTCGAGTGAACTCACGGCCTTGTCTGCAGTCATTGGGATATTGTGGATACCTTGATGGGCTGTGTTACAGTCATTCGCACGCAAGCTACCACATTCCCCAACCGACGCGCAGTATGACTGACCGCCAGCCGCCCGACTCCCCCAAAGCGCCTCGGCCCATATTTTTTCCTGGTTTGCGCCACGCTCTCGAGTTCTTCGCCGGCGTGGTCATCTTGGTCTATTTTCTGGCAGCCGTAGCCATCCTCGGGATGCGCTATTGGGTGCTGCCGCGCGTCAACGACTATCGGCCACAAATCGAAGCGATCGTCTCGCGTGCGGTGGGTGTGCCCGTCTCCATTGAGAAGATTAGTGCAAATTGGGGCGGCCTGTACGCCCACTTTCACTTGCAGGGCGTCAGCCTGCGCGCGCCCGGCGCAAAGACCCCGGGCCTGAGCCTGGCCCGGGTCGACGGCACGCTGTCGTGGTCCAGCCTGCTGCATCTGAATGTGCGCCTGGCGGATCTGACGCTCGATAGCCCCGACATACTGATCGAGCGCCGTGCCGACGGCAAGCTCTACGCCGCCGGCCTACCGTTCAATACACGGCCGGGCGGCAACAACCCCGTGCTCGACTGGCTGCTGAATCAGGACGCCGTCATCGTGCGCAACGGCACGCTGCGCTGGCAGGACGACACTCGCGCACAGCCTCCGTTGGCGCTGAATCAAGTGCGCATCGCGCTACTCAACAACGGCCACCAGCACCAATTTGGCATGCAGGCCGATCCACAGGGCATTTTGTCCGCCCCGGTCGACCTGCGCGCTGAATTCCGGCATCCGCTGTTCGTGCGCGCCGACGAAATCAGTCGCTGGCGCGGCAACGCCTATGCGCAGATCGGCACCGTCGATCTGGCCGCGTTGGCACGCTATGTCAAGGTGCCAGACCCGGCCATGAGCGGCCTGGCCGCAGGCCGCATCTGGGTAAGCTTTGACGCCGGCCGCCTGACCAACGGCACGGTGCAGCTCGCCGCTCGCCGGGTGCGCACACAGCTGGGCGCACAGCTCGCTCCGCTGGCGCTCGACGACGCAAGCCTGACCCTCGCTGTGCAATCGCTGGAGAACGGCGCGGCCTGGCAGGCGCAGCAGGTGAAAATCGTCATGCCCGACCAGCAGGCGCTTGACGTCCCGACGCTCGACGGCCGCTATCTGCCAGCGAACACGGCGCATGGCGAACAAATTGCGCTGAGCGGCAAGCAACTCGACCTGGGCGAACTCGCCCAACTGGCGCCTGCGCTACCGCTGCCGGCCGATCTGCGCAAACCGCTCGATACCTGGGCGCCTCGCGGCACGCTGCACGATTTCGAGATATCGCTGCAGCGGCCCGCGCCGGGGGCAGGCAACGGCTGGCGGCAATTGCCGGGGCTCAAGCGCCTGCCGAACTCCCGCACCCGCTATCGCTTTCGCGCCACGTTCGACCACGCCAGCCTCAACAGCGTCGCTGCGGCACCGCCAGCCGGATCGCATGGCGAACCCCGCATCGGCATTCCCGGTTTCACGAATTTATCGGGCAGCATCAATGCCAATCAGGACCGCGGCAACATCACGCTCGATGCGAAAAACACCGAATTCTCATTCCCAGGTCTGTTCGATCCGCCTCAAATCGGCTTCGACCAGGTAGGCGGCAAAGCACAGTGGACCGTCGCCCAGAGCCCGCCCCAGAGCCACCAACCTCCGCAAATCAAGCTCGACATTGCTTCGCTCGATCTGCAAAACAGTCAGATCGCGGCCCATCTGGCCGGTACCTATATGAGCGGCGGGCCGGCCCATGGCACGCTCGACGTACGAGGCAGCATCCAGCGCGCTCAAATCGCGAGCCTGTCGAATTACCTGCCCACGACCATGAACGCGGACGCGCGCAACTATCTGAAGCACGCGCTGCTGGGCGGCACGGCGCACGACGCCACGTTCCGCGTCACGGGGCCGCTCGATGCGTTCCCCTACGCGCAGAACAACGGTCAATTTCACATGGAAGTGCCGCTCACCGACGCGCGCCTGGACCCCGCCCCCCGGACGGCAGGACACACCGATAGCTGGCCGGCGTTCGAAAAAATCCAGGGCAAGCTCATTTTCGACAACAACCGCATGCAGTTGGCGATCGATTCGGCGCGCGTCTATGACGTCACGTTCGGTCCGGTGAAGGGCTCGATCGAGGATCTGACGCACGATCAGGCGACGCTCGATATCAACGGGCAGGTCGCCGGCCCGACGCGCGACTTCGTGCGCTACCTGAACAACAGTCCGGTCGGACATTGGATCGGCGATTTCACCACGGATGCCCAGGCCACCGGCAACGGCCTGCTCAATTTGAAAATCAGGTTGCCCATCAATCACACGAGCAACGCCAAAGTCACCGGCAGTTACCGGTTCCTGCGCAACGACGTGACGCTCGCGCGCGGCTGGCCGACGTTGAGCGGCGTCGACGGGCAGCTCAATTTCACCGAGCATGGACTGGGCGCCAGCCAGTTGCGGGGGCGCTTTCTGGGCAATGCCATACGGGCCGACGGCAGCACCGACGCGCAGGGTGCGCTGCAGTTGCGCGTGACCGGCGCCGTCAGCGCCGACGCGCTGCGTGCGCAGGCCAGCAACCCGACGCTGGCCAAACTCGCCGGTTTGATGCACGGCACGACACCGTTTTCGGCCGAGTTGAACACCACGCACGGCGCGGCGGAGATCGTCGCGCAGTCGGATTTGCGCGGACTGGCGTTGCAACTTCCCGCACCGCTTGGCAAATCCGCCGACAGCGCGATGCCCGCTCGCATCGCGTTGCGGCCGCTCGACGAAAAGACTGGCGCGAACGGCGCGCAACCGCAGGCGCTCGATTTGACCGTGGGCCCGGTGCAAGCCAATTTCGTGCAGCAAACCGGCAGCGACGGCGCCGTCACCGTGCTGCGCGGCGGTATCGGCGTCAATGCTGCGCCGCCACACCCCAGCAAGGGCGTGGCGGCCAGCATCGATCTCGACCAGCTCGACGCAGACGCGTGGCGCGCACTGCGCCTGCAGTCCGTCGCCCTCGCTCCTTCCAGCGGCAACCCCGACCCCAGCTCTGGGTCCGGCTCGTCCGCGGCGACAATGACGCCCTATGCGCCAACCGAAGTCACGCTGCACGCCAAGCAAGTCACCCTGCTCTCGCGCCCCTGGCCGGATGTGGCGCTCACTGCCCAGCGCGACGGCAGCGACTGGCAGACGAACATCGCCTCGCCTCAACTCGCCGGCAACCTGCACTGGGATGCGCCCAGCCCACGCGTGCCCTACGGGGAAGTCCATGGCCGCCTGAGCAAGCTGCTCATCCCCAAGGCAGAGGACGGCGCAACGCTGGGGCAGATCCTCGACGAGCCGGCCGACGAGTTCCCTGCGATCGATCTGGTGGCCGATGAATTTGCGCTACAGGACAAGTCGCTGGGCCGTCTCGAACTGGTCGCCCGCAACACGGTCGACAATGGCGTGCCGGTCTGGCAACTGAGTAAATTGAACATCACCAACCCGGCCGCCAATCTGGCGATCACCGGTAATTGGCGCACCGCGAAACGACATGAAGCGGCTGCCGCGGACGCCAAAACGCCGCGCCGGACCGCGCTGGCGTTCAAGCTCGACATCAAGAACGCCGGCAAGCTGCTGGATCGGGTCGGCCTGCCCAAGACTCTGCGGGAGGGCAGCGGCACCCTCAGCGGCCAGCTCGACTGGCGCGGCGGGCCGGCCCAGATCGACTATCCGACGCTCAACGGACGGGTCGCGCTCGACCTTGCCGGCGGCCAGATCCTGAAGGCTGATCCGGGTTTGACGAAATTGCTGGGCATCTTCAGTGTGCAAACCCTGGCGAAAATCCTCACGCTGGATTTCGACAGCGTGCTCAGCTCCGGCCTGCCATTCGACCGGATTCTCGCCAACGGCGCGGTGCACAACGGCATCGCCAGCACGCAGGATTTCACCATCACCAGCACCTCGGCCACCATCAAAATGTCGGGCACCACCAATCTCGACAAGGAAACGCAGAATTTGCAGGTCACCGTGTTGCCCCACATCAATGCCGGCTCTGCTTCGCTAGCTTATGCGCTGGTCAACCCGGCCTTGGGCCTGGGTAGTTTCCTGGCGCAATTGGCGCTCGGCGGGCAGTTGTCGCAATCGCTGGCCTCTCACTACACTGTCACCGGCTCATGGCGCGACCCGGTGATCCGGCAAGGCGGCCCCAATCAGGGTAAGATGGAAAATCTCTCCCCCAGTACTCAATTCACCACGCCTTGATAGCGAGTCGCCTCATGCCTGCCCATTCAAGTGCCGCCATTGCCGCCATTCAAATGACCAGCTGCGCCGACGTGCAGCGCAATCTGGCAACAGCCGGCCGGCTGATCGCCGAGGCGGCCGAGCAAGGTGCGCAATTGGTGCTGTTGCCGGAGTACTTCTGCTTCATGGGGCAACGCGACGCCGACAAGCTCGCGCTGCGCGAAACACCAGGCGAAGGCCCGATCCAGGCGTTTCTGGCCGATACCGCCAGGCGGCACCGCATCTGGCTGATCGGCGGTACGCTCCCGCTGGCTGCGCCGGAGGCCTCGCGCGTACTCAACACGACGCTGGTTTTCGATCCGCAGGGGCAACCCATTTGCCGCTACGACAAGATCCATCTGTTCAGCTTCGTCAAGGATCAGGAAGCGTACGACGAAGCGCGCACGATCCGCCCCGGCGAGCAGGTCGCCGCGTTCGAGGCGCCGTTCGGCCGTGTCGGCCTGTCGGTCTGCTACGACCTGCGCTTTCCCGAGCTTTACCGGGCGCTGGGCGAATGCGCGCTGATCGTGGTGCCGGCGGCATTCACCTACACGACGGGTCGGGCGCACTGGGAGACGTTGCTGCGCGCGCGTGCCATCGAGAACCAATGCTACGTGCTGGCGGCCGCGCAAGGCGGGCGGCATGAAAACGGCCGCCGCACCTGGGGTCACAGCATGCTGATCGACCCGTGGGGCGACGTGCTCGCGCAGCGCGAGCAAGAAAACGAAGGCGTCGTCAGCGGTACAATCGACGCAACACGGCTAACCGAAGTGCGGCAGAGCCTGCCGGCGTTGAAACATCGCGTGCTGGCAACCTGACGGGGATTCCCGCCTTGAATTCCGCGGATTTCCCCTCAAGTCATTTTTTAGCGCCCCAATTTCCATTCAAGAGCCCGCATGAAAATCATCGATACCGGCATTCATAATCTGGCGATCGCCAAGGATTTGCTGCTCACTCCGTACGCGCTCGACGAGAGCCATCTCGATCGGACGCTGGCGGACATTTTCCGGCATCGGGTCGACTACGCCGACCTCTACTTTCAGTACACGCGCAGCGAGGCGTGGAGTCTGGAAGAGGGCATCGTCAAATCCGGCTCCTTCAGCATCGATCAGGGAGTCGGCGTGCGTGCCCTGGTGGGCGATCGCACCGCCTTCGCCTACTCCGACGACATCAGCGCGCGCGCCCTCACCGAAGCGGCCGCGGCAACCCGCTCGATCGCCGTGGCCGGTTCCGGACGCGTCAAGGTCGGGCAGCGGCAGGCCGCCGCCCGGGGGCGCGACCTCTACCTGCCCAACGACCCCCTTACCTCGCTCGACGCCAACGCCAAGATCGCCTTGCTCGAACGCATCGAAAAGCTCGCCCGCGCGCGTGATCCGCGGGTGACCCAGGTCATGGCGGGCCTGGCCGGCGAATATGACGTGGTCATGGTGGCCCGCAGCGACGGCGTGGTCGCCGCCGACGTGCGGCCGCTGGTGCGGGTTTCGGTAACTGTCATCGTCGAGCAGCACGGTCGTCGCGAAGTTGGCAACAGCGGTGGCGGCGGCCGCTTCGACTACGGGTATTTCTCCGACGAATTGCTGGCGCGGTATGTCGCCGAAGCGGTCGACGGCGCGCTGATCAAACTCGACGCCAAACCGGCACCGGCAGGCACCATGACCGTGGTTCTCGGGCCCGGCTGGCCGGGCGTGATGCTGCATGAGGCGATCGGCCACGGCCTGGAGGGCGATTTCAACCGCAAGGGTTCCTCCGCGTTCTCCGGGCGGCTCGGCGAGCGCGTGGCAGCCAAAGGCGTCACGGTCGTCGACGACGGCACGCTGAGCCAGCGCCGCGGCTCGCTCAACATCGACGACGAAGGCAATCCGACCCAGTGCACCACGCTGATCGAGGACGGAGTGCTGCGCGGCTACATGCAGGACAGCATGAACGCGCGCCTGATGAAGATGCCTGTCACCGGCAACGGCCGGCGCGAATCTTACGCGGCGCTGCCGATGCCGCGCATGACCAATACCTACATGCTGGCCGGCGACAAGGACCCCAACGAAATCATCGCCTCTGTCAAGCACGGCTTGTACGCAGTCAATTTTGGCGGCGGGCAGGTCGACATCACCAATGGCAAATTCGTCTTCTCGGCATCCGAGGCCTACATGATCGAGAACGGCAAGGTGACCTATCCGGTCAAGGGCGCCACTTTGGTCGGCAATGGTCCTGAAGCGCTCAAATATGTCACGATGATCGGCAACGACATGGCGCTCGACTCCGGCGTGGGCGTGTGCGGCAAAGACGGTCAAAGCGTGCCGGTAGGCGTCGGCCAACCGACGCTGCGGATCGAAAACATGACCGTGGGCGGCACCGCCTGAGCCTTTGCCGGCGCGCGGCGGCAAGCGCGAATACCCGCTTGCCGCGCTTTTTTGCTTGCGAAGCCGGGCAATTCGCGCTATAAACACCGATATCCGAATTCCCGCCCTTTGGGCAACATCCCGTTTCCATCATGTCCGCCAAGTTTTATTTTTACTTTTTTGCGTATCTCGCACCGCTGGCGGAAGGAGAGGGGCTGTAACGCACCGTAGAATCCCAAAAAACCGCCAGCCGAGTCTGGCGGTTTTTTTTTGCTATGACACTTTTTCAGTTTTTATTCCCAGGAGAACAGCATGGCCCCGCACAACACCGATGACGTCCGCATCAGGGAGCTCAAGGAGCTGACGCCGCCCGCCCACCTGATTCGCGAATTCGCGTGTTCCGAGCGCGCCGCCAATCTGATCTTCTCGACGCGCGCGGCGATCCATCGAATCCTGCACGGCATGGAAGACCGGCTCGTGGTCATCATCGGCCCCTGTTCGATCCACGACCCGGCAGCGGCGCTCGAATATGCCCGCATGCTCGCCGAGGCGCGCCAGCGTTTCGCCGGCGACCTGGAAATCGTGATGCGCGTCTATTTCGAGAAGCCGCGTACCACGGTCGGCTGGAAGGGGCTCATCAACGACCCCCACATGGACAACAGCTTCAAGATCAACGACGGCTTGCGCATGGCGCGCGAGCTGCTGGTCGACATCAACGAACTCGGCCTGCCGGCGGGCACCGAATATCTCGACATGATCAGCCCGCAATACATCGCCGATCTGGTGTCGTGGGGCGCCATCGGCGCACGCACCACCGAGTCGCAGGTGCACCGCGAGCTGGCCTCCGGCCTGTCATGCCCGGTCGGTTTCAAGAACGGCACCGACGGCAACGTCAAAATCGCCGTCGACGCGATCAAGGCCGCTTCGCAGCCGCATCACTTCCTCTCGGTCACCAAGGGGGGACATTCGGCCATCGTCTCGACCAGCGGCAATGAAGACTGTCACCTGATTCTGCGTGGCGGCAAGGCACCGAACTACGACGCCGCCAGCGTGCAGAGCGCTTGCGAAGCGATCTCCAAAGCCGGCCTCGCGGCGCGCGTGATGATAGACGCCTCGCACGCCAACAGCGAAAAGAAGCACGAGAACCAGATTCCGGTGTGCGAGAACGTGGCCGCGCAGATCGCCGCCGGCGAAGAGCGCATCATCGGTGTGATGGTCGAATCACATCTGGTTGCCGGCCGGCAGGATCACGTCCCCGGCAAACCGCTGACCTACGGGCAAAGCGTGACCGACGCCTGCATCGGCTGGGACGACAGCCTGCGCGTGCTCGAGACGCTGGCGCAAGCGGTGCAGCAACGCCGCCTGACGCGCGGCAACGGCAACTGAGCCGCGCGGCGCCGTGCCGCGCTACGCTTGTGCGCGGCCGCGCTGCCACAGCACGTCCGTGCCGCCATCGGCACGGTTCAACACGCGCGCCAGGACGAACAACAGATCGGACAGGCGATTCATATACTGGCGCGGCGCCTCGTTCACGGTATCGTGGCGGCCCAGCGCCACGATCGCCCGCTCGGCCCGCCGGCATACGGTGCGCGCCACATGCGCGTGCGCGGCGGCGCGATTGCCGCCGGGCAGAATGAACTCCTTGAGGCGCGGCAAATCCGCGTTGTAATGCGCCAGCCACTCGTCGAGCTTGAGCACCTGAGCCGGCTGGATCAACGCCTGGCCCGGCAGGCATAGTTCGCCCCCCAGATCGAACAGGTCGTGCTGAATCTCGATCAGCGCGCTGCGCACACCGTCGGGCAGCACCTCGCACAGCAGCACGCCGAGGTACGAATTGAGTTCGTCGACTTCGCCGATGGCGTGAATTCTCAGGCTGTCCTTGTCGACCCGGCTGCCATCGCCCAAGCCGGTCGTGCCATTGTCGCCCGTGCGTGTGGTGATTTTGCTCAAACGGTTGCCCATGCTCAGTGCCCTCTTGTCAAAATAATCGCGTTGTGCGGTGCGCAACGCACACTGCGCGTCGTTGCGCGAATGGCGAGTTTAACCCCTGGGCGATGCCGGAGCGCGCGGCGCTTTGGTATGATCGGCAACGCGCGACGGGCAAAGCCGGCCTCCCAGCGAGATGCAACGGCGTAAAATCGTCGTCAGCAACGCGGCCGGCAGGGATATCCCGAGCCAGTCTCGCGACCATGTATATGGCGGTCGGCGCCCTGAACAGGAGAATCTCGTGAATCATCCCCACCCTGCCCCCGTTGATCTCGCCGCCGCCAAGCGCCCGTTCCCGGATGCGCTGCTGGCTGCCCTCAAGGCGCTGCTCGGCGAGCGGGTCAGCACCGCAGCCGCGGTACGAGAGCATCACGGCCGCGACGAATCCCCGTTCGATCCGATCGCCCCCGACGCCGTCGCCTATGCCCACAGCACCGAGGAAGTGGTGCAGATCGTGCGCCTGTGCGCCCGATACGACGTGCCGATCATTCCCTACGGCGCCGGCTCGTCGCTCGAAGGTCATCTGCTGGCCGTGCAGGGCGGCCTGACGATCGATCTGTCGGAGATGAATCAGATCGTCTCGGTCAACGCCGAAGATTTGACGGTGACCGTGCAGCCGGGCATTTCGCGCAAGACGCTCAACGAGGGACTGCGCGACACGGGACTGTTTTTCCCCATCGATCCGGGCGCCGACGCCAGCATCGGCGGCATGTGCGCGACCCGCGCCTCCGGGACCAACGCGGTTCGCTACGGCACCATGCGGGAGAATGTCCTGGGCCTGACGGTCGTGCTGGCCGACGGCCGCGTCATCAAGACCGGCTCGCGCGCGCGCAAGTCATCGGCCGGCTACGACCTGACCCGGCTGTTCGTCGGCAGCGAGGGAACGCTGGGGATCATCACCGAGGCGACCGTGCGGCTCTACCCGCAGCCGGAAGCGGTGTCCGCCGCCGTGTGCGCCTTTTCGTCGATGGGCGATGCGGTGCAATGCGTGATCGAAACCATTCAGCTGGGTGTGCCCGTCGCGCGCGTCGAATTCGTCGACGGACTGGCTATCCGCGCAATCAACCAGCACTCCAAATTCACGCTGACCGAATCGCCCACCCTGTTCTTCGAATTCCACGGCAGCCCCACCGGCGTGCACGAGCAGGCAGAAACCGTGCAGGCGCTGGCCAGCGAGCATGGCGGGCAAGGCTTCGAGTGGGCCACCCAGCAGGAAGAACGCAGCCGCCTGTGGAGCGCGCGCCACAATGCATACTTCGCCATGCTGCAGCTCAAGCCGGGCTGCCGGGCAGTGACCACCGACGTATGCGTGCCGATTTCCCGACTGACCGAATGCGTGGTCGAGACCGAGCAAGACCTCAAGGCGTCGCCCCTGCCCTGTCCGATCGTCGGCCATGTGGGCGACGGCAATTTCCACGTTGCCATTCTGGTCGATCCGGACAAGCCCGAGGAGTTGCTCGAGGCGGAGCGGCTGAATCAGCGCATCGTCGAGCGCGCCATCGCGATGGGCGGCACGTGCACCGGCGAGCATGGCGTCGGCCTGCATAAAATGGGGTTCCTCGTCTCCGAGCACGGCGAGGACGCGATCGACGTGATGCGCAGCATCAAAGCCGCGCTCGATCCAAGAAACCTGCTCAACCCTGGCAAAATCTTCCGGATGCCGGCGTAATCGATGTCTGGTCCCTCCGCCGCCGGCCGATGCGCCGGACTGACGCCCGAGCTTACCGAATCGATGCCATGAACGCACCCTATGTTCCGCCCGAAGTACCCCAGGATGCGCTGCTCGCCGAGCGTCGGCAGGCGCTGCTGCAAGCGCTGGGGGCGATTCTGCCCGCGGCATGCCTGCTGCACGAGCGCGAAGATACGACGCCTTACGAGTGCGATGGCCTGGCGGCGCACCGGCGCATCCCGTTAGCCGTCGCGCTGCCCGAGACCGAAAGCCAGGTTCAGCGCATCCTGCATGCCTGCCACGAACTGGGCATTGCGGTCGTGCCGCGCGGCGCCGGCACAGGCCTGGCCGGCAGCGCCATGCCGATCGCCGACGGCCTGGTGCTCTCGCTGGCCAAGTTCAAGAAAATCCTCAATGTCGATCCCTACGCCCGCACTGCGACCGTGCAGCCCGGCGTACGCAACATCGCCATTTCCGAAGCGGCGGCCACCTACGGCCTGTATTACGCACCGGACCCCTCCTCGCAGATCGCCTGCACCATCGGCGGCAATGTGGCCGAGAATTCCGGCGGCGTGCACTGCCTCAAATATGGCCTGACCGTCCACAATATACTGCGCGTGCGCGCTGTCACCATGACCGGTGAAATCGTCGAATTCGGCTCGCTCGGCCCCGACGTGGCAGGGCTGGATCTGCTCGGCGTATTCATCGGCAGCGAAGGCATGTTCGCGGTGGTCACCGAGGTCACGGTCAAGCTGATCCCGAAACCCCAGGCCGCGCAGGTCATCATGGCCAGTTTCGACGACGTCGAAAAAGGCGGCAATGCGGTCGCCGCAATCATTGCCGCGGGCATTATTCCGGCGGGCCTGGAGATGATGGACAAGCCGGCAACCCGGGCGGTCGAGGAATTCGTCCACGCCGGCTACGATCTGGAGGCGCAGGCTATCCTGCTGTGCGAATCGGACGGCACGCCCGAAGAAGTCGCCGAGGAAATCATGCGTACCAGCCAGGTGCTCAAGGCCAGCGGCGCCACCCGGATTCAGGTTTCGCGAAGCGAGAGCGAGCGCCTCAAATTCTGGTCCGGACGCAAGAATGCCTTTCCCGCCGCCGGCCGCATCTCGCCCGACTACTACTGCATGGACGGCACGATCCCGCGTCGCCACATCGGCACGCTGCTGCGCCGCATCGGCGAGATGGAGCAACGCTACCGGCTGCGCTGCATCAACGTTTTCCACGCCGGCGACGGCAATATGCATCCGCTGATCCTGTTCAACGGCAACGATGCCGACGAGTGGCACCGCGCCGAGGCCTTCGGCGCCGAAATCCTCGAGACCTGCGTGGAACTGGGCGGCACGATCACCGGCGAGCACGGCGTGGGCATCGAGAAGATCAACTCGATGTGCGTGCAGTTTTCCGCGGCCGAGCGCGACGCTTTTTTTGCGGTCAAGCGCGCCTTCGACCCGGTCGGCCTGCTCAACCCCGACAAAGCCATTCCGACGCGCGCGCGCTGCGCCGAATACGGCAAGATGCACGTGCGCGGCGGCTTGCTGCCCCACCCGGATCTGCCGAGATTCTGACGATGCAAGGATGGTCGGATCAACCTACGTACGGCTGGCGCAAGCGCCTCTACACCATCATTTTCGAAGCCGACACGACGGCCGGGCGGCGCTTCGACGAAATTCTCCTGGTGGCGATCTGCGCCAGCGTGCTGGTGGTGGTGCTGGGCAGCGTGCCCGCCATTCAGGCGCGCGCGAGCACCCTGCTGTGGCTGCTCGAGTGGCTATTCACACTCGCTTTCACCGTCGAATACATCGCCCGGCTGGCATGTGTGCGCCACCCGTGGCGTTACGCGCTCTCGCTCTACGGGCTGGTCGATCTCGCGTCGATCCTGCCAACCTATCTGGCGATTCTGGTCCCTGAGCTGTACTACCTGATCGACGTGCGCCTGCTGCGCCTGATGCGCGTGTTCCGAATCCTGCGGCTGAGCGCTTATGTCAGCGAAGCCAGCGTCCTGCGCGAGGCGCTTTACCATGCGCGCCGCAAAATATTCGTATTCCTGATTTTCGTGTGCATCGTAGTGGTGATCATCGGCACGTTGATGACCATCATCGAAGGCCCCGCACATGGCTTCACCAGTATTCCGGTCGGCATCTACTGGGCCATCGTCACGCTCAGCACCACCGGCTACGGCGATCTGGTGCCGCGCACCCCGCTTGGCCAGGCGATCACGGCCTGCGTTATCCTGCTCGGCTATGGCGTGATCGCAATTCCAACCGGCATCATGGGCGCGGAAATTTCCGCGTCGATGCGACGCCGGCCGGTCACTACACGAACCTGCACGCACTGCATGACGGAGGGGCACGACCTCGATGCACGCTTTTGCAAGCACTGCGGCCAGGCCTTGTCGCCTCACCAATTCGACGAACCCGCGATACGCTCACGATGAATACCGTACTCGAACAATTTCGCGCGGCGATTGAAACCGCCACGGCAACACACCAGCCACTGCAATTGCGCGGCGGCGGCACCAAGCAGTGGTACGGCCAGCAGCTCGTCGGCCAGGTGCTCGATACGCGGCCATACCGGGGGGTGATCGCCTATGATCCGGCCGAACTGGTCATCACGGCGCGCTGCGGCACGCCGCTGGCGGAAATCGAAGCGGTACTGGCCGAGAAAAATCAGTTGCTGCCGTTCGAGCCTCCGTATTTCGGTCCGCACGCGACCTTCGGCGGCTGCGTCGCCGCCGGGCTGTCCGGCCCCCGTCGGCAGGCCGCCGGCGCGGTTCGGGATTTCGTGCTGGGCGCCGCGCTGATGGACGGCAAGGGGCAGGTGCTGCACTTCGGCGGACAGGTCATGAAAAATGTCGCGGGGTATGATGTGGCTCGCCTGCTGGCCGGCTCGCTGGGCATCCTCGGGCTGATTCTCGACGTTTCGATCAAGGTCATGCCGCAGCCGTTTGCCGAATTGACGCTGCGCTTCGAAATGAATGCCGTGGACGCCGTGCGCAAGCTCAATGAATGGGGCGGCCAGCCATTGCCCATTAGCGCCAGCGCATGGTACGACGACATGCTCGCGGTTCGCCTGTCAGGCGCCTCGGCAGCCATCAAGGCCGCGCGCGTCAAGCTCGGCGGCGAGCTGGTCGATGCCATTCACGCCGCCAAATTCTGGCAGGGCGTGCGCGAGCACACCGACCCGTTTTTCGCCGACGCGGGCCCCGAGCGCGCCCTGTGGCGACTCTCGCTGCCGCCGATCACCGAGCCCCATCGCCTGCCCGGCAAACAGTTGATCGAGTGGGGCGGCGCCCAGCGCTGGTGGATCACCGACGCCGACGCGCAGAGCGTGCGCAGCGCCGCCCGTCAGGCCGGCGGGCACGCGACGCTGTTCCGCTACGGCGAGGCCAGCGCGGGCGTGTTCACGCCGCTGGCGGTGCCGCTGATGCGAATTCACCGCAATCTGAAGGCGGCCTTCGACCCGGCCGGCATTTTCAACCCGGGCCGGATGTACCCGGAACTTTGAGTTCGGCCGACCTGGAGGAACCCGCGCCATGCAAACCCATCTCGCTGATTTCATTCGTGGCACCCCGGCCGGCGACGAGGCGGACGCGATCCTGCGCAAATGCGTGCACTGCGGATTCTGCACCGCCACTTGCCCGACCTACCAGCTGCTGGGCGACGAGCTCGACGGCCCGCGCGGACGCATCTATCTGATCAAGCAAATGCTCGAGGGCAGCGACGTCAGCACCCGCACCGTCGGCCATCTGGACCGCTGCCTGACCTGCCGCAGCTGCGAGACGACCTGCCCGTCGGGCGTCGAGTACGGGCATCTGGTCGACATCGGCCGACAGGTCGCCGAGCAGCGGGCATCGCGGCCGCTCGTGCAGCGCGCGCAGCGAAAGTTTCTGTCGACCTTTCTGCCCAATCCGCATTTGTTCGGACCGGCGCTGCGCCTGGGGCAGTTCCTGCGCCCGATGTTGCCGCGCCGGCTGCGCCGCAAAATTCCGTTGTCCGGCAGCAGCGGCCAGTGGCCCCGGCAGACGCATCAGCGCAAGATGCTGATGCTGGCCGGCTGCGTGCAGCCCGCGATGCTGCCCAACATCAATAGCGCCACCGCGCGTGTGTTCGACGCTGTCGATATCCAGTTGATCATGGCGCCCGAGGCGGGCTGTTGCGGTGCGATCAGGCATCACCTGAGCGACACCGCCGGCGCACTGGACGATATGCGGCGCAACATCGATGCGTGGTGGCCTCACCTCGAGCAGGGCGTCGAATCGATCGTGATCAATGCCTCCGGTTGTGGTGCGATGGTCAAGGAGTATGGACACCTGTTGCGGCACGACTCGCGCTATGCCGCCCGGGCCGAGCGCGTCGCCGCGGCCGCGCGCGACCCCAGCGAGATCCTGCCGGCGCATGCGGCCACGCTCAAGCAACGCACGCACCGCCCCGGCAACCAGGTGCTCGCCTATCACCCCCCCTGTACGCTGCAGCACGCCCAGCAACTGCGCGGCGAGGTCGAGCGCTTGCTGCTCGAACTGGGCGTCAATCTCAAGCCGGTTCAGGACAGTCATCTGTGTTGCGGGTCGGCCGGCACCTACTCGTTGCTGCAGCCGGAACTCGCCACGCGTTTGCGCGACAACAAGCTGGCCCAATGCGAGGCGCAGCGCCCCGCGACGATCCTGTCGGCCAACGTCGGCTGCATCGCGCACCTGCAAAGCGGCACGCGCACGCCGGTCAGACATTGGATCGAATTGGTCGACAGCCTGCTGGTATGACAATCCCCCGGAGACCAAAATGAAAGACAACCGGATGCTGCAAACCTTCGCCGTGCTGCTGATGTTTCAGACCATCGGCGAAATTCTCAGCTACTCGCTGCACCTGCCGATCCCGGGACCGGTCATCGGCATGGTGCTGCTGTTGCTCTGGCTGCTCGCCAACGAGCGGCTGCTGCCAGTCATTGCTCCCACCTCGCAGGAGCTGCTGCGTCATTTATCGCTGTTGTTCGTGCCTGCCGGCGTCGGCATCATGGCGCAGGCCCATACGTTGAGCGGACAGTGGCTGGCAATTGTCGTGGCGCTGGTCGTCAGCACGGCCCTGACCATCACGGTCACGGCGCTGGTCACGCAAGCCCTGATTCGCTGGCAGGAAAAACGCCGCACGGAGCATGCCGCATGACGCCCCGCATCGCAGCCATATGGGTCTACCTGGCAACCACGCCATTGCTGGGCCTGAGCGCCACCCTGCTGGCTTATCTCGCCGCGTTCGCCATCTACCAGCGCTGCCGCTTCAATCCGCTGGCGAATCCGGTTGCCATCGCCGTGGCGCTGCTGGTCACGGTGCTCACGCTCACCCATACGCCGTACCCGACTTACTTCGAGGGTGCCCAGTTCGTGCACTTCCTGCTTGGCCCAGCCACCGTGGCGCTGGCCGTGCCGCTATATCAGCAATGGCCGCGGCTGCGCCGCCATGCGATCCCGCTGCTCGGCGGCCTGCTGGCGGGCTCGCTCACCGCGATTGTCTCGGGCACAGGCATTGCCATGCTGCTCGGCGCGTCCCGCACCACGACGCTGTCGATCGCGCCCAAGTCGGTAACGACGCCGATCGCCATGGGGATTGCGGACAAAATCGGCGGCCTGCCATCGCTGACCGCGGTGCTGGTGATCTCGACCGGCATTCTCGGCGCCATCCTCGCGACCTTCATCCTGAATGCGCTGCGCATCAAGGACTATGCGGTGCGTGGCTTCGCGACCGGCGTCGCGGCTCACGGAATCGGCACCGCGCGCGCGTTTCAGGTGAGCGATGAGGCAGGCGCGTTTTCCGGTCTGGGCATGGGCCTCAATGGCGTGCTCACGCCGATTCTGGTCCCGCTGCTGCTCAGCCTGTGGCATTGAGGCGCCGGCTGGCGCCAGGCACCGTCGCCATTCAGGCAGGCGGCAGCACCGCCTCGATGTCCTGCTGCAGTTCTTCGGGCTTGGTGGTCGGGGCGTAACGCTTGAGGACCCGGCCATCGGCGCCGACCAGGAACTTGGTGAAGTTCCATTTGATCGCGTGAGTCCCGAGCACGCCGCGTTTTTCGGCCGTCAGCCACTGATAAAGCGGATGTGCGCCGGATCCTTTGACATCGATTTTGGCAAACATCGGGAAGGTCACGCCAAATTGGGTGTCGCAGAAACTACGAATTTCCTCGGCGCTGCCGGGCTCCTGCGCGCCGAACTGGTTGCACGGAAAACCCAGCACGACCAGACCGCGCGCGCCGTACTGCTGATAGAGCCGCTCGAGCCCGGCATATTGCGGCGTGAAACCGCATTGACTGGCGGTATTGACGATCAGCAGCGTCTTGCCCGCATATTGGCGCAGCGGCACTTCCTCGCCGCTCAAGGTTCGCACGGAAAAATCGTAGATGCTGCTCATGATTGCCTCGCCCGCCATTGAACAGGTCGCAGTGTGCCATAGAACCAGCGCCCTAGCGCGGCGCCTGGCTCGATGAAGGGCGTGCCGCCGGCCGTTCGATTCGGCCCTGCGCGCGCAGCCCCGCCAAATGCTGCTCGAAGGTTTGCATGCCCAGATGCTGACCGGTCTGCAGCACCGACTGAAGTTGTGTCGTCTTGCCCTCGCGAATCAGATTGCGCACCGCCGGGGTACTCAGCAAAATCTCTTGCGCGGCGAGCCGGCCCGGGCCGTCGGCGCGCCTGACCAGCACCTGCGCAATCACCGCCTCGAGCGATTCGGCCAGCAATCCGCGCGCAGCCTGTTTCTCGTCGCCGGGAAACACGTCGACGATACGCTCGACGGCCTGCGCGGCCGAGCGCGTGTGCAGCGTGCCGAACACAAGGTGACCGGTTTCGGCTGCCGTCAGGGCAAGCCGAATGGTGTCCAGATCGCGCAGCTCGCCCAGCAGAATCGCGTCGGGGTCTTCGCGCAGCGCCGCTCGCAAGGCACTGGCGAAGTTGTGCGTATGCGCGCCGACTTCGCGCTGCGTCACCAGGCTGCGGTGCGACGCATGCACGTATTCGATAGGATCCTCGATGGTCAGAATGTGCCCGGCGTGAGAGCGATTGCGGTGATCGAGCAGGGCCGTCAGCGTGGTCGATTTGCCCGAGCCGGTGGGCCCGGTAACCAGCACCAGTCCGGCCGCCTTGAGCGACAGCGCGCCCAACGCGTCGGGCAAACACAATGCCTCCAGCGACGGGACATCCCGGGCGATCAGACGCAGCGCGGCGGCGGGGCCGCGCGCCTGCCAGTATGCGTTGACGCGCACACGCGGCAAGCCGGGCCAGTCGAGCGAGAAATCGCATTCGTGCCGCGCCGCATGGCGCGCACGCTGGGCGTCGTCCATCACGTCATGCAGCACTGCGCCGATTTGATCGCCGCCGAGCCGCTCGGCATCGGCCGGCACCAGCTCGCCGTCGATGCGCAGGCACGGCGGCATGCCGGCCGACAAATGCAGATCCGAGGCGCCGCGCTGCGCCGCGTGCCGAAGAAGCTCGCCAAGTTCCATTTATAATCACTCCGATGAAGTCGTCTCGCGGCGTGACCGTGCGCCGGCCTCGCCGACCGTAGCACCGAGCCCCCATGTCCACCATCGCCCTCAATCTGAAAAACGTCCTGCAGCGTATCGACGCGGCCACCGCTGGCGCCGGCCGGCCGGCGCACAGCGTGCAACTGCTGGCCGTCTCGAAAACTGTCAGCGCCGACGTCGTGCGCGAGGCATTTGCTGCCGGCCAACGGGCCTTCGGCGAAAACTATGTGCAGGAAGCGCTCGACAAGATCGCCGCGCTGGCCGACGTTCGCGAGTCGCTGCAGTGGCATTTCATCGGCCCGCTGCAAAGCAACAAAACACGGCTGGTCGCCGAGCAGTTCGACTGGGTGCATTCGGTCGACCGACTCAAGACCGCCGAGCGGCTGTCGGCCCAGCGGCCCGCGCACTGCGCGCCGCTGCAGGTGTGCCTGCAGGTCAACATCAGTGGCGAGGCAAGCAAGAGCGGCGCGGCCGTGAGCGACGCCGCTCAACTGGCGCACCGGATTGCCGCGCTGCCGCGCCTGCGGCTGCGCGGCCTGATGGCCATTCCCGAGCCGCACGATGACCCGACCCTGCAGCGCAAACCGTTTCGCGCACTGCGCGAGCTGTGGGAACAACTGCGCGCCGAAGGGCTGGCGCTCGATACGCTCTCGATGGGCATGTCGGCGGATCTCGAGGCGGCCATCGCCGAAGGTGCTACTCTGGTACGCATCGGCACCGCGATCTTCGGTGCGCGCGCCTGATGGAATGTCTCTTTTATCCACTGTGAGGAGCTTCATGAAAATCGCATTTATCGGCGGCGGCAATATGGCCGGCGCCCTGATCGGGGGCCTGCTCAGGCAGGGCGTACCGGCAACCGACCTGAGCGCGGTCGATCTCTCGCCGCAAACGTGCGAGCATCTGACGAAAACTTTCGGAATCAACGCCGGCACGCAATTGAGCGAACGCCTGCGCGATCAGGAGGCCATCGTGCTGGCGGTCAAGCCGCAGCACCTGAAGGAAGCGGCGCAATCGCTCGCACCCTATCTGCGCGGACAACTCGTCATCAGCATCGCCGCGGGCGTGCATGCGGCCGTGCTGTCGCGCTGGCTGGGTGGCTACGACCAGATCGTGCGCTGTATGCCCAATACGCCGGCGCTGGTCGGCAAGGGCATCTCCGGCCTTGCCGCGCTGTCCGGTGTGGACACCTCGCGGCGCCAGTTGGCCGAACGCGTATTGAAAGCCGCGGGGCAAGTCATCTGGTGCGACAACGAAGCGCAACTCGACGGCGTCACCGCGCTATCGGGCAGCGGCCCCGCCTATGTTTTCTACTTTATCGAAGCGATGCAGCAAGCGGCTGCCGAACTGGGTTTCTCCGAAGCACAGGGCCGGCAACTGGCGATCGCCACGGTCGCCGGGGCCGCCGAGCTCGCGGCGCAGTCGAGTGAGCCGGCCAGCGTGCTGCGCGAGCGCGTTACTTCCAAGGGAGGCACCACGTTCGCGGCGTTGACCTCGTTCGAGCATGACGGCGTGAAGGCCGCCATTGTGCGCGGCATTCATGCGGCACATGCGCGCTCGCGCGAACTTGGCGCGGAGTTGGGCGCCGATTAGCGGATCAGCCGCTCACCGGCCTGCGGCGCCGCAGGGGGTCAATGCGCCGGCGTGAGCAGGTAGTGAAAGAAGATGCCGGCGAAAATCGCCGCGCCGAGCCAGTTGTTGTGGCGAAACGCGGCGAAACACCGCATGCGCTCGCGCCCGCGGATCAGGAAATAGTGGTATACGGCGCAAGCCACCGCCACCGCCATGCCAAGCCAGAACGGCCAGCCGAACTGCAGGCGGTATCCGACCCCGCCGGTAATGACGAACATCGCGGCGTAGCAGGCCATCACGGCCGCCACGTCATAGCGCCCGAATGTGATGGCCGAAGTCTTGATGCCGATGTGCACGTCGTCGTCCCGGTCGACCATCGCATATTCGGTATCGTAGGCGACCGACCAGAACACGTTGGCCAGCAGCAGCAGCCAGGCCAGCGGCGGCACATGGCCCTGCACCGCGGCAAACCCCATCGGAATCCCGAAGCCGAACGCGACACCCAGGTAAGCCTGCGGAATGGCGAAAAAGCGCTTCATGAACGGATAGCTGGCCGCCACGAACAATGCCGGCACGGACAGCCATTTGGTCAGCCCGTTGAGCGGCAGAATCAGCAAGAAGGCCGCCAGCGCCAGGACTCCGGCGACCGCCAGCGCTTCCCACGCGTCGATACGCCCCGAGGTCAACGGCCGCTCCTGGGTGCGCTTGACGTATTTGTCGAAATCGCGATCGGCGTAATCGTTGATCGCGCAGCCGGCCGAGCGCATCAGAAACGTCCCAACGATAAATATCAGCAGCACGCCCAGCGGCGGACGGCCGTCCGAGGCGATCCACAACGCATTGAGCGTCGGCCATAGCAGCAGGACCGTGCCGATCGGCTTATCGAGCCGAACCAGCCGGAAATACAGGGGCAAGCGTTGAGTGAGCATGGCACACAGTCGAATCATCACATGTGCGCATTGTAGGACAGTTGGCCGCTGCGACGCCTGTTGCTGCGCCGGATGCAGGCCATGTCGTGGTGGCCCGGCGGGCGCGGCCCCAGCGGTGCGAGGATCGATTCTTTGACCTAGATCACACAATATATTGTGGTCGGCAAATACCATGACCACAACCTATAGTTAAAGGAGCCGAGCCATGCCAGAAACGCGCGATACCTTGCTCACCGCCGGGCCCTGCGAGGTGCGCAAGCGCGACGGGCGCCTGCTGCCGTTCGACGCCGCGAAAATACGCTCGGCGATGGCCCGCGCCGGCCAGGCCAGCGGCGAATTTGGCGCCAACGAGGCTGATTTGCTCGGCAACCAGGTCGTTAAGGCAGTGGGCGAGCGATTTGCTGGCCAGGCACCTGCCATCGAGCAGATCCAGGACGTCGTCGAACTCACCTTGATCGCCGCCGGCTATCTGAAAACCGCGCGCGCCTACATCGTCTATCGCGAGCGGCATGCGAAGTTGCGCCAGGACAGCAAAACCCTGGTGGACGTGGCGTCATCCATCAACGAATACCTGAATCGCCAGGATTGGCGCGTCAATGCCAATGCCAATCAGGGTTATTCGTTGGGCGGCCTGATCCTCAACGTGGCCGGCAAGGTCACCGCCAACTACTGGCTGTCTCACGTCTACGCGCCGGAAGCGGGCGCGGCCCACCGGGAGGGCGACATCCATATCCATGACCTGGACATGCTGTCGGGCTATTGCGCCGGCTGGTCGCTGCGCACCCTGCTGACCGAGGGTTTCAACGGCGTGCCGGGCAAGGTGGAAGCTGCGCCGCCCCGGCATCTGTCGAGCGCGGTCGGACAGATCGTCAACTTTCTCGGCACCATGCAGAATGAATGGGCCGGCGCCCAGGCCTTCTCGTCCTTCGACACTTACATGGCGCCCTTCGTGCGCAAGGATCGCATGACCTACCGGGAGGTCAAGCAGCACATTCAGGAGTTGATCTACAACCTCAATGTGCCGTCCCGCTGGGGCACCCAGACCCCCTTTACCAATCTGACCTTCGACTGGGTTTGCCCGGATGATTTGCGCGAGCAGATCCCGGTGATCGGCGGCCAGGAGATGCCGTTTTCCTATGGCGAGCTGCAGGCCGAGATGGACCTGATCAACCAGGCCTACCTGGAGGTCATGACCGAAGGCGACGCCAAGGGACGGGTGTTCACCTTCCCCATCCCCACCTACAACATCACGCCGGCGTTCCCCTGGCAGAGCGAGAACGCCGCGCGGCTGTTCGACATGACCGCCAAATATGGCCTGCCTTACTTCCAGAACTTCGTGAACTCGGAGCTGAAACCCAATATGGTCCGGTCCATGTGCTGCCGGCTGCAATTGGATCTGCGCGAGTTGCTCAAGCGCGGCAATGGCCTGTTCGGCAGTGCCGAGCAGACCGGCAGTATCGGCGTGGTCACGGTCAACTGTGCACGCCTGGGTTACCGCTACCGGGGTGACGAGGCCGGCTTGCTGGCGCGGCTCGATGAGCTGCTGGCGATCGGCCGCGATACGCTGGAGGTCAAGCGCAAGCTCATCCAGCACCTGATGGACCAAGGCCTGTTTCCTTACACCAAGCGCTATCTCGGCACGTTGCGCAACCACTTTTCGACCCTCGGGGTCAACGGCATCAACGAGATGATCCGCAACTTCAGCGGCGACCAGCACGACCTCACCACCGACTGGGGCCATGCCTTCGCGCTGCGCCTGCTCGACCACGTGCGCGCGCGCATCGTCGCTTTCCAGGAAGAAACCGGGCACATGTACAACCTCGAAGCAACACCCGCCGAGGGCACCACCTACCGCTTCGCCAAGGAGGACAACAGGCGCTGGCCGGATATCCTGCAGGCCGGCACGGCGGCGCAGCCGTACTACACCAATTCCTCGCAGTTGCCGGTCGGGTGCACCGACGACCCGTTCGAGGCGCTCGAGCGTCAGGAAGCGCTGCAGGCCAAATATACCGGCGGCACCGTCCTGCATCTCTATATGGGCGAGCGCCTGTCCAGCGGCGCGGCTTGCATGCGGCTGGTACGCCGGGCGCTGGAGAATTTTCGCCTGCCGTATGTCACTGTGACACCCACCTTTTCGATTTGCCCCACACACGGCTATCTGGCCGGGGAACACGCGTTCTGCCCCAAGTGCGACGAGGAGATTCTGGCGCGCAAGCGCGGCCAGCCCGTCGCTTGATTCCACCACTCGTCAAAGGTGACACCATGATCGAACTATCCGAACCCACCCGCCTGAGCGCCGACGCCATCGAATTGAGGGACGAAGAGCGCCAGCCCTGCGAAGTCTGGACGCGGGTGATGGGCTATCACCGCCCGGTGGCCAGCTTCAATATCGGCAAAAAGGGCGAACACGCCGAGCGCCGCTTTTTCAGTGAGCGGCGCTGCGCCCAGGAGACTTGATCTCATGAGCGGTCTGCGGGTCGGCGGCCTCGTGCCGCTGACCTCCATCGATTTTCCCGGACACCTTGCGGCGGTGGTGTTCTGCCAGGGCTGCGCCTGGCGTTGCGTCTACTGCCAGAACGCGCATCTGATTCCGGCCGATGCGCCTGCCGAGCGCTCCTGGGACGATGTGCTGGCGTTTCTCGGCCGTCGGCGCGGCCTGCTTGATGGCGTCGTGTTCTCGGGCGGCGAGCCGACGCTGCAAGCCGCCCTGCCCGAGGCCGCGCAAGCGGTTCGCGACCTGGGGATGCGCGTCGCCCTGCACACCGCCGGCATGGCCCCGGAGCGGCTGGCTGCGGTATTGCCGCTGGTGGACTGGATCGGCCTGGATATCAAGGCCCCCGTCATATTCCACGAGAGTATCGTGGGTGTGCCGCGCGCCTCGGCCAAGGTGATGGAGTCATTGCGGCTGATACAGGAAAGCGGGGCCGATTATGAGTGCAGGACGACCTGGCACCCGGCGCTGTTTCCCGAATCGGAACTGCTGGCCTTGGGCGATGCGCTTGCTCGCCTGGATGTGCACGCCTGGAGCGTGCAAGCGTGCCGCCTGCCGGGCATGCCGGCGCCTGCCACAAAGGGTCTGGCCGAGCGACTGGCGGGGCGCTTCGAGCGCTTCACGATTCGCGAATCCTGAGCAATCGATCCTCATACCTCACGCCAGCGGCCCGCACGCCGATGATCGGGTCGGGTGAGGAGTTACCCCCTCAGCCCGCCCACACCACCGTACGTGCGGCTCCGCATACGGCGGTTCAGTTGATACGCTGAAGGCGATCCACAGTAGCGCGGATCGAGATCAGTCCCCGCACCTCGAAATAGGCGTTGGGTAATGCTTGCTTCAGGTGGTGGGACCCGGCATTCCACCAGGGGCCACGCCCGTTGACGCTGGATTTCCATGCCCGGTCGGGGCGCAGCCCCAGCTCAAGCAGTCGGCGCTCCCGCGTGCGGGGCCGCTTCCACTGCCGCCAGAGCAGACAGCGTAAGCGTCGACGCAGCCATCCGTCCAAGTCTTCCATCCGCCGTCGCTGGTCGTTCAAGCGGAAGTATGTAGCCCAACCGCGCAGCAGCGGGTTGAGCGCTTGGATCGTGTGTGCCAGGGACCACCCGCGTCCCTGACGCAGCAGCGCACGCACCCGATCAACCAATCGCTTGATGCTCTCGGGTGCGACGCGGATGTGCGCCTGGCCCTGCCGTACCGCTACCCGGTAACCCAGGAATTTGCGGGTACTTGGCGGGGCCACCGCGCTCTTGGCCTCGTTCACGCGCAGCTTCAAGGCCCTCTCGAGATAGACCCTGATGCTCGCCATGACCCGGCGTCCCGCCGTTTTGCTGCCGACATAGATGTTGCAGTCGTCCGCGTATCGGCAGAACGCCAGACCCCGGCTCTCCAGTTTCCGATCCAAGTCGCTCAGCAAGATGTTGGACAGCAGGGGCGAGAGCGGTCCGCCTTGTGGCGTGCCTTCCGTGCGCTCCTGGATCAGCCCTTCGGCCATCATCCCCGCTTCCAGGAAGCGACGAATCAGCTTCAGCACTGTTCTGTCTTGCACATGCCGCGCAACTCGGGCCATCAGCACGTCGTGGTTGACCCGATCGAAGAACTTCTCCAAGTCGATGTCCACCACCCAATGCTGACCACCTTGGACATGAGCTTGCGCTTGACGCACAGCATCCAGCGCGCTCTTGCCCGGCCGGAAACCGAAACTACTTGCCGAGAACGTCGGCTCGAAGATCGGTTGTAGCACTTGATGTATTGCCTGCTGGATGAGCCGATCTACCACGGTCGGCACCCCGAGCGTGCGCACCCCGCCCGTCGGCTTGGGAATGTCCACTCGGCGCACGGCTCGTGGAATATACGTCCCGTCCAGCAGCGCTTGCCTCACACTCGGCCAGTGCATCTTGAGCCAGTCGCCCAGGTCCTCCGTGTTCAGGCCATCTACCCCAGCCGAGCCTTTGTTCCTCAGCACTCGCCGATACGCCAGCCGCATGTTCGCGCGATCCACGACTCGCGCCATCAGCGAGTCGTCCTCCGATTTCGTTCGCCCGTCTGTCGCCGCGCCCGTCTCCGCACCCCGAACACTATCCTGCGGCTTCCGGCCGCCCCTCGTGTCCGTGGCCCCTGTTGCCAGGGCTTCTGCCTCTGTAACCGGCGTCGAGATCATCCGTCCTACTCTCGGTATCCTCTGTTCGGGCCTTCGGCCTCGGTGCTCATCGGCTCGCCACCTTCGCCTCGACCTACTATGCCCTCTGCTGACTTCTGTTCGCGCATCCCGTCGCCTTGCGACGCCGGTAGCCGGGTCGCCCCAGCACCCGAACAGATCTCCCCGGGTATTGCGCACACACTTTCACGCTTATGCCTGTCGGATCTACGTGACCAGCGTCGGTGCAAGTTTCGGGCTTCGGAGATTACGGCCTCCTTACCCAGCCGCCACGCCTCATATCCGCTTCCTGTTCGTCAGGCCAGCGCTTTGCCATCCGGCTTCCTTCAGACCTCCAGTCGCCCGGAGAACCCTTGCCTTTGGCTAACCCTTCCCCTTGCCGGGCGGGTAGAGGACTTTCACCTCCTAGTGGGTGCGCCATGCCGGGCGCACCATAAAAAAACCCGCGCCATCCAGCGCGGGTTTTGCTTCGTCTGGTGCGCCGCTTATTGCAGCAGGGCTCGCAGCATCCAGGCGGTTTTTTCGTGCACCTGCATGCGTTGCGTGAGCAGGTCGGCCGTCGGCTCGTCATGGGCATCATCGACGATCGGGAAAATCGAGCGCGCGGTCCGAACCACCGCCTCCTGGCCGGCAACCAGTTGCGCAATCATCTCGTCGGCCGTGGGCACGCCCTCGGCTTCGGCAATCGACGACAGCGCGGCAAACTCCCGATAAGTGCCGGGCGCCGGGAAACCCAGTGCGCGAATGCGCTCGGCGATCAGATCCACGGCCAGGGCGAGCTCGGTGTACTGCGCCTCGAACATCAGGTGCAGCGTGTTGAACATCGGACCGGTGACATTCCAATGGAAATTATGGGTCTTAAGATACAGCGTGTAAGTGTCGGCCAGCAAGTGATTGAGGCCTTCGACGATTTTCTTGCGGTCCTTGTCGCTGATGCCGATATTGACCACGGTGACGCCATTTTTCTTTGCCATGGGGTTCCTCTGAAATAAAGATTGAGGCTCAACCGCCGTCTGGCGGCATTGCCTTGAATTCGCGGCGAAACGACCTGGCCGGTCATACGCCGCGAGCGGTCGGTGCGTCTGGTCGGGCGCTATGCTGTGAGTGCGTAGCTGGCCAGAACGTGCTGTACCACGCGCGACATATCGCGCCAGGTCGTCGGATCGTTTCGCTCAATTCTCATCGTGGCCTCCTTGGCGCCATCAACAGAGTCGACGTAACGATCTTAGCGTTCGCAATTCGCGCGTTCCAATTGATTATTGAAATCCGCTCGATAAAAAATGTCGCGCCAGTGCCGCTCGGGCAGCGCCGCGCTCGGCGTTCAGTTTGCCGAGACGGGCAAATCGAGCATCTTCACACCCGGCAGCTGACATGCCTTGATGGCCTCGCACACGGCTTCGATCGCCGGCATGCGCGTGAAACTCTTGCGCCAGGCCAGCACCACCCGACGGTCCGGCACCGGCGCCTCGAACGGCACATAGCGCAGCAACCCGTCCTTTGCGTGAATATCGGGCACCGATGTCATCGGCAGCACCGTGATGCCCACGCCGCTGGCGACCATGTGGCGAATGGTCTCGAGCGACGATCCCTCGAACGTTTTCTGGATGCCGTCGGCATTTTGGGAAAAACGCATCAGCTCCGGGCATACCCCCAGCACGTGATCGCGAAAGCAATGACCACTGCCGAGCAGCAGCATGGTCTCCTGCTTTAGGTCGCCAGCGGCAATCGATTTGCGCTCGACCCACTCATGATGACGCGGCAGCGCCACCACGAACGGCTCGTCGTAGAGCGGGCGCACCATCAGCCCGCTTTCGGGGAAAGGCAGCGCCATGACGGCCGCATCGATCTCGCCCTGTTTGAGCAATTCGATCAGCTTGAGCGTGTAATTCTCCTGCAGCATCAACGGCATCTGCGGCACCCGCTCGATCATTTCCTTGACCAGCGCCGGCAGCAAATACGGTCCGATGGTGTAAATCACCCCGAGGCGCAGCGGTCCGGCCAGCGGATCGCGCCCCTGCTTGGCCAACTCCTTGATGGCCAAGGTCTGTTCGAGCACGCGCTGCGCCTGCGCGACGATCTGCTCACCCAGCGGGGTGACGCTGACCTCGGCGGCGCCACGCTCGAAGATTTGCATGTTCAGTTCGTCTTCGAGTTTCTTGATCGCCACCGACAGCGTCGGCTGGCTGACGAAACAGGCTTCGGCAGCCCGACCGAAATGACGCTCGCGCGCCACGGCCACGATGTATTTGAGTTCGGTCAGCGTCATATGAAATTTATCGATTGCGAGGAAATGATAGATTTTCTTTTTTATAGCACAAATGTATGTAAGAAAACATCGGGCCGACTCCCTTGCACCGCGGCGCGGCCTCCCGCAAAAAAGCAAAGCCCCGGCCGGGCGCGATGCGCGCTGGACCGGGGCCGGGGATGCGCCTGCGCGCATCCGGCACAACTTGCTGTCGCGTTACTGGTTCGAATACAGATTGGAATTCACGTTGGCGACTTCCAGTCCGGCGCGCACCGGGGCACTGGCCAGGGCCTGGGCGGCAGGCGCGGCTTTCGGATAAACGGTGTTGGTTTGTTGCACCAGGCCTTGCGATTCGGCATTGATCAGGTCGGCGCGCACAGCGGCACGGCTCAGCGTGCTCACACCGATCCACGACGTATCGGTACCCAGGTCGGCGCTACCACGAGCAAACACCGGGGCGGCAACAAAAGCGGACAACAAAGCGGCAACAATCAGAGGGGTTTTCATGACATTTCTCCTGTCGAATATAAGGGGGCGGCACTCAAGATATTTGCACCACCGACAGGATCAGTGTATTCCCTATGCTATCGAATAAAAACATCGATTAGCGAAATTCATTGTTGTCGCTAATGGAATAATCGCCGGCATCCAAATTGCACGGCGACGGGACGCGAGCCACGTACCAGCTCCCCGCAATCAGGCACTGAGAAACGCTTCGCGCGCACCCAGCCAGCGCTCCAGATGCGCGCTCACACCGACAGGATCGTCACGCAACAGCGCTTCGGCGGCCTGCCGGGCGGGCTCGATCAGCCAGGCATCTTCCACGAGATCGACGAACCGCAACATTGCCGCGCCGGACTGCCGAGCCCCCAGGAATTCCCCCGGTCCGCGTATTTCAAGGTCGCGGCGTGCGATTTCGAACCCGTCTGCGGTCTCGCGCATGGTTTGCAGACGGGCCTTGGCGGTCAACGACAGGGGGGTGGCGTACATCAGCACGCAGACTGATTCGGCCTGCCCGCGACCGACCCGCCCGCGCAACTGATGCAGTTGCGCCAGACCGAAGCGCTCGGCATGCTCGACGACCATCAGCGAAGCATTCGGCACATCCACCCCCACCTCGATGACCGTGGTGGCCACCAGCAAATGCAGCGCGCCGCGCGAGAACGCTTCCATCACCGCAGCCTTGTCGGCCGGCGGCAGGCGCCCATGCACCAGGCCCACGCGCAACTCGGGCAAAGCGGCGATCAGTTGCTGATGCGTGTCGATCGCCGTTTGCAACTGCAGTGCCTCGCTCTCCTCGATCAGCGGGCACACCCAGTAGACCTGCCGCCCGGCCAGCGCCGCGGCGCGCACGCGCGCCACGACTTCTTCGCGGCGCGCATCGCTGACGATCTTGGTCAGCACCGGCACCCGGCCCGGCGGCAATTCATCGATCAGCGACACATCGAGATCGGCGTAGTAGGTCATCGCCAATGTACGCGGAATCGGCGTGGCGCTCATCATCAGTTGATGCGGCACTGCGCTGCCCGCATCAGACGTTGTGGCAATCTTGCCGCGCAGTGCCAGACGCTGCGCGACACCGAAGCGGTGCTGTTCGTCGACCACCGCCAGTCCGAGCCGGGCAAATTCGACGGAGTCCTGGATCATCGCGTGGGTGCCGATCACCAACTGGGCTTCGCCGCTGGCCACCTGCGCCAGAGCCGCACGCTTGTCGCGCGCCTTGAGGCTACCCGCCAGCCAGACCACACGCGCACCGAGTGGCGCCAGCCAGGCCGAGAGCTTCAGCAGATGCTGCTCGGCGAGGATTTCCGTGGGTGCCATGATGGCGGCCTGATACCCTGCGTCGATCGTTTGGGCCGCCGCCAGCGCGGCAATAATCGTCTTGCCGCTGCCAACGTCGCCCTGCAGCAGGCGCTGCATCGGGTGCGGTGCCGCCAGATCGGCGCGAATTTCGCGCCAGACGCGCTGTTGCGCTCCGGTCAACGCAAACGGCAAGGCAGCTTCGAAGCGCGCCAGCAATCCATCCGAGCGCGGCACGTCCGGCAACCGAGGCGCACTCACGCGCCGCCGCGCCGCCTGCGCGCGCTTGAGCGACAGCTGCTGGGCCAGCAGTTCCTCGAATTTGATGCGCAGCCAGGCCGGGTGGCTGCGCTCGACCAGCGCAGCCTGCGGCGCGCTGGCCGGGGGATTGTGCAGCAGCCGCACGGCGTCGGCCAGCGACGGCAAGGCGCCGTTGGCCGACGTGCCCAGCGCATCATTCAGTATCCCGGGCGGCAGTTGTTCCGGCAATGGCGTGCGCTCGAGCGCGTTGGCGATCGCCTGTCGCAAATAAGCCTGACTGACGCCGGCCGTGCTCGGGTAGACCGGCGTGAGCGATTGCGGCAGCGGCGCTCCTTCCTCGACGACCCGGTAGGCGGGATGGACCATCTCGAGGCCAAAGAAACCGCCACGTACGTCGCCGCGCACCCTCACCCGCGCGCCAGGCGCCAACTGCTTTTGCTGACTGCCGTAGAAATTCAGAAAACGCAGTGTCAATTCGTCTTCACCTTGCTGCACGCGCACCACCCATTGGCGGCGCGGCCGAAAGGTGACTTCGCTGGCGACCACCACGCCCTCAACCTGGGCGTTCTGCCCCGGCAGGAGATTGTCGATTGGCGTGAGTGTAGTCTCGTCCTCGTAGCGCATCGGCAGATGCAGGATGAGGTCGAGGTCGCGCGTGAGCCCCAGCTTGGCCAGCTTGTCCGCCGCACGAGGCTTGGCGCGCGCGGACGGAGCCGGCCGCGCAGCCCCGGGGCGCTGCGTGTCGACGTGTACTTCTGGCGCCGGGTCCCCGCCGGGCATGGCCTGGTCTTTCGCTTTCGAACGGCGCTCGGTCATCGATTGGGTCAACACAAGTAAAATAGCGGCTGCTCTTCATTGTAAACGCAGGATGTATACCCTTTCAGATTTCGATTTCGACTTGCCGGGCGAGTTGATCGCCCAAAGTGCCTTGCCTCAGCGCAGCGCCAGCCGCCTGCTGGAGGTCGACGCCTGCAGCGATACGCCTGCGCCCGTGCTGCATGACAGGACTTTCTCGGCGTTACCGGAGTGCCTGACGCCTGGCGACCTGCTGGTCTTCAACGATACCAAGGTATTGAAAGCCCGCTTCTTCGGGCAAAAGGCCAGTGGCGGCAAGGTTGAGGTGCTGATCGAGCGCGTGCTCGACGAGCGCACCGCGCTGGCGCAGATCCGCGCCAGCAAGAGCCCGGGCCCCGGCTCGACATTGCGCCTGGCAGATGCGTTCGACGTCACCGTCGGGGAACGTGTCGAGCCGTTCTTCACGCTGCATTTCCCGCAGGATTGCTACGCCCTGATCGAGGCGCATGGCCGGCTGCCTTTGCCGCCGTACATCACCCACGAGGCCACCGATTACGACGAGACGCGTTACCAGACTGTGTTTGCCCGTCACCCGGGGGCAGTGGCCGCACCGACCGCCGCGCTGCATTTCGACGACGCGCTGCTCGATCAACTCGATCAACGCGGCATCCGGCGAGCCACGCTCACGCTGCACGTCGGCGCCGGGACCTTCCAGCCGGTGCGGGTGGAAAACATCGCCGAGCATCAGATGCATACCGAGTGGTATCGGCTGAGCCCCGAACTGCTGGAGGCAGTGACCGCCACACGCGCGGCTGGCGGGCGCGTGATCGCGGTGGGCACCACCTCGATGCGCGCGCTCGAATCGGCTGCGCGGGCCGCGCTGGCCGCCGGGCTGCCGCCGGGCACGCTGCAGCCGGGCAGTGCCGAGACCGATATTTTCATCACCCCCGGTTACCGGTTCCAGGTAGTCGATCGGCTCATCACCAACTTCCATTTGCCCAAATCGACCCTGATGATGCTCGTCTCGGCCTTCTCCGGCATCGAAACGATCCGGGCCGCCTATCGCCACGCGATCGAGCAGCGTTATCGTTTCTTCAGTTATGGCGATGCCATGCTGCTGACCCGCCAGCAAAGCGCCGCGGCGGACTCGCTACAATAACCCCCCTTGGCCGCGCTCAACCGGGCGCGGCAGCCGCTCGACGCATCCATGCTCAACTTCGAACTTCTCTGTACCGACGGCCAAGCCCGCCGCGGCCGGCTCACTCTGAACCACGGTGTGGTCGAGACGCCGATTTTCATGCCGGTAGGCACCTATGGTTCCGTCAAGGCGATGTCGCCGCTCGAACTCGACGAGAACGGCGCGCAAATCATCCTGGGCAATACCTTTCATTTGTGGCTGCGCCCCGGCCTTGACACGATCGGCGCGCACGGTGGCCTGCATCGCTTCATGGGCTGGGACAAGCCGATTCTGACCGACTCCGGGGGCTTCCAGGTTTTCAGCCTGGGAGAGTTGCGCAAAATCAGCGAAGAGGGGGTGAAATTCGCTTCGCCGATCAATGGCGACCGGCTGTTTCTGTCACCCGAAATCTCGATGCAGATTCAGCATGTCCTGAATTCGGACATCGCGATGCAGTTCGACGAATGCACTCCGTACGAGATCGACGGCCGCCCGGCGACCGAGGCCGAGGCCGGCGCGTCGATGCGCATGTCGCTGCGCTGGGCGCGCCGCTCGCGCGAAGAATTCAACCGACTGGCCAACCCCAATGCGCTGTTCGGCATCGTGCAGGGTGGCATGTACGAGCATTTGCGCGACGAATCGCTGGCGGGGCTGGCCGAGCTCGACTTCCATGGCTACGCGATCGGCGGCCTGTCGGTAGGCGAACCCAAGGAGGACATGATGCGCGTGCTGGCTCACGTCGCCCCGCGCTTGCCCGCCGACAAGCCGCACTATCTGATGGGGGTCGGCACGCCGGAAGACCTGGTGGCCGGGGTGGCCGCCGGCGTCGACATGTTCGATTGCGTGATGCCCACGCGCAACGCCCGCAATGGCTGGCTGTTCACGCGTTTCGGCGACCTGAAGATTCGCAATGCCGCGCACAAAAGCGATACCCGCCCGCTCGACCAGACCTGTGGCTGCTACACCTGCCGTCACTTTTCGCGCGCCTATCTTCATCATTTGCAGCGTGCCGGGGAGATTCTCGGCGCCCGGCTCAATACCATCCATAACCTGCATTACTATCTGCAACTGATGCAACAGATGCGCTCGGCTATCGAAACCGGGCAATTCGACGCTTTCGTCCGACAATTCCATCACGAGCGCTCGCAAGGCATCGATTGAAGGATCGTCGACTTGCCCACCGGCGATGGTAGAATGTCCGGCTACTTGAAAAGCGGGAGAAATCTAATGCCCGCTGAGAGGCCAGAGCACCATCGCAACGCCCTGTGTTGCGATGGGAATATTCTGATTAAGGGGACGTGGCATTCCGTTTGCCCGGCATTCTGGAATACGTCAAACTCCGCCTGGCCATCGACTTCCGACCACACCATTTTGGAGAACCGAACGTGCTGATTTCCAACGCTTTTGCCCAGACTGCCGCTGGCAGCCCGACCAGCAGCCTGATGAGCTTCCTGCCGCTGGTATTGATGTTCGTGGTGCTGTACTTCATCATGATTCGGCCGCAAATGAAGCGCCAAAAAGAGCACCGCAACATGCTCTCGGAATTGACCAAGGGCGACGAAATCGTCACCTCCGGCGGCCTGGCCGGGAAAATCACCAAGGTCGCCGATAATTTCATCAGCGTCGAGATTGCCGACGGCGTCGAAATCAACGTGCAGAAAAGCGCAGTCACGACGCTGCTGCCCAAAGGCACGCTGAAGTCGCTCTGATCCACTCCGCGTATCGCCAGGTGTCCGCCGCGACGGCGGACCCGCTTCCGGCTCCTTCGACGCACCTGCCCCGCTGCCGATCATGAATCGCTATCCTCTCTGGAAATACATCGTCATTTTGGCGGCCCTGGCCATCGGCCTGTTGTACGCTGCGCCCAATCTGTTCGGAGACGTGCCGGCCGTGCAGATACTCAGCGTCAAGGCCACGGTCAAGGCCGATCCCGCGCTGCTCGAGAGGGCCGAGGGCATTCTGACGAGCAATCACATTGCGTTCGACGGGGCTGAATTCGACAACAGCAACCTGAATCCGACCGTACGCATCAGCTTCCACGATACCGACACGCAATTGCGCGCCAAGGATCTGCTGGCACGCACGCTCAACCCCGACGCGAGCGATCCGACGTATGTGGTCGCCCTCAACCTGGTATCGGCCTCACCGCACTGGATGAGTGCGCTGCATGCGCTGCCGATGTATCTCGGCCTCGATCTGCGCGGCGGTGTTCACTTTCTGCTGCAGGTCGACATGGCCGGGGCCATCAGCAAGAAGCTCGAGGCCACCGCCGGCGACGCGCGTACGCTGTTGCGCGACAAGGACATCCGCAATGACGGCGTGAGCCGCACGCCCGACGGCACGCTTCAGGTGCAGCTCGACTCGGAAAACGCGGCGAACAAGGCCCGCGACGTGCTGGCCGACCATTTGCCCGATCTGCAATATACGGTTCAGCCCGCCGGCGCCGGCAAGTACAACGTGATCGGCTCGTTCAGCGATAGCTCGCGCCGCGCCGTGCAGGAAGCGGCCATCAAGCAGAACATCCTGACCCTGCATAACCGGGTCAACGAACTTGGGGTCGCCGAACCGATCATCCAGCAGGAAGGCGCCGACCGCATCGTCGTGCAGTTGCCGGGTGTGCAGGACACCGCCAAGGCCAAGGAAATCATCGGCCGCACCGCGACACTCGAAGCGCGCCTGGCCGATCCCGATGCACCGCGCTATCCGACTGCCGACACGCCGGTACCTCCCGGCGATCAACTTTTCCTGCACGGCAACGGCGCCCCGGTTTTCCTCAAACGCCAGGTCATTTTCAGCGGCGACCGCATCACCAGCGCCTCGGCCGGCTTCGATGAGCAGCAGCAGCCGTCGGTCAGCATCAAGCTGGACTCGGCGGGCGGGCGCGTGCTGCGCGACGTCTCGCGCGACAACATCGGCAAGCCGATGGGTATCGTATTGTTCGAAAACGGCAAAGGCGAAGTCCTGACCGTGGCCACCATCCGCAGCGAACTGGGCCAGAACTTCCAGATCACCGGCATGGGCTCGCCTCAGGCGGCCAACGACCTTGCGCTGCTGCTGCGCGCCGGCTCGCTGGCGGCACCGATGAATATCGTCGAGGAGCGCACGATCGGCCCGAGCCTGGGCGCCGACAACATCAAGAAAGGGATCCATTCCGTTACGTACGGGCTGGCTGCCATCGCCGTCTTCATGGTGTTCTACTACATGCTGTTCGGCATGTTCTCGGTGCTCGCCCTGCTGGTCAATCTGCTCCTGCTGATCGCCGTGCTGTCGATGCTGCAAGCCACGCTGACACTGCCGGGCATTGCCGCTATCGCGTTTACGCTGGGGATGGCCATTGACGCCAACGTGCTGATCAACGAGCGGATACGCGAGGAGTTGCGTGGCGGGGCGGGGCCGCAGAAGGCCATCTCAGCAGGCTTCGAACATGCCTGGGCCACCATCCTCGACTCCAACGCGACCACGCTGATCGCCGGTCTGGCCCTGCTGGCCTTCGGGTCGGGCCCGGTGCGCGCGTTCGCTATCGTGCACTGCATCGGGATTCTGACGTCGATGTTCTCCGCAGTCTTTTTTGCGCGTGGCCTGGCCAACCTTTGGTACGGCGGTCGCCGCAAGCTCAAGTCGCTGGCGATCGGTCAGGTATGGCGCCCGGACGGTGCCGGCACCGCCGAGTCGCCCAAACAATAACGCGATCGCCCAGCGCAAGAGGAATACGTCATGGAATTTTTCCGCATCAAAAAAGACGTGCCGTTCATGCGGCACGCCCTGATCTTCAACATCATCTCGGCCATTACGTTCGTCGCCGCAGTGTTCTTTTTGATTCATCGAGGCCTGCACCTGTCGATCGAATTCACTGGCGGCACGGTGATGGAGGTCAATTACGGGCACGCTGCGAATCTCGATGAAATCCGCAGCGCCGTCGGCAAGCTGGGTTATGGCGACGCCCAGGTGCAGAGTTTCGGCACCTCCAGTGACGTAATGATCCGCCTGCCGCTCGAGAAAGGTGCGAACGGCAAGACCGAGACCAGTTCCGCGCAAAGCCAGGCCGTGTTTCAGGCGCTATCGGCACAGGATGCCACGGCCAAGCTGCAACGCGTTGAATTCGTCGGGCCGCAGGTCGGCAAGGAACTGGCGATCAATGGCTTGCTAGCGTTGCTGTTTGTCGTGATCGGCATCGTCATCTACCTGTCGTTCCGCTTCGAGTGGAAATTCGCGGTCGCGGGGATCATCGCGAACTTGCACGACGTGGTGATCATCCTGGGCTTTTTCGCCTTCTTCCAGTGGGAGTTCTCGCTCTCGGTGCTGGCAGCTGTGCTGGCGGTGCTCGGTTACTCGGTCAATGAATCGGTGGTGATCTTCGATCGGATTCGGGAAAATTTCCGCAAGATGCGCAAGACCGAGGTGCCGCACGTCATCGATCACGCGATCACCAGCACGATGTCCCGTACCATCATCACGCACGGCAGCACGCAGATGATGGTGCTATCGATGTTCTTCTTCGGTGGACCGACGCTGCACTACTTCTCGCTGGCGCTGACCGTCGGGATCTGCTTCGGGATTTACTCGTCGGTGTTCGTCGCCGCCGCGATGGCCATGTGGCTCGGCGTCAAGCGCGAAGACCTGATCAAGGGCGGCGGCAAGGACAACGGCGACTCGACCGATCGCAACGACCCGAACTTCGGCGCGCAAGTCTGAACCGTCGAATCGCCTGAAAGCCTCCGCCGGGCGACCTGGCGGAGGCTTTTTCTTTTCTGAAAGGGGGTTTCAAAAGCGCTCTTGCTGGCGCCAAGCGAGCCGGGCAGTCACCCGATCCTACATTCAACTGAAACGGGCCAGCAGGAGCGGGCCGGCCAGCAACAGCCAAGTCAGCCCGCAAAGACACAGGGCCATGAGAACGGCGGCACTACCGAAATCCTTGGCCCGCTTGGACAACTCGTGCTTTTCGAGCGAAATCCGGTCGATTGCGGCTTCGACGCTGGAATTGAGCAACTCGACGATCAGCACCAGCAGCACCGAGCCGATCAGCAGCAGGCGTTCCACCGCACTCACTGGAATGATCGCGGCCACAGGAATCAAAATCGCCGCCAGGGTCAGCTCCTGGCGAAATGCGCTCTCCTCGAGAATCGCATAGCGGATGCCGCTATACGAGTGCAGCAACGCTCGCCACGCTCGGGCCAACCCCCGGTTGGTTTTGTACGGGTTGCCTTGCGGATCTCGATCGGACGATGAAGGGTTCGGCAAGATGCGTGCTCTCTCAAGGTAGCTTCCAACAGTCGCCATCGGCGAGGACGTCCGCCGCCAGGATCACCATGTAATACGCGCCACGTGGCCCGTCGCGGCAACCCCGGAACTCACTGTGCACCAGCGGCTATCGGCATGGTACCAGCAGCGTATGACACCGGCGCCTGTCGGCGTAATGCCCCGCCCCCGGACAGGACGCCGCATGACCCCGCATTAGGCTGGCGGATGCCCGCGCAGTTCCGCCAGGCACCGCCAGACCCAAGGGCGCCTCATGCACGCCACCGACTCAGGCCACGCGTTTTGCCAACTCGATGGCCTTGCCGACATAACTCGACGGCGTCATGGCCAGCAGGCGGGCCTTCGCTTCCTCGGGAATCGCCAACTGCCCGATGAAGGTATGCAGCGCCTCGCGGGTAATGCCCTTGCCGCGCGTCAAATCCTTGAGTTGCTCATACGGGTTGGGCACGCCATAACGCCGCATCACGGTCTGCACCGGTTCGGCCAGCACCTCCCAGCACGCATCGAGATCGTCGTTCAGGCGCTGCGGATTGAGCTCCAGCTTGCCCAGCCCGCGCAGGCACGCGTCGTACGCCAGCAGGCCGTAGCCCAAAGCCACACCGATATTGCGCAGCACCGTGGAGTCGGTCAGGTCGCGCTGCCAGCGAGACACCGGCAGCTTATCGGCCAAATGGCGCAGCATCGCATTGGCCAGCCCCAGATTGCCCTCGGAGTTCTCGAAATCGATCGGATTGACCTTGTGCGGCATCGTCGACGAGCCAATCTCACCGGCCTTGGTTTTTTGCTTGAAGTAGCCCAGGGAGATATAACCCCACACATCGCGATTCAGATCGAGCAGGATCGTATTGACCCGCGCCACGGCATCGAACAGTTCGGCCATGTAATCATGCGGCTCGATCTGGATCGTGTAAGGGTTGAAGCTCAGGCCCAGCCGCTCCTCGATCACGCGACGGGAGAAGTTCTCCCAGTCGAGTTCGGGGTAAGCCGACAGGTGCGCGTTGTAGTTGCCCACCGCGCCGTTCATCTTGGCCAGCAACGGCACCGCCGCTACGCGCTCGATCGCCCGTTGCAGACGCATGGCGACATTGGCGAACTCCTTGCCGAGGGTCGTCGGGCTCGCCGGCTGCCCGTGCGTGCGCGAGAGCATTGGCTGACCCGCGTATTCATGAGCCAGCGCCACCAGTCGCTGGTGCAGCGCCTCCAGCGCCGGCAACAGCGCCTGCTGGCGCGCGCCCTTGAGCATCAGGCCGTGCGACGTATTATTGATGTCCTCCGAGGTGCAAGCGAAATGAATGAACTCGCTCGCCGCTTCCAGCTCGGGCTGGCCCTTGACCTGCTCCTTGAGCCAGTATTCGACCGCTTTCACGTCGTGGTTGGTGACGCGCTCGATTTCCTTGATGCGCGCCGCATCGGCAGTGGCGAAGCGCTCGACCAGCGTCAGCAGGAATTTCTCGCCAGCCGGCGAGAACGGCGCGATTTCCGGCAAGCCGGCATGCGACAGCGCGATCAGCCAATGGATTTCGACCATGACGCGATGTCGCATGAAGGCGGCTTCGGACAACCAGGGGCGCAGCGCGTCGGTCTTGGCGGCGTAGCGGCCATCAAGCGGGGAAAGCGCATTGAGCGCGAAAAATGCATCGTCGGACATGGCGGAGAACGAATAGATCAGGCGGGAAAAGGGGGAGCGGTCACGCCGCACCCGGAAAAGCAGAATTTTACCATCCCCGGCCTGCCCACCGCGCGGCCGTGCGAGGCCTGTCAACCCCAGGTTGGGAGTTACCCTCTCGGTGTTTCTCCGGTACCACAGTCGAACGCATTCGCGGCAAACTGCACGGTATACTCGGCTCCAGTTATTTTCTAAGGAACCCCATGAAGTTAATCGGCTCGCTGACCAGCCCGTACGTTCGTAAAGTGCGTATCGTCATGGTGGAAAAGAAAATCGACTACCAGTTCGTGCTCGAGGATCCTTGGGCGCCCGATTCACATGTCCGGGACGCCAATCCGCTTGGCAAAATCCCCTGCCTGATCATGGAAGACGGCGAAGCGATGTTCGATTCGCGCGTGATCTGCGAGTATCTCGATACCCTCACACCGGTGGGCAAGCTCATTCCGCCGTCTGGGCGCGAACGCGCCGAGGTCCGCTGCTGGGAAGCGCTTGCCGACGGAGTGCTCGACGCGACCGTCCTGATCAGGCTGGAAGGCAAATTCCACGAACCGGAGCATCGCTCCCAGGCATGGCTCGATCGTCAGCGCGACAAGATCGAAACGAGCCTGCACGCGATGGCCAACGGCCTGGGAGAGCGCCCCTGGTGCGCCGGCAATCATTTGAGTCTGGCGGATCTGGCAGTCGGCTGTGCGCTCGGCTATCTCGATTTGCGCGCGCCCGATATCGCCTGGCGCGCGTCGCATCCCGCCCTGGGCAAGTACTTTGAACGTCTGTCGCAACGGCAGTCGTTTATCGACACGCAGCCGCCGCAAGCCTGAATTGCGCGCACTCGAGAAACCTGCCCGATTCGACGAATCCGGCAGGTTTTTTTGCGCCTCTCAGGCCGTTGGCTGAAGATTGAAACTGTCGCTGCGAGCCAGCGGCCAATATTTCTCATACAACTGATAACGGAAATTGCCGATCAGCAGGTCGCCGGGGGCCAGGTATTTCAGCAACTCCGACAACAGACGCACTTCGTTTGACGAAATCCGCCGCACGATGTGATGCGCGCGCAAATCGGCCGGATGCGCCAGGCCGGCGGCCTGAATCAACTCCTGCAACGCGTGCAGCGTGTGCCGATGGAACTGATGCACCCGTTCGGCCTTGTCCGGCACCACCAGGGCCCGCTGACGCAGCCGGTCCTGGGTGGCCACACCGGTCGGGCAACGGTCCGTGTGGCACTTCTGCGATTGAATGCACCCGATCGCGAACATGAAGCCGCGGGCTGAATTACACCAGTCGGCGCCAACTGCCAGAGTCCGTGCAATATCGAAGGCTGTGACGATCTTGCCGGAGGCGCCAACCTTGATGCGTTCACGCAGGTTCGTGCCGACCAGGGTGTTATGCACCAGCAGCAGGCCCTCCTGCAACGGCATGCCGACGTGATCGGTAAATTCCAGCGGCGCGGCCCCGGTGCCGCCCTCGGCGCCGTCGACCACAATGAAGTCGGGCAGGATGCCGGACTCCAGCATCGCCTTGACGATGCCGAAGAACTCCCACGGGTGCCCGATGCATAACTTGAAGCCGGTCGGCTTGCCGCCCGACAGAGTACGCAGCCGATCCACGAACTGCAGCAATTCGAGCGGCGTCGAGAACGCCGAGTGAGTGGCCGGGGAAATGCAATCCTGACCCATCGCGATACCCCGCGTGGCAGCAATCTCGGGCGTCACCTTGGCGGCCGGCAAGACGCCGCCGTGCCCTGGTTTGGCGCCCTGCGAAAGCTTCACCTCGATCATTTTCACCTGCGGCGAGCGCGCCTGCTCGGCAAATTTATCTGGATTGAACGAGCCATCGTCGTTACGGCAGCCAAAGTATCCCGACGCCACCTCCCACACCAGATCGCCGCCGTGCTCGCGGTGATAGGGAGAAATCGACCCCTCACCGGTATCGTGCATGAACCCGCCGAGCTTGGCGCCGCGATTGAGCGCCTGGATCGCATTGCCGGACAACGCGCCGAAACTCATCGCCGAGACGTTGAAAATCGACGCCGAGTAAGGCTGCGCGCGGTCCGCGCCAATCACGATACGAAAATCATGCGACGGCAGCTTGGTCGGCGCGAGCGAATGGCTGATCCACTCGTAGCCTGCCACCTTCACATCCAGCTCGGTGCCGAATGGACGGCTGTCGACTTCGCCCTTGGCGCGCTGATAGACGATGCTGCGTTGCGCGCGCGAAAACGGTGTTTCGACCGTATCGTCTTCGACGAAATACTGGCGAATTTCCGGGCGAATGAATTCGAGCAGGAACCGCAAATGCCCCCACAGCGGGTAATTGCGCAGCACGGAATGGCGCGGCTGCCCGATATCGCGCAGGCCGAGCAACACGAGCGCCGCCGGTATCACCACGCACAGCCAGCTCAGCGTCCCGCGCCCCGCCGCCCAGGCAGTTGCGGCCAGAACGATGACAGCCCCCCAAAAAGCCAGATAACGCCTGGACCACATACCCGTCTCCTTCTTATCAGGATTCGTACACTGCCATCATGCCTGCGTGCTCTCGATAATGCCGCCGCCCAGGCATACGTCGCCGTCGTATAGCACTGCCGATTGCCCGGGCGTGACCGCCCACTGCGGCGCCTCGAAATGCAGTTCGAGGTGCGCCTGGCTGGCACGCGCGACCAGGCACGGCGCGTCGGCCTGCCGGTAGCGCGTCTTGGCCGCGCAGGCCCATCCTTCGCGCGGCGGCTCGCCCGCGACCCACGACAAGTCGGTCGCCTGCAGCGTGTGCGCCAGCAACCAGGGATGATCGTGCCCCTGCACCACATACAGCGTGTTTTCGCTCATGTCCTTGCGAGCCACGAACCAGGGCTCGCCCGAGCCATCGCGGCTGCCGCCCAGGCCGATTCCCTTGCGCTGCCCGAGCGTGTAGAAAGCCAGGCCGATATGCTCGCCGACGACCTTGCCGTCCGGTGTTTTCATCGGTCCGGGCCGGGTCGGCAAATAGCGGTTCAGAAACTCCCGAAACGGCCGCTCGCCGATGAAGCAGATGCCCGTCGAGTCCTTCTTCTTTGCGTTGGGCAGGCCGATGCGTGCGGCGATCTCCCGCACCTCGGTCTTGGGTATCTCGCCGAGCGGGAACATCGTGCGCGATAGCTGCGCCTGGTTGAGCCGGTGCAGGAAATAACTCTGATCCTTGCTCGAATCCTTGGCCTTGAGCAATTCGAAACGTCCGTCGCGCTCGCGCACGCGGGCGTAATGGCCGGTCGCGATCGACTCGGCGCCCAGCGCCACCGCATGATCGAGAAACGCCTTGAACTTGATCTCGGCATTGCACAGCACGTCCGGGTTGGGCGTGCGGCCGGCCGAATACTCGCGCAGAAATTCGGCGAACACGCGGTCCTTGTATTCGGCGGCGAAATTGACCGCTTCGACGTCGATACCGATCAGATCCGCGACCGAGACGACGTCGATCCAGTCCTGCCGGGTCGAGCAGTATTCGCCGTCATCGTCGTCCTCCCAGTTCTTCATGAACAGGCCGACCACGTCGTAGCCCTGCTGTTTGAGCAGCCACGCCGTCACGGACGAGTCGACCCCGCCCGACATGCCGACCACCACACGCTGCCGGCTCATGTGCCCTCCGGTGCGGCGGCGGGCGCGGCATGGGTATAAATCAGTTCGAGCGGATAACGCTGGCCTCGCAGATAATCGTCGACGCACCGCATCAGGAGCGGACTGCGATGGCGCGCCCGCTCCGCCTGGATTTGCTCGGGTGTGGCCCATAGCGTGCGCACGATGCCATCGTCGAGTGCCTGGCCGGCCAGCGGATCGCCCACCCGGCCGACAAAAGCAAAGCGCAGGTAGGTGACCTCCTGGTTCTCCGGGGTGTTGCCGCGCGCCTGATAAATGCCCAGCAGCGCCTCGGGCTCGAACGCTCGTGCGGTTTCTTCGCGGGTCTCGCGTACCACGGCTTCGAGCAGCGACTCGCCCGATTCGAGATGGCCGGCCGGCTGATTCAATTGAAGGCCGTCGGGCGTTCGTTCCTCGACCAGCAAAAAGCGGCCGTCTCGTTCAATCACGGCCGCCACGGTGACATGGGGTTTCCAGCGTTGTGTCATGGGGGATTCCGTAGCAAGCCGTTATTCTACCGTTTGGGCGAAAACGCCGCCGAATGGCCTCTGCGTCCCGTTCTTGACATAAACATGACTACGCATACCGGTAATATCGATATAGCCAGCTCACGAATATTCACCATTCCTATATTCGGGTAAGCTAGCCGCTGCGTTTTATGCAAGACCCTCGAATTATCAAACCAGGCGGCCCCGGGGCGGTTGTGACAACGGGTGCCCCGATTCAAAACAGGGAAGGAGTGGAGATGCATATCGGCATACCGTTGGAACGCTGGCCGGGCGAGACACGCGTCGCAGGCACGCCGGAGACCGTCAAGAAGCTGGTGGCCGCCGGCCATCAGGTGACAGTCGAACATGACGCCGGGCTCGGCGCGAGCGTGCCAGACGCGCTCTACGAAGCGGCCGGAGCTCGCATTGGCGACACCGCCGCGGTGTTGGGTGCCGACATCCTGCTCAAGGTACGCACGCCGGTCACGGCGGAACTGGGCCAACTGCGCGCCGGCACCGTGCTCATCGGCATGCTCAATCCGTTCGACAACGAGAACAACGCCCAGCTGGCCGCGGCCAATCTCACGGCCTTCGCGCTGGAGGCCGCGCCGCGCACGACGCGCGCGCAGAGCATGGACGTGCTCTCCTCGCAGGCGAATATCGCCGGCTACAAGGCGGTGATGGTCGCGGCCAACGTGTATCAGCGCTTCATGCCGATGTTGATGACCGCGGCCGGCACCGTCAAGGCCGCGCGCGTGCTGATCCTGGGCGCTGGGGTGGCAGGCCTGCAGGCGATCGCCACCGCCAAGCGGCTGGGTGCGGTGATCGAGGCTTCCGACGTGCGACCGGCGGTCAAGGAGCAGATCGAATCGCTGGGCGCCAAGTTTCTCGACGTGCCTCTTCTGACCGACGAGGAGCGCGAGATTGCCCAGGGCGTGGGCGGCTATGCGCGCCCGATGCCGCCCGACTGGATCAAGCGGCAGGCCGAGCTGGTGCACGAGCGCGCCCGCCAGGCCGACATCGTCATCACCACCGCCCTCATTCCGGGACGCCCCGCCCCGATGCTGCTCTCGGAGGACACCGTCAAGGCCATGAAGCCAGGCTCGGTGGTAGTCGATCTGGCTGCGGGGCGTGGTGCGAACGGCGGCGGCAACTGCCCGCTGACCGAACCCGACCGGATCGTCGTCAAGCATGGCGTGTCTCTGGTGGGGCACACCAACCTGCCGGGCATGCTCAGTGCCGATGCCTCGGCCCTGTATGCCCGCAACGTACTGGACTTCCTCAAGCTGCTGATCGACAAGGAAGGAAAGTTGGCCATCGACATGAACGATGACATCGTCGCCGCCTGCCTGATGTGCAGGGACGGGCAGGTGTTGCGTCAAAACTCCTGAATCGCAGCCGAGGACAACATGGAACTCGTCAACCATACGGTTATCAACCTGATCATCTTCGTGCTGGCGGTCTACGTCGGCTATCACGTGGTGTGGAATGTCACACCGGCTCTGCATACACCGCTCATGGCGGTGACCAATGCCATTTCGGCGATCATCATCGTCGGCGCCATGCTCGCCGCGGGGCTCACCAACGGCAGCGTCGGCAAGGTGATGGGCGTGCTGGCGGTGACGCTGGCCGCGGTCAACGTGTTCGGGGGCTTCCTGGTCACCCAGCGCATGCTGGAAATGTTCAAGAAGAAAGAACCGAAGAAAAGCGAACAAGCCGGGGGGCAGTCATGAGCATGAATCTGGTCACGTTGCTGTACCTGCTGGCATCGATCTGCTTCATCCAGGCGCTCAAGGGACTCTCGAGCCCCAAGAGTGCGCGGCGCGGCAATCTTTTCGGCATGGCGGGCATGCTAATCGCCGCCCTGACCACCGTGGCGCTGATCTACGAACTGCGGCGCATGGCCGGCGGCGGCGTCTCCGGTATCAGCCTGATCGCCATCGGCCTGGTGGTGGGCGGCACGATCGGTGCGGTCATCGCACGGCGCGTCGAGATGACGAAAATGCCGGAGCTGGTCGCCGCAATGCACTCGCTGATCGGCCTGGCCGCCGTGTGTATCGCGATTGCGGCGGTGTCCGAGCCCAGCGCGTTCGGCATCGCGCCGCCGGGCGATTTCGCGTTGCCGCTGGGTAACCGGCTGGAGCTGTTCATCGGCACCTTCGTCGGCGCCATCACGTTCTCGGGTTCGGTAATCGCCTTCGGCAAGCTCTCGGGCAAATACAAGTTCCGCCTGTTTCAGGGCGCGCCGGTGGTCTATCCGGGCCAACACCTGATCAACCTGATGCTGGCGCTGGCGATGGTCGGCTTCGGCCTGATTTTCTTTCTGTCGCAAAGCTGGCTGCCGTTCCTGCTGATGACGGCAATCGCCTTCGCGCTGGGCGTGCTGATCATTATCCCGATCGGCGGGGCCGACATGCCGGTGGTGGTGTCGATGCTGAACTCGTATTCGGGCTGGGCCGCCGCAGGTATCGGCTTCTCGCTGAACAACCCGATGCTGATCATCGCCGGCTCGCTGGTCGGCAGCTCCGGGGCGATTCTCTCGTACATCATGTGCCGGGCCATGAACCGCTCGTTCTTCAACGTGCTGCTGGGAGGCTTCGGGGCGACCGCCACGGCCGGCGCGAAGGGGCAACAGGAACAGCGCCCGGTCAAGTCCGGCTCGCCCGACGACGCGGCGTTCCTGATGAGCAACGCCGAGTCGGTGGTGATCGTTCCCGGCTACGGGCTGGCGGTGGCGCGCGCGCAGCACGCGCTCAAGGAACTGACCGAGAAGCTCACCGAGCACGGCATCAATGTCCGCTATGCGATTCACCCGGTGGCCGGACGCATGCCGGGGCATATGAACGTGTTGCTGGCCGAGGCGGAAGTGCCGTACGACCAGGTGTTCGAGATGGAGGACATCAACGGCGAGTTCGGGCAGACCGACGTGGTGCTGGTGCTGGGGGCCAACGACGTGGTCAATCCGGCGGCCAAGAACGATCCGGGCTCGCCGATTGCCGGCATGCCGATCCTGGAGGCATACAAGGCCAAGACGGTCATCGTCAACAAGCGCTCGATGGCCGCCGGCTACGCCGGACTCGACAACGAGCTGTTTTACATGGACAAGACCATGATGGTTTTCGGCGATGCCAAGAAGGTCGTCGAAGAGATGGTCAAGGCCATCGAGTAACTGATCGGAACACCTGCTATGACCCTGGGCATCGTTGCCGCCATGCATGAGGAAATCGCCGAACTCCTGCGGGATATGGAGTCCGGCGCGCGCGTCGCACGCATCGGCATGCGCGACTATTACGTCGGCACCCTCGATGGACACGCATGCGTGATCGTGCTGGCGCGGCTGGGCAAGGTCGCGGCGGCGGCCACCGCCACCGCGCTGATTCACGAGTTCAAGATCGATCGCCTGCTGTTCACCGGCCTGGCCGGCGGTATCGCCCCGGGCCTGCCGGTGGGCGATGTGGTGGTGGCCAACGCGTTGATGCAGCACGACCTCGACGCGCAACCGCTATTTCCGCGGCACGAAGTGCCGTTGCTGGGCAAAAGCCGCTTCGACGCCGATCCGCAGCTCAGCGCCCAGTTGGTCGAGGCGGCGGGCGCGTTCCTGCGCGAGCAGTTGCCGCAGCGCATCGAGGCGGCCACGCTGCGGCATTTTCGGATCGACGCGCCGCGCGTGCATGCCGGTCTGGTCCTCAGCGGCGACCAGTTCATCAGCAGCCATGCGCGCGCCGCGGCTTTGCTCGCGGCAGCGCCCGATGCGCTGGCGGTGGAGATGGAAGGCGCCGCGGTCGCCCAGGTGTGTTACGAGTACGGCGTGCGATTCGCGGTGATGCGTACCGTGTCGGACAACGCCAACGATCAGGCGCACGTCGACTTTCCGCCGTTCCTGAAAAACGTGGCGAGTGTCTACTCGCACGGCATCGTCAAACGTTTTCTGGCGCTGGATCGCTAGTGTCCGAAGCGGGTCGCTTGCGCACCGCGCCGGCGATCATGTCGAAACGGAACAGCCGGCATTCGATGGCGCCGTTGAACAGCGGCGTGCGGCGCGCCTCGCGCAGGCGCATCTGGCCCGGCAGGCGCATGTCGGCAGTCAGCACATGCACGGTCCAGCCGGCGAAGCGCTGCTTGAGCGCATTGCCGAACGCCTGGAAAAATTCGGCGTCGACATTGTCCGGCCGAGCCCGGCGAAACCCGGCATCGCCGTATTCGTCATCCAGTGCCGCTCCATCGTCGTCGCGGCGCCCCGCCCCTCGCCCCCGGACTTCCAGGCGTTCGCCATACGGCGGGTTGGTCACGATAATGCCGGCCTCGGCGCATGGCGGCACCATTGCGCGCGCATCGATCTGCTTGAGCGACAGCGGCGGCAATCCAGCGCGCTCGAAATTCAGGCGCGCCTTGATCAGCATGTCACCGGAAATATCGCTGCCATAGATCGGCAGCGGCGCACCATGAGCGCGTGCGGCCTGCTGGGCGTCGAGCGCCTGTTGCTTGAGCCCCTGCCAGGCATTGATGTCGTATCCCTGCAGCCGCTCGAAACCGAAGCGGCGCATCACGCCGGCCGGCACTCCCAGGGAGATTTGCGCGGCTTCGGCGAGAAAGGTGCCGCTGCCGCACATCGGGTCGTACAGCGGCACCGCCGGCGCCATGCCATGGCGCCAGCCGGCCAGACGCAAAATGCCCGCCGCGAGATTTTCGCGCAATGGCGCGGCGCCCTTGTCCAGACGCCAGCCGCGCTTGAACAGTGCATCGCCGGACGTATCCAGGTACAGCGTCGCCTGTTGGGCGCTCAGAAATGCGAATGCACGCACGTCGGGTTGCGCGGTGTCGATGCTTGGCCGCGCGCCGGTTTTGTCGCGCAGGCGATCGCAAATGGCGTCCTTGATGCGCAGCGTAACGAACTCGAGGCTCTTGAGCGGCGCCTTGATGGCGGTCACGTCGACGCGCAGCGTTTGCCGTGCTGAGAACCAGTCTTCCCAACGCTGCTCCATCGCCAACGCATAGATGTCCTGTTCGCTGCGATAGGCACGTTGCGCGATGCGCAACAGTACACGGCTGGCGATACGGGAGTGGAGGTTGGCAGCCATGCCGGCCGCCCACGGTCCGGCGAAATGCACGCCGCCAGGCACCTGCGCGCCGACGGCCAGCGGGGCCACATGGCCCAGCTCGTGCAGCTCGGCGGCCAGTGCTTCTTCCAGCCCACGCGGGCACGGCGCGAAAAATTCGAATGAGGACATAACGAAGCGGCCGGCGCCTGGGCACCGGCCTGGGAAGGTAAAGCCGTATTGTACGCGCAGGACAGCGCAGGCAAACGCTCGCGGCGCTATGCAGAGTGCTGCGCGGGGCGCAATGCGGCCGCCGCCTGCGCGAGCCGGGTGATGGCCACCCAATCACGGCGATCGACCACCGCCTTGGGGGTGAGCCACGAGCCGCCGACGCACACCACGTTGGGCAACGCCAGATAGGACGGCGCGCTCTCGGCGGTAATGCCTCCGGTTGGACAGAACCGCAAATCGGCAAATGGGCCATGCAGCGCCTTGAGCATCGGTACGCCGCCGGCGGGCTCGGCCGGGAAAAATTTGACGATGTCGTAGCCGGCCGCCTGCGCCGCAAGGATCTCCGAGGGCGTCGCCACGCCAGGAAGCAGCGGCAACCCAGCTGCTTGCGCGGCTTCGCCCAGCGCGGACGTGAAGCCCGGCGAGACACCGAATCGCGCGCCAGCCGAGACCGCCATCGCAAATTGCTCGGGACGCGTCAGCGTGCCGACGCCGACCACCATCTGGTCGGACAAGCGAGCCACCCGCTCGATGACGGCCATGGCCGCCGGCGTACGCAAGGTGACTTCGAGGACCCGCACGCCACCGTCGAGCAGTGCCTGCGCGACGCTCTCGCCCTGCTCGACGCTGTCGAACTGCAATACCGGAACGACCGGTCCGATTCGCACGATATCGTTGATCCGCATGCCAGCCTCCTCGATACGCAATCCGCAAATCCCGTTGCGCGGCCCAGGGCCGCGCGGCCGACGGCGTTACGCGGCGCCGGCGAATGCCTGCTCGAGAAACTGCAAGCGGTCCTGCCCCCAGAAAGGCTCGTCGCGAAAGCGGTACCACGGCATGCCGAACACGTTGGCCGAAATCGCTTCCTGCGTGTATTGATCGTAGGTCGACTGTACGCTGGCGCCCGCGGCTGCCCGGAGCAGCGCCGGTCCGTCCATGTCGAATTGCTGGGCCAGGGCGACCAGAGTCGCGTCGTCGGCGATATTGCGCTCCTCAGCCCATACCGCGCGCATCACCGCGCCGGTCAGCGCCAGCGCGCGCTCCGTGCCATGCGCGAATTGCGCGGCAATGATCAGGCGCGCGGCCGGATCGCCCGAGACCGGGAAATATTTGGGGTGCAGATTCAACGGTACCGACAGCGCCTTGCTCCAGCGCGCGAGCTCGATCAACCGGTAAGCCTGCCGCTGCGGCGCTCGCTGCCCGAGCGGCAGACCGCCTGAAACGGCGAATACCTTGCCGCTATCGAACGGCCTGAGATTGATTTGCACTCCGTATTGCGCAGCCAGGGCGACGAAGCGCTCGTGCCCCAGATAGGCGTATGGGGACTGAGGCGAAAAAAAGTAGTCACAAGTCTTGGTCATCGAGGTCTCCTTGCCGAGGCAGTCAGATGCATTGTTGTCGTGTGGCGCCGATCCGCTTAAAAGGGCTTGACCACTACCAGCACCACGGCCGCGATCAGGCCGAGCACCGGCAATTCGTTGAACCAGCGAAACCAGCGATGCGAGCGGCGATTGCGCCCCTGCTCGAAGTCGCGCAGCAGGCGGCCGCACACGTGATGGTAGGCAATCAGCAGTACGACAATCCCCAGCTTCGCGTGCAGCCAGCCCTGACCCTGCCCGATACCGTAATACAGCCACAGCGTCAGTCCAAGCAGCAAGGCGGGGATCGCCAGAATCGTCATGAAGCGGTAGAGCTTGCGGGCCATCGTCAGCAGGCGCTGCGTGGCGGCAGCCTCGGTCTCCATCGCCAGATTGACGAAGATGCGCGGCAGGTAGAACAATCCGGCAAACCACGAGGCGACGAAAACAATGTGAAAAGCCTTGATCCAGAGCATAGCGGTGCGACCCGAGCGCGGTAGAAAAGCCAGCCCGCAATTTACAACAATTCCGTGACGTCGTCCCGTCGCCACCTCAGGCTGGTGTGCCAAAATACGGGCCAATCCCTTTGATTCCGCCGGACGGCGTCCATTATGAGAATTCTCGGCATCGACCCCGGCTTGCGCGTGACCGGCTTCGGCGTGCTCGACAAGCAGGGCAACCGGCTCGAATACGTCGCCAGCGGCGTGATTCGCACCCCCCACGACGCCGATCTGCCACAGCGACTGAAGACCATCTTCGATGGCGTCAGCGCCATCGTGCGCGAGCACCAGCCGACGCAAGCGGTGATCGAGAAAGTTTTCGTCAACGTCAACCCGCAATCGACACTGCTGCTCGGGCAAGCGCGCGGCGCCTCGCTGTGCGCGCTGGTCAACTGCGATCTGCCGGTGTTCGAATACACGGCGCTGCAGCTCAAGCAGGCCGTCGTCGGTTACGGACGCGCCAGCAAGGCTCAGGTTCAGGAGATGGTGACCCGCCTGTTGCGGCTGTCCGGCACGCCCAGCACCGATGCGGCCGACGCCCTGGGCGTGGCGATCTGCCATGCGCATGGCGGCAGCACACTCTCGACGCTTGGCGGGCTGGCGCCGCAGCTGGCGCAAAAGGGCCTGCGGGTGCGGCGCGGACGCCTGATCGGCTAGCCACGCCGCGGCGCGCGAATCGAGTACACTGCCGGCACGTTTCCTTCTCATTTCGACTCGCCATGATCGGTCGCATCGCCGGTACCCTGCTGGAAAAAAACCCACCGCACATTCTGGTCGACTGCCAGGGCGTCGGCTACGAGCTGGCCGTGCCGATGAGCACGTTCTACAATCTGCCCGCGCTCGGGGAAAAAGTCACCCTGCTCACACAGATGATCGTGCGGGAGGACGCCCACCTGCTTTACGGGTTCGGGACGAGCCAGGAGCGCACCGCGTTCCGCGAATTGCTGAAGATTTCCGGCGTCGGCGCGCGTACCGCGCTGGCCATTCTGTCGGGCATGAGCGTGGCCGATCTGGCGCAGGCCATTACCTTGCAGGAAGCCGGCCGCCTGACGAGAGTGCCCGGCATCGGCAAAAAGACCGCGGAGCGGCTGTTGCTCGAACTCAAGGGTAAATTCGGCGCCGACCTGGGTGTTGCCGTGGGCACGGTGGCCACCAGCGAGCACGCCAGCGACGTCCTCAACGCGCTGCTCGCGCTTGGATATTCGGAGAAGGAGGCGGTTACGGCCGTCAAGCAGATTCCGGCCGGCACGGGCGTGTCCGACGGTATCAAGCATGCGCTCAAGGGGCTCTCCAAAGCCTAGTTCGGATAAATATCGCGCCTCTATCCGACGCGCTACAATGGCCGGATGATCGAAACCGACAAACTTGGCAGCGACCGGCTGATTTCCGCCGCCCCTGTCTCGCCCAATGAAGAAGTGTTCGAACGGGCGCTGCGCCCCAAGCTGCTCGATGAGTATGTCGGGCAGGCCAAGGTGCGCGACCAGTTGGAAATTTTCATTGCCGCGGCCCGCAAGCGCGCCGAGGCGCTTGACCACGTCCTGCTGTTCGGCCCGCCGGGACTCGGCAAAACAACGCTGGCGCATATCATCGCGCGCGAAATGGGCGTCAACTTGCGTCAGACCTCCGGCCCGGTGCTCGAGCGACCGGGCGACCTGGCCGCGCTGCTGACCAACCTCGAAGCCAACGACGTGCTGTTCATCGACGAGATTCATCGGCTGTCGCCGGTCGTCGAGGAAATTCTGTACCCGGCGCTGGAGGATTATCAGATCGACATCATGATCGGCGAGGGACCGGCGGCGCGCAGCGTCAAGCTCGATCTGCAGCCGTTTACGCTGGTGGGCGCGACCACCCGCGCCGGCATGCTGACCAACCCGCTGCGCGACCGCTTCGGCATCGTTGCCCGACTGGAGTTCTACAACGCCGCCGAGCTGGCCAGCATCGTGGCTCGCTCGGCCCAATTGCTGGGCGCCGTGATCGGCGACGAGGGCGCGCTCGAGATCGCACGGCGCTCGCGCGGCACGCCACGCATCGCCAACCGCCTGCTGCGGCGCGTGCGCGATTACGCCGAGGTCAAGGCCGACGGCGAGATAACCGCCGAGGTCGCGGATGCCGCGCTGTCGATGCTGGACGTCGACCCGGTCGGCTTCGACGTCATGGACCGGAAGTTGCTCGAAGCCATCCTGCACAAGTTCGATGGCGGTCCGGTCGGGGTCGACAACCTGGCGGCGGCGATCGGCGAAGAGCGCGATACCATCGAGGATGTGCTGGAACCCTATCTGATCCAGCAAGGCTACCTGCAACGCACGCCGCGCGGGCGCATGGCCACCCTGCTGGCCTACCGGCATTTCGGGCTGGCCGCCCCGGCCGCCAGTCCCGCCCGGGATTTGTGGTCAAACGAAGAATAACGGTGTGATCCGTCGGCAACGGCGCGACGGACATTGATGCGATGAACAACTCGCCCTCCTCGCCCAGCGGTCCGCTCGAATATCTGCGCAGCGCCCTTGCCGTGCGGCTGGTCAGCCTGACCTCGGGCGGCAACGCACCGCAGATCGACTACCTGTCGCCGCCCGGCGACCCCGGATTGTTCGGCCCGGGCGCCGTCTGCTGGCGCGTGCACGGCGATTTCACTTCGATGATGGTCGGCGGCATCAGTGCGCTGCTGCTCCAATGCCTGCACCCGCTGGCCATGGCTGGCGTCTGGGATCATTCGAATTTTCGCGAGGATGTGATCGGGCGGCTGCGGCGCACCGCGACTTTCATCGCCGGCACGACCTACGGCAGCCGAGCCGATGCGCAGGCCCTGCTTGCTCGCGTACGGCGCATCCACGCCGGCGTGCACGGCACGACCCCCGACGGACACCCCTATGCGGCGAGCGATCCGGCCCTGCTCACGTGGGTGCACGTCGCCGAGGTCTCCAGTTTCCTGCACAGCTATTTGCGCTACGCGGATCCGACGCTGCCCGGCAGCGAACAGGATCGCTATTACAGCGAAGTTTCCCTTATCGCGACAAGCCTGGGCGCCACGAACGTGCCGGCTTGCCGGGCCGAGGTGGCCGATTACCTGCGGGACATGCGCGGCGCATTGCGCAGCGACGAGCGCACGCGCGAAGTGGTTCGGGTGCTGCGCGCCCTGCCGACGCCTCACCCAGGCACGCGCTGGTTCGGCCAACTGCTGTTCAACGCCGGCGTGGATCTGCTCCCGCCGTGGGCGGCTGAGATGCTCGGCTTCAATGACCTGGCCGTGCTACGGCAATGGGTGGCGCGACCGGGGGTGCACGCCGCCGCCCCCGTGGTGCGTTGGGCATTGCGCAACGGTGTCGCCAAGCGGGCGCTGCGTCGCGCCAACGCGCCGGCCGCGCCGTCTTCCTGAAGCGCGGCTCAATCGTTTGGAAGCGGGACGCCGCAGAACGCAAGCACATCGTCCAGATAGGCGGCAAAGTCGCTGATGCCGTGATCGCCACCATCGATCAGCGTTGTTCTGGCACCCGGATATTTGGCCAGCATGTCGCGATAATCCAATACCTCATCGCCGGTTGCCGCGATCAGCCAATAACGCTCGGGCCGGCTGATGTTGGGCACCTCCAACGCGCGCAGCTCACCGAGATGATGCTGCTCGACCAGTACGCTGCCGCCGCCATGCCACAGCGGATGCTCGCCCAGCCAGGGTTCGAGGTCGTCATAAGGGTGGGTCGCAGGATTGAGCAGAACGCAACGGCAACCGACCCGCTGCGCAAGGTACGTCGCGTAATAGCCGCCCAACGAGCTGCCGATCAACGTCAGATGCTCGGGCGGGACGTCGGCAATCAGCTTCTCGGCCATGGCAACGGACGCCAGCGGCGACACCGGTAATTGCGGACACGCCCAGGCGTGGGCGTGTCCCAGCGCCTGCAGTCGAGCCGCCAGCAGCCGCGCCTTAAAGGAGTGCGGCGATGATCGGAATCCATGCAAATAGAGAATCATGACGCGTCGATCGGCGAAGATATTGCGAGAATGATGCGCGATTTACGTCGGCTGTCCAAGCGCATCGAGCAATTTCTGATGCACGCCGCCGAATCCGCCGTTGCTCATCACCAGGATGTGGTCGCCCGGCCGGGCCGCGGCGACAATCGCCCGCACCAGGGCATCCAGGTCGGTGAACGCCCGGGCGCGTTCGCCCAGGGGCGCCAGCGCGCCGGCCAGGTCCCAGCCGAGCGCCTCCTTGCCCGAGGGGGCGCCGTACCCGAAAACCAGGTCGGCCTCAGCCAGACTGCCCGGCAATTGGGATTTCATCACGCCGAGCTTCATGGTGTTCGAGCGCGGCTCCAGAACGGCAAGGATACGGGCCTGCGCGCCGATGCGGTGCCGCAACCCCGCGACGGTGGTGTGAATCGCCGTCGGGTGATGGGCGAAATCGTCGTAGACCGCGACGCCGCGCACGGTGCCCCGCAACTCCATGCGGCGCTTGACGTTTCTGAATTTGGACAGCGACACGATCGCCTGCTCCGGCGGCACGCCCACATGACGGGCCGCGGCAATGGCGGCCAGCGCGTTCATGCGATTGTGTTCCCCCTGCAGATCCCACTTGAGCGTGCCGAACGCACGCTCCTGGTATCTGACCAAAAACTGTTCGTCGGAACCGTCGGCATGCCAGCCCTCGGATACGCCAAAGGGTTCGACTTCGCTCCAGCAGCCGCGGCTCAGGACCCGTTCAAACGCGCTCTCCCGGCCATTGACGACGATTCGCCCCTGCCCAGGGATGGTTCGCACGAGATGATGAAATTGCGTCTCGATCGCCGCCAGATCGGGGAAGATGTCCGCATGATCGTATTCGAGATTATTGAGCACAGCAGTCCGCGGGCGGTAATGCACAAATTTCGAGCGCTTGTCGAAAAAAGCCGTGTCGTATTCGTCGGCCTCGATCACGAAGAAATCCGCCTCGGTCAGGCGCGCCGAGATACCGAAATTGAGCGGCACGCCACCCACCAGAAAGCCGGGCTGGTAGCCCGCGTCTTCCAGTATCCACGCCAACATCGACGTGGTGGTCGTCTTACCGTGAGTGCCGGCTACCGCCAGTACCCACTTGTTTTGCAGGATGTGCTCGCCAAGCCATTGCGGGCCGGACATATACGGCAAATTGCGGTTGAGAATTTCTTCCATCAGCGGGTTGCCGCGCGAGACCACGTTGCCGATCACGAACAGGTCGGGGGCGAGCGCGACCTGCGAGGCGTCGTAACCTTCGATCAGCCGAATGCCCTGCGCTTCGAGTTGCGTACTCATGGGCGGATAGACGTTGGCGTCGCAGCCCGTCACCGTGTGACCGGCCTCTGTTGCCAGCACCGCCAGGCCGCCCATGAACGTGCCGCAGATACCGAGAATATGAATGTGCATGACTGATGATCGACGCCGGCCAGGCGCTTCCGGTTAAACGTGCGGCAGCCATTGTAACCGCGCGGCTTCGGCTACCCTAGCGGGCACGCGGATGAATTCCGGTATGATGCCACCATGATGCGCAAAACGTGGCTGGACACTCAACGCCTGCGCGAGGAAATCGCCATGACTGCCGCCCGCCTGATCGCGGAAGACGGTCTCGATTATGCCTCCGCCAAACGCAAGGCGACCCGACAAATCACCGGAGAAGATAAAATTTCCGGCGACTTGCTGCCGAATAACGAGCAGATCGAAGAAGAAATTCGTGCTTATCTCAATCTGTTTCAGGCCGACACTCACCCGGCGCAACTGCGCGAATTGCGCCTGACCGCGCTCGCGCTGATGGAGCAGCTGTCGAACTATCGCCTGTATTTGGTCGGCGCGGTGCTCAACGGCACGGCGACCAGCCACTCCGACATTCACTTGCAGGCCTTTTGCGACAACGGCAAGGATCTGGCGATCGAATTGCTGAATCGGGGCGTCCAGTACGAAGTGTCGGAGACACGCCATTTTGCCGGGCGCGGCATGGTCGAGACCCTGAGCTTTCTGTGGCGTCAACATCGAGAGCAGCCGCCAGTCGGCGTACATATCGTTCTCTACACGCTGGGCGATCTGCGAAACGCGGCAAAGCTGGACGCGCAAAAGCGGCCGCTTCGCCTGGACGCCGCCGGGCTCAGAAGTTTGCTGCACGATCAATTGACCGCCGTTTAAATCAATTCATCGACGATGAAGAAAAATCGTTCTTTTTTCCTCGCAATCGTGGCCGCTGCCGCATTGGCGACCGGCGCCTATGTCGCTTGGCGGGCCCACGCACCAAAACAGGCCGGCGGACCAGCGGTGCAATTGCTCTTCAACACCCGGCTCCCTGACCTTGCCGGACAGGAGCAATCGCTGAGTCAATGGCAACGACGGACGCTCGTCGTCAACTTCTGGGCGCCCTGGTGCTCGCCATGCGTCAAGGAAATGCCCGATCTCGCGAGGATGGCACACGAATTCAAGGATAAAAACGTCCAATTTGTCGGCATCGGCATCGATTCCGCCAAAAATCTTCAGGCTTTCGAGGCGAGGGTCAAGGTTCAGTACCCGTTACTCGTGGCCGGTTACGCCGGCACCGATTTGTCCAGGGCACTGGGCGACACCATGGGCGCCCTGCCGTTTACGGTGGTGATCGACCCGACCGGCAAAATTCGGCTGACGAAGCTGGGGCAAATCCGGCCGGACGAATTACGTTCGACCCTGAATGCCCTGTAAAATCGCCGGTTATGAGCCCGCTCACGGCCGACAGCGGACAAAGACGGGGCGGCCCCGGCATCCGATATAATCGTCGCATCCGCCGTGCAACCCAGCAAAAGTAAAAAATCCCGAACCTAGGGATTTCCCCCATCAAAATCTTTTGGCACTGGACAAAATTCGCCAATTAGCGTTAAATTGCGCCCAATTTCTTCAATCTCCTCACGGAACATGCCTCATCGCATACTCGTCCTGCACGGCCCGAATCTGAATTTGCTGGGCACCCGGGAGCCGGGGGTGTATGGTCACACGACGCTCGCCGACATCGAGCGAGCGTTGCAGGCCCAGGCGCAGAGCGCGGCGATCACTCTCGAGAGCTTTCAGAGCAATCACGAGGGCGCGCTGGTCGATCGCATTCATGCAGCGGCCGGCGATAAGGTCGATTACATCATTATCAATCCCGCCGCCTACACGCATACCAGCGTGGCCTTGCGCGATGCGCTCGCGGCGGTTGGCATTCCGTTTGTCGAAGTGCATTTATCGAACGTGCATCGCCGTGAAACCTTCCGGCATCATTCTTATTTTTCCGAATTGGCCGAGGGTGTGATTTGCGGCCTCGGCTGGCATGGCTACGGCTATGCCCTCGATTTCGCACTGCGCCGCCTGTCCGGCAACTGAAGATCTTATTTATTGCCGGCGTGTGCGCCGGCCGACCACGAATCAAGGAGCTTCCTTCATGGATTTGCGCAAACTCAAGACATTGATCGACCTCGTCGCAGAATCGGGCATCTCCGAACTCGAAGTCACCGAAGGTGAAGGCAAGGTCCGCATCGTCAAAGCGCCGCCGCAAATCATGGCCGCACCGATGCAAATGCAGATGCACCAGCCGATGATGACACAGGCCGGTGCGGCACCGGCCGCCGCGCCGGCTGCCGAGACTGCCGCCGTGCCCGCTGCGGCGGCGCCGCAAGGACACGTGGTCACGTCGCCGATGGTCGGCACCTTCTATCGTGCGCCCTCGCCCGGCGCCGATCCTTTCGTGCAAGTCGGCGACACCGTCAAGGAAGGCCAGACCCTGTGCATCATCGAGGCCATGAAGCTGCTCAACGAAATCGAGGCCGACAAAGCCGGCGTCATCAAGGAAATTCTCGGCGAGAACGGCCAGGCCGTCGAATACGGCCAGCCGTTGTTTGTGATCGGTTGAGCGGAGCCGGCTGCGCTCGACCGACGGCTCGGGCCCGCCTGCCCCGTCGGTCTCATCCCATCCTCCCTGCCAGGATCCCGGACAATGTTTGAAAAAATCCTTATAGCCAATCGCGGCGAAATCGCCCTGAGAATCCAGCGCGCCTGCCGCGAGCTCGGCATCAAGACTGTCGTCATATACTCGGAAGCCGACAAGGAAGCCAAATACGTGCGCCTGGCCGACGAAGCCGTCTGTATCGGCCCGGCCCCGTCGGCGCAGAGCTATTTGAATATGCCGTCGATTATCAGCGCGGCCGAGGTGACCGACGCCCAGGCGATTCACCCCGGGTACGGCTTCCTGTCGGAGAACGCCGACTTCGCCGATCGTGTCGAGCAATCCGGCTTCACTTTTATTGGCCCCCGCCCCGACACCATCCGCCTGATGGGCGATAAAGTCTCGGCCAAGCAGACCATGATCAAAGCGGGCGTGCCATGCGTGCCCGGCTCCGAGGGCGCCCTGCCCGACGACCCGAAGGAAATCGTGCGCATGGCCCGGCAGGTCGGCTATCCGGTCATCATCAAGGCCGCCGGCGGCGGCGGCGGGCGCGGCATGCGCGTGGTGCATACCGAGGCGGCGCTGGTCAATGCGGTCAATATGACCCGCGAAGAGGCCGGTCGCGCGTTCGGCAATCCGGAAGTCTATATGGAGAAATTCCTTGAGAATCCTCGCCATATCGAGATCCAGGTGTTGGCCGACAAATACAAGAACGCGGTTTGGCTCGGTGAACGGGATTGCTCGATGCAGCGCCGCCATCAGAAGGTCATCGAGGAAGCCACCGCGCCGCATATTCCACGCCGCCTGATCGAGCGCATCGGCGATCGCTGCGCGGACGCCTGCAAAAAAATGGGCTATCTGGGCGCCGGTACGTTCGAGTTCCTCTACGAGAACAATGAGTTCTACTTCATCGAGATGAACACACGGGTTCAGGTCGAACACCCTGTGACCGAGATGATCACTGGCGTGGATATCGTTCAGGAGCAGATCCGTATCGCCGCTGGCGAGAAAATCGGCTTTCGCCAACGCGACATCGAATTCCGCGGCCACGCGATCGAGTGCCGGATAAACGCGGAGGACCCATTCAAGTTCACGCCATCGCCAGGGCGCATTACCGCCTGGCACATGCCGGGCGGCCCCGGCATCCGGATCGATTCCCACGTTTATAACGGCTATTTCGTGCCGCCCAACTACGACTCGATGATCGGCAAGATCATCGCGTACGGGGCTACTCGCGAGCAGGCCATCAACCGGATGCGAGTCGCTTTGTCGGAGATCGTCGTCGAAGGCATCCAGACCAATATTCCTCTGCACCGCGAATTGATGCTCGATGCCAAGTTCGTCGAAGGCGGCACCAGCATTCACTACCTCGAGCACAAGTTGGCGCAGAAATCCGCGGTCGACGGCAATTGAGTCGAGCCATGTACCGCGAACTGGTGGTGGAGCTGGCCCGCGCGCAGGCCGAAGCATTGTCGGACGCACTGCTCGATCTGGGTGCGCTGTCCGTCTCGGTCGAGGACGCCGACGCGAATACGCCGGACGAGCAGCCCCTGTTCGGCGAACCCGGGCTCGAGCCGGCGGACACTGCCTGGCAGCATTCGCGCGTCATCGTGCTGCTCGACGAACATCAGGATCCGGCCGTGCTGCTGGGCGCTGCTGCCAACGCCATCGGTTTGCCGCACATGGCGCCCTACACCGTGCGGGAAGTCGCCGAACAGGACTGGGTGCGCCTGACGCAATCGCAATTCGAGCCCATGCAGATCGGACAGCGAATCTGGGTCGTGCCCTCGTGGCATGACGCCCCGCAAGCGGACGACGCTCTGGTGCTCGAACTCGACCCGGGACTGGCATTCGGTACCGGAAGCCACCCCACCACGCGCCTGTGCATGGAGTGGCTGGAGCAGCACATCGATCCGGCGGTCAAACCGACCGTGCTCGACTATGGTTGCGGCTCGGGCATCCTCGCCATTCTTGCCAAAAAATGTGGCGCGGCGCGCGTGGTGGGGGTCGATATCGATCCGCAAGCCATCGAAGCGGCGCGCTATAACAGCGAGTGCAATCGGGCACCGGTCGACTACACGCTGCCGGACGATTGCCCGGCGGGGCAATTCGACATCGTGGTCGCGAATATTCTTTCCAATCCGCTCAAGCTGCTGGCCTCGATGCTTTGCGCGCGCGTCGCGCCGGGCGGCCGGCTGGCCATCTCGGGCGTGCTGGAACGACAAGCCGATGAAGTCATACACGCCTACGCGCCGTGGCTGGCATTGGACGTTTGGCAAAGCCGGGATGGCTGGGTCTGCCTGCACGGACAAGCCGGGTAGAATAGGCAGTCACCGTGCCGCCCACATCTGCCTCCATGCTGCTCGCCACCCGCTGCCCCAACTGCCACACCGTTTTTCGCGTCGTCGCCGACCAGCTCAAGCTGCGCAACGGCCTGGTTCGTTGCGGCACCTGTCAGCATGTGTTCGACGGCCGCACCGAATTGTGCGCGCCCCCCGAGGAAATCGCCGACGCGCCCTCGTCGCCCACGGTCGCGCCCACCCCGGTGTCCAAGCCGCAGGGGCCACGCGCGTCGATCTACGACGCAATCGTTGCTGACGATGAGCCTCGCTTCACCACCCCTCCGGGTGCGCCGGCCAACCTCGATGCGGCTGCGCTGCTGCGCCATGAGGATAAAACGCGTGGCGGCGGTTTCACGTCTGCGCCTTTGTCGGCACGCGCCGCCGACCCCGCCGACGCGCCCCCCTGGCTGCGCAACAGCGCCCGCTCGAGCAAAGGGGTCCTTTGGGTGGTAGCGGTTGCGGTCCTGACGCTGAGCGCGTTGCTGCAGCTGGTCTGGTGGCAACGCGATGCTTTGGCGGCGCAATGGCCCCCATTGCGGGGGCCGCTGATGCAGCTGTGCCAGATCGCCGGCTGCCGAATTGCGCCGGTGCGCCAGTTGAGCGGACTCAACATCGAGTCCACCAATCTCGCTACCGAGGGAGACGACAGCGATGCGCAAGGCCAGCACCTCCTGGTACTGACCCTTTTCCTGCGCAACACGTCGGATCATGCCATCGCATACCCGGCGCTCGAGCTGACCTTGATGGACGCCAGCGGCACACCCGTCGTGCGTCGCGACATTCACGTCACCGACTATCTGTCCGACAGCGAGATTGCCGCCGGACTGGCGGCGCGCAGCGAACACCCGATTCGATTACGATTGTCGGCACACTCGACGACAGCCGCAAACTACCACGTCGTCGCGTTCTATCCCTGATCCCCGATCGCACCCCTGCGCTCACTTTTTGACGGAGAATCACCATGACTCAAGTCACTCTCGGCGGTACCCCCATTGAAGTCGCCGGACAGCTCCCGCAGAAGAATCAAACCGCACCGGCCTTCTCGTTGGTCGGCAAGGATTTGAAAGACGTCAAGCTGGCCGACTTCGCCGGCAAGCGCAAGGTGCTCAACATCGTGCCCAGTCTCGACACCCCGACGTGCGCGACGTCGACGCGCAAATTCAATGAGGCGGCAGGCAAGCTGACCAATACCGTGGTACTCGTCATCTCCAGCGACCTGCCCTTCGCCCAGAGCCGTTTCTGCGCGACCGAAGGCCTGACCAATGTGATTTCACTGTCGACCCTGCGCGGCCATGAGTTCCTGAGGAACTACGGCGTCGAAATCACCACCGGGCCGCTGGCCGGGCTCACCGCACGGGCGGTGGTTGTGCTCGACGAGCACGACAAGGTATTGCACGCGGAACTGGTGCCGGAAATCAAAAACGAGCCGAACTACGACGCCGCGCTCGCCTCACTCTCCTAGAAAGAAAGGAACGTACCCGTGGCTACGCTTATCTGCGGCTCGCTTGCCTACGACAATATCATGACGTTCGAGGGGCGCTTCGGCGACCACATCCTGCCGGACCAGGTGCACAACCTCAACGTGAGCTTCCTGGTGCCGACGCTGCGCCGGGAGTTCGGCGGCTGCGCCGGCAACATCGCCTACAATCTGCGTCTGCTGGGTGGCAGCCCCGTCGTGATGGCCACGGCCGGCGAGGATGTCGGGCCTTACCTGACACACCTGAAATCGCTCGACCTGCCGACCGAGCACGTGCGCATCGTGCCCGACACCATGACGGCCCACGCGATGATCACCACCGATCTGGAGAACAACCAGATTACGGCGTTTCATCCCGGGGCCATGATGCATTCCCACTTGAATCGGGTCCAGGACGCCAGGGACATCGGTCTGGGCATTGTCGCTCCCGACGGGCGCGAAGGCATGCAGGGTCACGTCGAGCAGTTCGCCGAAGCAGGCATTCCATTCGTGTTCGATCCGGGCCAGGGACTGCCGCTGTTCGATCGCGCCGAACTGCGCCACATGATTGAACTTGCGACCTACGTGGCAGTCAACGATTACGAGGCGAAATTGATGAGCCTGCGTACGGACTGGTCTGCCGAGGATATCGCCGATCGGGTCCAGGCGTTTGTCGTAACGCGAGGTGCGCAGGGTGCCGTCATTTACAGCCAAAAGAAGCAATACGCGATCCCCGTGGTCAAGGCCGAACGCGTGGTCGACCCGACCGGATGCGGCGACGCTTTCCGCGGCGGCCTCCTGTACGGCATCGAAAACGGCCTGGACTGGGAAACATCCGGTCGCATCGGAAGCTTGATGGGCTCGCTCAAAATCGCGCATCAAGGTCCGCAAAACCATGTCCTCACACACGAAGAAATCCGGGAGCGCTTCAAAGATGCTTTCGGCTATGTTTGGCATTGAAAGAGTCGGGAGAAACACGAATGAGTAAGCTCACCACGCCGCTGATCGGGTTCAGTCTGGCGGCCATCCTGGTGTTGCCGGGATGCGCGGCCATCGGCAACAGCGATTCGGCCAGCGTCTACCAAAGCAGCCAGGCGCAACGCGAACAAATCGTTCGCATGGGCACAGTGGAATCGGTGCGCCCCGTCACCATAGACGCCAGCAACGGACAGCCCGGGGTGTTGGGCACGGTGGGCGGCGGCGCACTTGGCGCAATCGGCGGCAGTGCGATCGGCGGTGGCCGAGGCTCGATCATTACCGGCATTCTCGGCGGCATCGCCGGCGTGGTGGCCGGTCAGGCAATCGAGAACCGCGCCAGTCAGCGCCCGGGGCTGGAGATCACGGTACGTCTGGACAATGGCGAGTTACGCGCGGTAACCCAAAGCGCCGATGAATCGTTCCGCCCTGGAGATCGCGTCCGCCTGCTCACGAGCGGTGGCATCACACGGGTCACGCATTAGTAGACACGTCAATAAGTGCGGTGCCTCGCCGCCACAAGCAACGCATGGTTCGCCATGCGTTTTTTTATCCCTTCGCGATCCGTGCACTGGCGCAGATTCTTCATCATGTGATCCGTGCCGGCATCTTGCACGACCAAAGAAAAACCCGCTACGGCGCATTCACCGCAGCGGGTTTTCGACCGAGTAGCACTACTCGATCAAGAGACACCGAAGTGTCTTGTGTGTTGCCTCGGCACTCTGCTTACGGACGGCTGCCAGTCGGGAACGGCCACGCCGCCGCCGGATTGAGCACCGTCTTGGCGGGCGCAGCTGCAGGGGCAGCGGCGGTCGCAGCAGGCTTAGCGGCCGGCTTCTTCGCAGCGGGTTTCTTGGCAGCGGGCTTCTTGGCGGCCGGTTTCTTCGCAGCGGGCTTCTTGGCAGCAGCTTTTTTCGCCGGCGCTTTTTTCGCGGCGACTTTCTTCACTGCGGCTTTCTTGGCCGGTGCCTTCTTGGCGGCGACTTTCTTCACTGCCGCTTTCTTGGCCGGTGCCTTCTTGGCGGCGACTTTCTTCACGACCGCTTTCTTGGCCGGTGCCTTCTTGGCAGCCACTTTCTTCACGACCGCTTTCTTGGCCGGTGCCTTCTTGGCAGCCACTTTCTTCACTGCGGCTTTCTTGGCCGGTGCTTTTTTGGCAGCAACCGCTTTCTTGGCGGCGGGCTTCTTGGCGGCCGGAGCCTTCTTCGCTACCGGTTTTTTGGCAGCAGGTTTTTTCGCAGCAACAGGTTTTTTCTTAGCAGTAGCCATCATGCTCTCCTTGACTTGAGAATCGATAGAATCAAACAAACCACCTGAGAAGGAAACCCGACCAGTGCGCCAACAGGCGCGCAGCGAGCGGGCTATTCATCGGCGTACGCATCAAGCTATGGCTGCTTACGCTAATGAATTCGGCATTGCGCGCGGGCAGGCGTGACGTCGCCGGCCAGCGCGCAAAAAAATTGCCGGCGACTTCGCCGCCAGCAATTCGGTTGTAGTGATGTTGGTGAAGCGTCAGTTTTTTGGGAGGGTAGCTTGCCTGTCCCGTCATCGGGAGGAGGGAGACTGCGATAGCGGATAAGCGTGACGACTGCCTGCTATGCACCAAGGTTTTGACGCTCCTTATCTACCAGTTCTCTGCATTGAGAGGAAAGCGATTTGCTTTCTGGTTATCGAGACTGCATTTAATTGAGCGAATAATAATTCTTTTGTGATGCGATGTTAATACTTTCGACACGAAAAACGCGCACGACACCGCATCACGAATCCAATGTGTTGTATTTGATGCACACTGCTGAACACAGCATGCATCGCCAGACATCAATCCCAACTCAACGCACCACCGGTTTGATATTCGATGACACGCGTCTCGAAGAAATTTCTTTCCTTCTTCAAATCGATCATCTCGCTCATCCAGGGGAACGGATTCTCTTCATTGGGGAATAGCGGCTCGAGTCCGATCTGCGTGCAGCGGCGGTTGCAGATGAAGCGCAGATAGCTCTTGAACATGCCCGCATTCAGGCCCAGCACGCCACGCGGCATGGTGTCTTCGGCGTAGCGATACTCGAGATCGACGGCGTGCTTGAACAGCTCGCGCAGTTCGTCGCGGAACTCGGACGTCCACAGGTGCGGATTTTCCAGCTTGATCTGGTTAATGAGGTCGATACCGAAATTGCAGTGCATCGACTCGTCGCGCAGGATGTATTGATACTGCTCGGCAGCGCCCGTCATCTTGTTCTGGCGACCGAGCGCCAGAATCTGCGTGAAGCCGACATAGAAGAACAGACCCTCCATGATGCAGGCGAACACGATCAGCGATTTGAGCAACTTCTGATCCGTCTCCAGCGTCCCGGTCTTGAAGGCGGGGTCGGTCAGTGTGTCGATGAACGGAATCAGGAATTCGTCCTTGGCACGAATGGCGGCGACTTCATGATAGGCGTTGAAGATCTCGCCTTCGTCGAGCCCCAGGCTCTCCACGATGTATTGGTAGGCGTGAGTATGGATCGCTTCCTCGAAGGCCTGCCGCAACAGAAACTGCCGGCACTCCGGCGCCGTGATGTGACGATAGGTGCCCAGCACGATGTTGTTGGCGGCCAGCGAATCGGCGGTGACAAAGAAACCGAGATTGCGCTTGATGATGCGCCGCTCGTCTTCGGTCAGGCCATTGGGATCCTTCCATAGCGCGATGTCACGGGACATGTTGATTTCCTGCGGCATCCAGTGATTCGCGCAACCCGCCAGATATTTCTCCCACGCCCACTTATATTTGAACGGGACAAGCTGGTTGACGTCGGTTGCCCCGTTGATGACGCGCTTGTCGGCGGCGTTGACGCGGCGGTTCGACGCGGCCGAAATCGTGTTCGGGTTGTTCCCGGCGTCGGTCCCGAGAATGTTGCCGTGCACAGCGCTCGGCGGCAGCGCCTGTTCGTCGGCGCGCGGCGCGACGGCAGCCTGCAGTGCCGGACGGCCTTGAGCCAACGCCTGGGCACCCGGTTGAGCGGCAGGGGCGAGATCATCTTCCCAAGTCAGCATGGTTATCTTCCTCTATGCATTGATTTACACCAGCCGTTGCCACCTCGCTCGAGGCGGCAACGGTCTTGTCTGCAATTGCGCGGCGCCGTCGGATCAGAGCGCACGGAGGCTCGCCGCGGGGCTGGCCCCGGGGCGCCGCCATTGCAGCGAACTTATTGGCACGCCTCGCACTCATCGAACCCGGCGTCGCCTGGGCGCAGCATGCATACCTGCCCTTCGGGCTCGGGCATCGCCGGCGTCTCGATCGGTGCGGCCGCAGCCTGCACCTCGCCGCCGCCCCCGCCGGAGGACACCGCATTGAGCGTGCCGGTCTTGACCGTCGATTTCTCGACGTGGGTCGCGGACATCGTGCGCAGATAGTAGGTGGTCTTCAAGCCGCGCAGCCAGGCCAGCTTGTAGGTTTCGTCCAGCTTCTTGCCGGAGGCGCCCGCCATATAAATATTGAGCGACTGGGCCTGGTCGATCCATTTCTGGCGACGGGAGGCGGCCTCGACCAGCCATTTCGGCTCGACTTCGAAAGCCGTGGCATACAGCGCACGCAGGTCGGACGGAATGCGGTCGATACGGGCCAGCGAGCCGTCGAAGTACTTCAGGTCGGCGACCATCACTTCGTCCCACAGGCCGCGCTCCTTCAGGTCGCGCACCAGGTAGTCGTTGACCACCGTGAATTCGCCCGACAGATTCGATTTCACGTACAGATTCTGGTACGTGGGCTCGATGCAGGCCGATACGCCGATGATGTTGGAGATGGTCGCGGTCGGGGCGATCGCGATACAGTTCGAATTGCGCATGCCGTAGTGCTTGATGCGTGCGCGCAGCGCATCCCAGTCCATCGAACTCGACTCGTCGACCTCCAGGTAGCCGCCGCGTTCCTCGGCCAGCAGCTTGAGCGAATCCTGCGGCAGGATGCCGCGATCCCACAGCGAGCCCGAGTAGGACAGGTAGCGGCCCCGCTCGGCCGCCAGCTCGGTGGAAGCCCAGTAAGCGTAATAGCACACCGCCTCCATCGAGCGGTCGGCGAATTCGACCGCCGCTTCGGACGCGTAGGGGGTGCGCAGCAGGTGCAGGCAGTCCTGGAAGCCCATGATGCCCATGCCCACCGGGCGGTGACGCAGGTTCGAATTGCGCGCCTTGTTGACCGCGTAGTAGTTGATGTCGATGACGTTGTCGAGCATGCGCATCGCCGTATGAACGGTGCGCTTGAGCTTGTCGTGGTCGAGCACGTAGCTGCCGTCCGGCTGCCGCTTCATGTGGGCCACGAGATTGACCGAGCCCAGGTTGCACACGGCAATCTCATTCTCATTGGTGTTCAGCGTGATTTCGGTGCACAGGTTGGACGAGTGCACGACGCCGACGTGCTGCTGAGGCGAGCGGATGTTGCACGGATCCTTGAAGGTGATCCACGGATGGCCGGTCTCGAACAGCATGCCGAGCATCTTGCGCCACAGGGTCTGCGCCGGCAGCTTCTTGAACAGCTTCAATTCGCCGCGTGCGACCTTTTCCTCATAACCGAGATAGGCCGCCTCGAATTCCTTGCCGACCTTGTCGTGCAGATCGGGGCAGGTCGAGGGCGAGAACAGCGTCCAATCGCCGCCCTCCATCACCCGCTTCATGAACAGGTCGGGAATCCAGTTGGCGGTGTTCATGTCGTGCGTGCGACGGCGATCGTCACCGGTATTCTTGCGCAGCTCGAGGAATTCTTCGATGTCGAGGTGCCAGGTTTCCAGGTACGCGCATACCGCCCCTTTGCGCTTGCCGCCCTGGTTCACCGCGACGGCGGTGTCGTTGACGACTTTCAAGAACGGCACCACGCCCTGGCTCTTGCCGTTGGTCCCCTTGATGTGCGAGCCCAGCGCGCGCACTCGGGTCCAGTCGTTGCCGAGGCCGCCGGCAAACTTCGACAGCAATGCGTTTTCCTTGAGCGCTTCGTAGATGCCATCGAGATCGTCGGCAACCGTCGTGAGGTAGCACGACGACAATTGCGAACGCCGCGTACCCGAATTGAACAGGGTCGGCGTGGAGCTCATGAAATCGAACGTCGAGAGGATTTCGTAGAATTCGATGGCGCGCGCTTCACGATCGACTTCGTTGAGCGACAGCCCCATGGCAACGCGCATGAAGAAGGCTTGCGGCATTTCGATGCGCGCACCGTCGTCATGCAGGAAGTAGCGGTCGTACAGCGTCTGCAGGCCCAGGTAGTTGAACTGGAAATCGCGCGAAGCGTCGAGCGCGGCCCCCAATTTTTGCAGATCGAACTGCAGCAGCTTTTCGTCGAGCAGCTCGGCGTTGACGCCGCGCTTGATGAACTGCGGGAAGTATTCGGCGTAGCGCGTGGCCATCGCCGCCTGAGTGACTTCCTCGCCCAGGATTTCGCGGCGAATCGTGTGCAGCAGGATACGGGCGGTAACCTGACTGTAGGCCGGGTCCTGCTCGATCAACGTTCGCGCGGCCAGAATCGCGGAGTCGTAGACCTGCGACAGCGGCACGCCGTCATACAGATTCTTGAGTGTCTCGCGCAGAATCGGTTCGGCGTCGACCGCGTCGCCCAGATTTTCGCAGGCGGAGACCAGCACGTTGCGCAGCACGTCCATGTCGAGCGGACGCGTCACGCCGTTATCGGTGACGTTGATATTGAAACCGGCCTGCTGCGCGCCGGCTTCACCCTGCTGAGCGCGCTCCTGAGAACGCTTCTCGCGATAAAGCACGTAAGCACGCGCGACGTTATGCTCGCCAGCGCGCATGAGCGCCAGTTCGACCTGGTCCTGGATGTCTTCGATATGGAACGTGCCGCCGGCCGGCCGGCTGCGCACCAGCGCGCGCACGACGTTCTGGGTCAGCTGCTCCACCAGTTCGCGAATCCGCGCGGATGCCGCGCCGGGGCCGCCGTTGACGGCCAGGAAAGCCTTGGTCACGGCAATCGCGATTTTCGACGGCTCGAAACCCACCACCGTGCCATTGCGCCGGATGATTTTGTAATCAGCCATCGACGCAGATGCAAACGCGCCGCTCGATTGCGGCGCCGACATTCCCGCGCCACCGCTCTGCGTAGAGCCAGCGGTCGGAGAATTCGGACGGGTTGGGTTTTCGGTGATTTGCATGTAAAAACTCCCGGGTCATTGTGCTTTCGTCATCGAGTCTTCTTGCCGAAGATCCGGTGACGCTTGGGGTGCCGTACTATCGGCACAGTCAGGTTCACCGCCAACGAAAGAGACGCTTAATGTGAGCCTCATCGCGTCGGCGGCCCGCCGTTGCGCGAGGTTGCCGCGTGTTGCCGAGCTCATCGAGCCGGACAGATCGACCTGCGCATAACCACTATATATAGTGGTGGCGTTGCTATTTCCCACTAAGTATAGTGGATACCGTCGTGGTTCTCCAAAGAAAATTTTTGAAATTTCTTGCCTGAAAACCGCGCCACAAGTCGTTTTCGCGTCCGGGAAAACCCGGTGGTCGCGCAGTAGATTTATGGTTGACGCGATGCGCCGGGATCAGCGTCGCTTGCCGCCGCAGCGTCTGGCATGCCGGCCTGGTAAGGAAAGTAGCGCCCTGGAAGTCGACAAGCTTGTTGCAGTGCGAGCCAGTCAAAACAAGGGCCCGGGTCGGTCTTGCGGTGCGGCGCGATATCCGCGTGGCCGGCAATCGCCTTGATCGGATAACGCGCCATCAGCGCAGCAATCAATTGGCCAAGCGCGCGATATTGCGCCGCATCGAACGGCACGTCATCGGCCCCCTCGAGTTCCACGCCAAGCGAAAAATCGTTGCAGCGCTCGCGTCCGAAAAATTCCGACAGTCCCGCATGCCAGGCACGTGCATCGCACGAGACGAATTGCACGACCTCCCCGTTACGCCGAATCAGGAAATGAGCAGACACGCGCACACCGCGAATTTGCTCAAAAAACGGGTGGCTGTCATGGTCCAGCGTATTGGTGAAGAATGCGGCAATTGCCGGACCGCCGAACTGCCCCGGCGGCAAACTCATGTTGTGCACCACCAGCAAATCGACTTCCACGCCCGGCGGGCGGGCGTCGAAGTTGGGCGATGCCACACGCGTAGCGCCATGGGCCCAGCCAGCCGGATCGATTTGGAAGGGAATCAAAACAGGTCGTCGAGTCGATTGAAAAATCGCGGTGCACCAAAGCGATCGCGGACCCCAGGGAAGATACCGCGCCCCGCTCGGGCGGGCAAGTGGCGTGGCTCGATAAATGGAAGCCTTCCGCAAACACTGCCGGAAGGCTTCCACAGGCTCCACATAAGCCCAGGCGTGGTATCGTTGCCGGCCTCACCAGCGGGCGATCCACCCCGCGTCGCTCACAGGTGCGACGCATTCAGGTCTTCCGACCTGAACCGTTCACGGAAATGCCGGAATGGCTGGCTCGACGCCTTCCATATCGGCTTCCGGATGATGGTCGCGCAGCATCTCGCTGATCTCCCGCACGCGCCCGGTTGGCACATCGACCATCAATAAAATCATGCCGCGCGCGAGCGCCGGCTGAAACTGCTTGAGCCGTGAGTTGGGCACCGAACTGCCGATCATGCTCGATACCCAGGCGCCGAACAGCGACCCAAGCGGCCCGGTGATGATCACGGTCTCCCACTGCGGCCCGGTGCCGACAATTGGATAGAGTGCCGCGACCGCGCCCACGGCAAGCCCGCACAATCCACCGATCACGAGACCGGCTTCGGCGGCGTGAACGATATCCGACGTCTGCAGCAAATTGGCCTCATGCAGACCGCTCAAATCGGCCCCTTCCTTGGCAAGGAAATGAATATGCTTGACCTCGACGCGCGCCAGCAACAGATCACGCATCGTCTGCTGGGCGCAGGTGAGATCGGGTAACAGAAAATATATTCGCTTGCGCATGGCGCTTCCTCCTACCCCGGGTCGCCAAAAGCTGTTTTTATTTTTCGTTACTTGAGTTTTAGACCATCCAGGACCTCAGCGCAAGCGCCGCCGGCAGGCGCGGCGAGCTTAGCATAAACCACGCCAGGGAACTGCGGCGCCGCCTCAAACGTGGCGCTTCTGGAACGCGTTGTGGTGCGCGTCGCAACAGAAATAGAGCGGTGTGCCGGTGGTTCCCGTTTGCGCAATCGACCGTGCCTCGCTGGCCGGCAAATAGATGCCGCATTCGGCGCACCGCACCATTTTTTCCGCTGGCGGCAACGGGGTGCGCTGCTGCGGGCGATTTGTCTCCGGGCGACTTTCGTTGCGGCGCAAATACCAAGAGCCCAGAATCAGTATCAGCAATACGATCAATATCGTGCGCATTGTCCCTTACCCTCCCGCGGCCCGGTTCAGCAGAACCTCGAGCACGAAGCGAGTGCCGATATAAGCCAACAGCAACGACACAAACGAGACCAGCACCCAGCGCAGCGCCGTTTTGCCGCGCCATCCATACCAGCGCCGCCCAGCCAGCACCGCGCCGAACATCAGCCAGGAGATCACCGCGAATACATTCTTGTGATCGAACTTGGCCGGCTCGCCGAAGAGTTCCTCCGAGAATATTGCTCCCGAAACCAGCGTCAAGGTCAGCAGCACGAAGCCGGCGGTGATCATGCGAAACAGCAGCTTTTCCATCGTCAGCAACGGCGGCAGCGTGTCGAACCAGTGCGACAGCCAACTCGACGGCGGCTCGCTGCCTTGCACGGGATGCAGATGGCGCTCGGCGGAGATCATCAACAATGCATGCAAGGCGGCCAGCGCGAACAACCCGTAGGCCATGTTGGCGATTACGAAGTGCAACTTGAACATCGGATTGGCAGCAAACGGCAAAATCCGGTTGTCATGAAAAATCAGCGGCATCACACTCGCCAGGCAAGCCGCCGGCGTCACCATCAGGCGCACACTGTCGATGCGGAAGAAGTAACTCTCGATCCAATAAATGCCCGCGGATAGCCAAAGCATTGCGGATAACGCATAGGCGAAGCCAAAATGCATGCTGTCGGCGCGAAAAATCGTTTGATGCAGCAACACGCCGTGGGTCACCAGCGCAGCGAGCAACGCGACGCGGATTACCCCGTCGGCACTGGCGTGCGCCGCGCGCGTGAGGGTTCCACCGCCGGTGGACGCCGCCTCGCGGCAATAACGGTGCCACGAGACGAGCGCGAGGCCGCCGTACAGAACCGCCGTCAACGCATACAGTAAAATAGTCATATTCGGAGTTTACACTAGGCCTTCGTGGCCGCGCCCGGGACACAGGAACTTTTCATGCTCGACAATCTTACCCAACGGATGGCGCGCGTCGTCAAGACGTTGCGCGGCGAGGCCCGCCTGACCGAAGCCAACACCCAGGAAATGCTGCGCGAAGTAAGGCTGGCATTACTCGAGGCGGACGTCGCACTGCCCGTAGTGCGCGAATTTATCGCAAAGGTCAAGGAAAAAGCGCTCGGCGAGGAAGTGCTCGCCAGCCTCTCGCCCGGGCAGGCGCTGGTGGGCGTGGTGCAGCGCGAGCTCACCGCCATTATGGGCGGGGATTACGAAGGCAAGGCCGCCGAGCTCAATTTCGCGACCCAGCCGCCGGCGATCATCCTGATGGCGGGTTTGCAGGGTGCGGGCAAGACCACCACGGTCGGCAAGCTGGCCAGGCTGCTGCGCGAGCAGAAGAAGAAGGTGCTCACCGTTTCGTGCGACGTCTACCGCCCGGCCGCGATCGCGCAGCTCAAAACGGTCACCGAGCAGGTCGGCGCCGATTTCTTCCCGTCCGAGCCTGACCAGAAGCCGGTCGATATTGCGCTGGCTGCCGTCGATTGGGCCAAAAAGCATTTTCACGATGTCGTGCTGGTCGATACCGCCGGCCGGCTTGGCATCGACGAGGCGATGATGCAGGAGATCAGCGCGCTGCACGCCGCGCTCAAGCCGATCGAAACGCTTTTTGTGGTCGATGCGATGCTCGGCCAGGATGCGGTGAATACCGCGCGCGCATTCAATGAAGCGCTCCCGCTGACCGGCGTGGTGCTGACCAAGCTCGACGGCGACGCGCGCGGCGGCGCGGCGCTGTCGGTGCGCCACGTTACCGGCAAGCCGGTCAAGTTCGTCGGCGTTGGCGAGAAGCTCGATGGTCTCGAGGTGTTTTATCCGGCACGCATGGCCAGCCGGATTCTCGGTATGGGCGACATCCTTGCCCTGGTCGAGGGCGCGCAAAAGGGGGTTGACGTTCAAGTCGCACAGAAGCTCGCCGAGAAAGTCAAAAAAGGCGGCGACTTCGATCTGAACGATTTCAAATCCCAGATCTCCCAAATGAAGAAAATGGGCGGCCTGTCCAATCTGATGGACAAGCTGCCGGCACAATATCAGGCTGCGGCAAGTCAGGCCAATATGGATCAGGCCGAGAAGCAGGTGCGCCGCATGGAGGGCATCATCAATGCCATGACGCCCGCCGAGCGGGCCAAGCCGGAAATCATCAAGGCCAGCCGCAAACGGCGCATCGCGGCGGGCGCCGGGGTTCAGGTTCAGGACGTCAACCGCATGCTGGGGCAATACGAGCAAATGCGCGGCATGATGAAAAAACTCAAGGGTGGCGGTATGATGAAAATGATGCGGGGCATGAAAGGCATGCTGCCCGGCATGCGCTAAGACATCCTCCCACAACTCACGCCCGCCCCCAATGAACCGAGACGAAGCTCAGGACATTTTTCGCAACTCTGAAGAAATCGTTACCGCCGGGGAGGTCTTGACCTCGGTCGAGCGCATGGCAAACGCCATCAAAAGCGCCATTGGAGAAGAGTTTCCGCTGGTCTTGTCGGTCATGGGCGGCGCCGTGGTATTCACCGGCATGCTCTTGCCGAGACTCGATTTCCCGCTCGAGTTCGACTACATCCACTTAAGCCGCTACAACAACACCACCACGGGCGGAGCGATGCAATGGCGCGTGGCGCCGCGCGAATCGGTACGCGGTCGCGCCGTGCTGGTGCTGGACGATATCCTCGACGAAGGCGCCACGATGGCCGCCATCCGCGAGCGCATCCTGGACATGGGCGCCACGGCGTTCTATTGTGCGGTGCTTTGCGAGAAAGTGCTGAACAAGCCGAAGCCGATTCACCCCGATTTCTGCGGGTTCACCGTGCCGGACCGCTACGTATTCGGATGCGGGATGGATGCGAAAGGCTATTGGCGAAACCTGCCGACGATTCGCGCCCTGAGCTGATGCGCGCCTGCCCCCGCCGACGCGTACAGGCGTCAGCGGCTACGGCGGCGATAATGGGCCTCAGACAGCCTTGGCCGCGCGGATTTTGCCGGTCACCACCGACACCACCTGCTCGATCGTCAACAATTCCGCCTGCGTATCGCGCCGGCCCTGGTATTCGATCTTGCCTTCTTTCAGGCCGCGCTCGCCGATCACCAGCCGGTGCGGCACCCCGATCAGCTCCCAGTCCGCGAACATGACGCCCGGGCGCTCGCCGCGGTCATCGAGGATGACGTCGATATCTTCGGCCAGCAGCGCCTCGTAAAGACGATCGGTCTGCGCGCGCACAGTCTCGCTACGGTCATATCCCATCGGGCACAACACCACTTCGAACGGTGCGATCGACTCCGGCCAGATAATGCCCCGCTCGTCGAAATTCTGCTCGATCGCCGCGCCGAGAATACGCGTGACGCCGATGCCGTAGCAGCCCATCACGATCGGCTGCGGCTTGCCGTTTTCGCCGAGGAAAGTCGCGTTCATCGCGTCGGAGTATTTGGTGCCCAGCTGAAATACATGGCCGACCTCGATGCCGCGGCACATGCTCAACACGCCCCGGCCGTCGGGCGACGGGTCACCCGGCACCACGTTGCGCAAATCGGCCACCTCGGGCTCCGGCAGGTCGCGTCCCCAATTCACGCCGGTATAGTGGAAATCCACCTCGTTGGCCCCGCAAACGAAATCGCTCATATTCGCTACCGTGCGATCGACCACGAGCCTGACCGGTTTCTTGGTCTGGATCGGCCCCAGATAGCCGGGGGGCGTGCCGAACCACTCGACGATCTCGGCTTCGGTGGCAAAGCGGAATCCAGCCAGACCCGGCACCTTGCTGGCCTTGACTTCATTGAGTGCATGATCGCCGCGCACCAGCAGCAGCCAGACGTCCGTGCCGTCGTCGCGATCAACCGCAAGCACGATCGACTTGACGGTGCGTTGCAGTGGAATGCCCAACAGCTCGGCCACCGCCTCGCACTTGGCCTTGCCCGGCGTGGGCGTCTTGTGCAACGCCTCGGCCGGGGCAGCGCGGCCGGCCAGCAGCGGCAGCGCCTCGGCCTGCTCGACGTTGGCGGCATAGCTGGAGTCGGCGCAATAGGCAATGTCGTCCTCGCCCGTTTCCGCAATCACATGGAACTCGTGCGAACCCGATCCGCCGATCGAGCCGTTGTCGGCCGCCACGGCGCGAAAATGCAGGCCGAGCCGGGTGAAGATCCGCACGTAGGCGTCGTACATTTTTTGGTAGGAAACCTGCAGGCCGGCCGCATCCTTATCGAACGAATAGGCGTCTTTCATAATGAACTCACGCCCTCGCATCACACCGAAACGCGGCCGGATTTCGTCGCGGAATTTCGTTTGGATCTGATAGAAGTTGACCGGCAGTTGGCGATAGCTCTTGATCTCGCGGCGCGCGATATCGGTCACGACTTCCTCGTGCGTCGGCCCGACGACGAAATCCCGGTCATTCCGGTCCTTGAGGCGCAGCAGCTCGGGTCCGTACTGCTCCCAGCGGCCCGACTCCTGCCAGAGTTCGCCGGGCTGCACCGCCGGCATCAGAAGTTCGATCGCACCGGCCCGGTTCATCTCCTCGCGCACGATCGCCTCCACCTTTCGGATCGAGCGCAGGCCCAACGGCATGTAGCTGTAAATGCCGCCGGCCGCGCGCCGGATCATGCCAGATCGGATCATCAGCTTGTGGCTGACGATTTCCGCATCGGCGGGAGCTTCTTTGAGCGTGGCGATAAAGAATCGAGAGGCTTTCATGCAAGGTTTCCAGGGCGAAAATAAGCGGCAAGGGCCAAGACTAGCGCCGCCACCGCTATTATCTGTTTATAATCGAAGCAATTTTAAAGGATTAAAAGGTGGTTGTATGCTGGACCGTGAAGGCTTTCGGCCTAACGTCGGCATCATCCTCTTGAACGCACATAATGAGGTATTCTGGGGCAAGCGGCTGGGCGAGCATTCCTGGCAGTTCCCGCAAGGCGGCATCAAGTATGGCGAAACGCCAGAACAGGCCATGTATCGAGAACTGCACGAGGAAACCGGCCTAAAACCAGAGCACGTCAAGATCATCGGTCGTACTCGCGACTGGTTGCGTTACGAGGTGCCCGACAAATTTATCAAGCGAGAAGTACGCGGCCATTATCGCGGACAAAAGCAGATCTGGTTTTTGCTCCGCATGGTCGGGCGGGACTGCGATATCTGTCTGCGCGCAACCGCTCATCCGGAATTCGACGCCTGGCGATGGAACGAGTACTGGGTGCCGCTGGACGCCGTGATCGAGTTCAAGCGCGAAGTCTACCAGATGGCGCTCAACGAGCTGTCACGCTATCTGCGCCGCAATCCGACCCATCATCAGTATGACCGACACCGCTCGCCCCGCGTGCACGGTAAAACCACTCACGAGGGCTGATGCCGTCAGGCACCAGCCCGTTTCCCCGATCCCGCCCAGTCGATTCATGAAAATTCGCTCCGCTCGCCTCATCCAAACCGCGCGCCCCTTGCCTGCATTGCTTTGGCTCGGCATTGCCATGACCGCTTCCTGTGCCGCGCTGGCACAACCCAGCCCTGGTCCGGGCCCCGGCTACGACGAGTACATGGCCAAGAAGGCGGCCACCGACAAATGGAAAGAGAGTCCCTACACCTTGCCCGCGGCGCCCAAGGACAGCGACCTCCTCACCTACACAGTGCCCAACGGATCGCGCGACCTGAATTACGCAATCGACGCCAAATCAGTGTCGGTCGGCAAAGACGGCGTGGTGCGCTTTACCTCCGTCATCCGCAGCACGCAAGGCGCACGCAACGTGACATTCGAGGGCATCCATTGCAATACCTTCGAGTACCGGATATACGCCATCGGCCAGCCCGACGGCACCTGGTCGAACGCACGAGGCAGCCACTGGCAGGTCATCAACGGCTATGGCCCAACGGCCTACCAAAGCGCGCTCTATAACGACTATTTTTGCGACAACAAGATGGTGACCGGATCAGCTGCGGATATCGTGCAGAACATGCGCTACCCGGACAGAATCAAAAAGCCGGAGTAACCGGGCCTGTGCGTCGCCGGCTGCCCGCCGGGTGCCAGCGGCGCAATTCCTACAGCAGTACCAGGTTGTCCCGATGGATCAGTTCGGCTGCGTGAACGAATCCCAGGATCGACTCGATCTCGCTGCTCGCGCGCCGGCGAATCAGACGCGCTTCCGAGCTGCTGTAATTGCTCAAGCCCCGCGCAATTTCGTGGCCCGCCTCGTCGACGCAGGCAATTACTTCGCCGCGCGCGAAATTGCCCTCGACGCTGACCACCCCGATCGGCAGCAGGCTCTTTCCTTCCTCGGTCAATTTCTTGCTTGCGCCGGCATCGATCACGACGCGGCCCCGCACTTGCAGGTGATCAGCCAACCATTGCTTGCGAGCCGTCAACCGGGCCGTCCTGGCCAGTAACTGGGTACCCACCGCCTCACCTGCGGCTAGTCGCGCCAAGACATTGGGTTCACGGCCGGAGGCGATCACCGTGTGGGCACCGCTCTTTGCGCTGCGTTTGGCGGCAAGGATTTTGGTCAACATGCCGCCGCGCCCGATGCTCGTGCCGGCACCTCCAGCCATTGCTTCAAGTGCCTCGTCGCCGGCCACGGCCTCCTTGACCAACTCAGCGGCAGGATTCTTCCGGGGATCCGCGGTGTATAGACCGGCCTGATCAGTCAGGATGATCAGGGCGTCGCCCTCGATGAGATTCGCCACCAGTGCGCCAAGCGTATCGTTGTCACCGAACTTGATTTCGTCGGTGACCACGGTATCGTTTTCGTTGATGATCGGCACAACGCCCAGATCCAGCAGCGTCAGCAACGTCGAGCGCGCATTCAGGTAACGTTCCCGGTCGGCCAAATCGCCGTGAGTCAGCAGAATCTGCGCGGTCCGGATGCCGTGTTCGGCAAACCGCGTTTCATAAACCTGCGCCAATCCCATTTGCCCCACCGCGGCGGCGGCTTGCAGCTCAGGCAATTCGCGCGGCCGGCGGCTCCAGCCGAGGCGCTGCATCCCCTCGGCGATCGCACCGGAGCTCACCAGAACCACTTCCTTGCCCGGTCTGCCGTCGCCGCCCTTGCGCAGCGCCGCGATCTGTTCGGCCCAGCGCGCGATGGCAACGTCGTCGAGCCCTCGCCCGTCGTTGGTCACCAGGCTCGAGCCAACTTTCACCACGAGCCGTTTGGCATCAGCGATGACAGAACGCATGGTATTACTCTCTTCGATAGGAGTTATTCAGCGGGATCGGCTTCGCCCTGCCCATTATCGCGAAAGCGGGGGTCGCGCGCGGCATCCTCGATGGCGTCATGCTCGGCATGGCGCTGGGACGCCAGATAATCGTAAATCGCATAACAGAGCAGGTCGCAACCGGCCCGAGTCAGCGCGGAGATCTCGAACACCGGTCCATGCCAGTCGAAACGCTCGACGAAATCCGCCACGCGCGCGGCGCGCTCGGCCTCCGGCACCATGTCGAGCTTGTTCAAAACCAGCCAGCGCGGCTTTTCATAGAGCGCCTGATCATATTTGCGCAGCTCGTTGACAATCGCCCGGGCCTCGGCCACCGGATCCACGCTGTCGTCGAATGGCGCAAGATCGACCAGATGCAGCAGCACACCGGTGCGCTGCAAATGCCGAAGGAAGCGATGTCCCAATCCAGCACCTTCGGCCGCGCCTTCGATCAACCCCGGGATGTCGGCGATGACGAAGCTCTTGCCCGCGCCCACCCGCACCACGCCCAGATTGGGATGCAACGTCGTGAACGGATAGTCGGCGATTTTGGGCCGCGCGTTGGACACTGCAGTGATAAAGGTCGATTTACCGGCATTGGGCATCCCCAGCAGTCCGACGTCGGCCAGCACCTTCAACTCGAGTTTGAGCATGCGCTGCTCGCCGGGCTTGCCGTCGGTTTTCTGCCGAGGCGCGCGGTTCGTACTCGACTTGAAGTGGAGATTGCCGAGGCCGCCCGCACCACCCTTGGCCAGTTGTACCACCTGACCGTGCTCGGTCAGATCGGCGATCACTTCACCCGTCTCCAGATCGGAGACAATCGTGCCGACCGGCATCCGCAGCGTGATGTCGTCGCCCCCTTTGCCGTAGCAATCGGAGCCATGCCCATTCTCGCCGTTGCGCGCCTGATGCTTCTTGGCATAACGGTAATCGACAAGCGTGTTGATATTGCGGTCGGCCACAGCGAATACACTGCCGCCGCGCCCCCCATCGCCGCCGTCCGGACCACCAAAAGGCACGAATTTCTCGCGGCGGAACGACGCCGACCCATTGCCACCGTTGCCGGCGACAACCTCGATACGCGCTTCGTCAATGAACTTCATAGCATCGTCCCGCTAAAATCCGTTTCAAAATTTTCCAAACTGTGCGGCCGCACGGCCATGACGCGCCGAAACCGACCGGCCAAACGAAAAAAGGCCCCGCAGCGATGCGGAGCCTTTTGGTCGGCAAAAGGCGGTATTACGCTGCCGGGACCACCGTGACTACGTGCTTCTTGGCTGCGCCTTTGACGGCGAACTGCACGTGCCCATCGGTCAATGCATAAAGCGTATGGTCCTTGCCAATGCCGACGTTCTCACCGGCATGCATGCGCGTACCGCGCTGCCGCACGATGATGCCGCCAGCGTTGATCGCCTGACCGCCATATACCTTCACGCCGAGCCGCTTGGACTCGGAATCGCGGCCGTTACGGGACGAACCGCCTGCTTTTTTGTGTGCCATGGTTTGACTCCTTTCCTTGCACGCGTATCGATTAAGCCACGATGCTGTCGATGCGCAGCTCGGTGTAGTTCTGGCGATGACCCTGATGCTTCTGGTAGTGCTTGCGACGGCGCATCTTGAAAATCTTCACCTTCGGATGGCGGCCTTGGGCAACCACGGTTGCCTTGACGGAAGCCCCACTCACCAAGGGTGCGCCGAACTGAATCGATTCACCTTCGCCCACTGCGAGCACTTGGTCGAGCGTGATTTCAGCGCCAATGTCTGCCAGTATCTGTTCTACTTTCAGTTTTTCGCCGGCGGCAACCTTATACTGCTTGCCGCCAGTTTTTATGACTGCGTACATTGCGAACCTCACTCATAAACAAGAATTTTTCGCGCGAACGCACGAAAACGCGTGATTATACAGAGATTCCCCTTTACCGTCAAAGACTTCCATTGATTCCCCTTGCCTCTCGCCGGGGCGCGCCAAGAGACGCCGCTCCACTATATAATTTGGACGTTTTTTCGCTCTCCCTGACTTCCGATCTTGACTGCTCCGACCCCCTCACAGAATCCGCTGGCTATCATTGCCGATGACATGCGTCGAGTGGATCATGTGATCCGCGACCGCCTGGCCTCGCAAGTCGTCCTGATCAATCAGATTTCCGAATACATCATCAGCGCCGGCGGCAAGCGCCTGCGGCCGGCTCTATTGTTGCTGGCAGCCGGCGCGCTGGACGTCAGGACGGCGCACCGCCATGAACTCGCCGCAGTCATCGAATTCATTCACACCGCGACGCTGCTGCACGACGATGTGGTCGACGAGTCGGATCTGCGGCGCGGCAAGAAAACAGCCAACGCCCTGTTCGGTAACGCGGCCTCGGTGCTGGTGGGTGATTTCCTGTATTCCCGCGCCTTCCAGATGATGGTTGGGGTCGACAACATGCGCATCATGCAGATCCTGTCGAACGCCACCAACGTGATCGCCGAGGGGGAGGTGCTGCAACTGCTCAATATGCACGACCCGGACGTCGACGAGATCCGCTATCTGCAGGTCATCCGCTACAAAACGGCCAAACTGTTCGAAGCCGCGACGCAGATTGCCGCCGTGCTGGCCGGCACCGACACCGCAACCGAAGCTGCCATGGCCGAGTTCGGCGGTCGCCTGGGTACGGCGTTCCAATTGATGGACGATTGGCTCGATTATGCCGGCAGCAGTGATGCGATGGGCAAGAACGCCGGCGACGATCTGCGCGAGGGCAAGCCGACGCTGCCGCTGATCCACGTGATCCGGCATGGCACTTCCGAGCAGCAAGCCATGGCCAAGGCTGCAATCGAGCATGGCGGCACCGAGAATTTCCAGGCCATCCTCGACGCCGTAATGCACACGGGCGCGCTCGATTACACACTGCGCCGGGCCGAACAGGAGGCCGCTGCCGCTGCCGCCGCAATTTCTTTTCTCCCTAGTTCCCCTTACAAAGAAACTTTGCTAGAATTATGTTCTTCTTCAACGGCGCGCCGATCTTGAGCGCGCCGTTGTTTTCGGGGTGTAGCTTAGCCTGGTAGAGCGCTACGTTCGGGACGTAGAGGCCGGAGGTTCGAATCCTCTCACCCCGACCAGATTTCCTGTGTTTTGATTTGCCGACGTCGGTTGTTTGCTCGGCGAATTCCGTAAAACGGCTTGGGTATGTGCATCCCAGGCCGTTTTGCTTTTTCGCGTCTGCTATAGTTTTAGCCAATACAACTTCAGCGCCTCGGGGCGCAACACGTCGCTTGGAATCCCTTCCACTATGGGCGCAACTCGGCGCCATTGTCCTGCTGCTTTGCGTATCAGGCTTCTTTTCCATATCGGAAACCAGCATGATGGCGCTCAACCGCCACCGTCTCAAGCATCTGGTCAAGACGGGGCGACGTGGTGCCCGCACCACGCAGGGGCTGCTGCAGCAAACCGAGGAGTTGCTCAGCGTGATCCTGATCGGCAACAACGTGATCAACACGGTGCTGCCCGTGCTCACGGCCTCGATCGCGCTGCGCTACTTCGGCAACGACGGCGTCGTGCTGTCGATCGCCACCGCGCTCATCGCGGCTCTGATCATCGTGTTTTGCGAGATCGGCCCCAAAGTGGTCGGCGCAACCTATCCGGAGCGCATCGCACTGCCGGCCAGCCTGGCGATCAAGCCGCTGATGCGCATCACTCAGCCGTTCGTCTGGGCTGTCAACGTGTTGGTCAGGGCGTTGCTGCGCCTGATCGGCATCGACACGCGCAAGGCAGCCGCCGAGCAGCGCATGAGCACGGAGGAGTTGCGCACCCTGGTGCTGGAGGCGGGCAATTACATGCCCACCAAGCACCGCAGCATCCTGCTGAATCTGTTCGACCTGGAGAATATCTCGGTCAATGACGTCATGATCCCCCGCGCCCGCATCGAGGCGCTTGATCTATCGGCGCCGCTCGAGTCGATCCTGCAGCAACTCGAAACCTGTTACCACAATAAATTGCCGGTCTACGAAGGCGACATCGACCGGATCGTTGGCGTGCTGCATGTGCGCAAGACCCTGAGCGCCTTGCGCCACCACGAAGATCTCGGCATCGATACGCTGCGCGAACTGCTCACCGATCCGTACTTCATCCCGAGCGACACCCCTGCGTTCCGCCAGCTGCAGTACTTTCAGGAAAATCATCAGCGCATCGGCCTGGTGGTCAATGAATACGGCGAGGTCGAGGGGCTGCTGACGACCGAAGACATCATCGAAGAGTTGATTGGCGAATTCACCACGAGCATCCCGGGCCTCGCCAGCGGCCGCTCGGGCTGGAGCGATCAAGCCGAATGCCTGGTCGGCGGCGGCAGTTCGCTGCGCGACTTGAACCGACGTCTCGGCCTGCATTTCCCGCTCACCGGACCCAAGACGCTCAACGGGCTGATTCTGGAAGTGCTGCGAGAAATCCCCGAAGCCAGTATCTGCCTGGAAATCGACGGATGCCGGATGGAAATCGTGCAAATCGCCAACCAGGCGATCAAGACGGTTCGACTCTTCAAACCGAAGCAGGGCACACCGGGCGCCGCGGGACATCCGGCATAAATCGGAGTCGGCCCGATTTACATGCCGGGTCGCCAACGCCAGACTGGAGCGCGTCGATATACAGGCGTTCCCCGTCAGATTGCCATGCCATTCCGTTCCCCATACGCCCTCACCCAGACGCTGCCGCCCCCAACGCTTGTCCTCACGACCGACCCGGTTGGCTCTCGCCATGAGTGACCCGCGAATCCTGTCGCGACCGGCACCCGACGACGGAGCCCAAACGCCAGCCGTGCGCCAGCTCAACGATTTGTTGCAACGCTGCGCCACACAAGGCGCGTCGGACATCCACTTCGAGCCATACGAGCATGCCTACCGCGTCCGCGCGCGGATCGACGGCGTGCTCCACGAGATCGCCACGCCCCCGCATGCGCTGCGCGATGCCCTGTCGACTCGGCTCAAAGTACTCTCCCGGCTGGATATCGCGGAACGGCGGCTCCCTCAGGACGGCCGCATGACGCTCACCGCTGCCGGGCGCTCGATAGACTGCCGGGTCAGTACATTGCCAACTCTGTTTGGCGAGAAAATCGTCGTGCGCCTGCTCGACACCAGCGCCGCGCAACTGGAAATCGACGCCCTCGGCTACGAGCCCTCGCAATTGAACGTCCTGAATGCCGCAATACAACGCCCCTACGGCATGATTCTGGTGACCGGGCCGACCGGCAGCGGAAAAACCGTCTCGCTGTATGCCTGCCTGCGGCAATTAAACTCGCCGGACCGAAACATCGCCACGGTAGAAGACCCCGCCGAAATCCACCTGCCCGGCATCAACCAGGTGAATATCAACGAGAAGGCCGGCCTGACGTTCGCCACGGCGCTGCGCGCGTTTCTTCGCCAGGACCCGGATGTGCTGATGGTCGGCGAGATCCGCGACGCGGAGACCGCCGATATTGCCGTCAAAGCCGCGCAGACCGGCCATCTGGTGTTATCGACCCTGCATACCAATGATGCGCCGGGCGCCGTCACGCGGCTGCTCAACATGGGCGTCGCCCCTTTCAACCTGGCCTCGGCGCTGTTACTGGTCACGGCGCAGCGCCTGGTGCGCAAGCTTTGCGAACACTGTCGTGCGCCGGCCGAACTTGGCATGGATGCATTAAGAGCGGCAGGTTTGTCATCAATTGCCGAAGGCAGCCCATCCGGGTATGGGTATGGCTATCGCCCGGTCGGCTGTGACATCTGCCTGGGTTCCGGGTACCGCGGCCGCACAGGCATCTATCAGGTGATGCCCGCCTCGGAGGCGATTCGACAATCGATGCTCAGCGAAGCCGGCACTCGGCAAATCGCGGCCCAAGCCTGCCGGGAAGGCGTCGAGACATTACGCCAGGCAGGCCTGAAAAAGGTAATGCGCGGCGAGACCAGCCTCGAGGAAGTCATCGCGGCGACCAATGCCTGAGACTCATCCGCTCAAGCAATTTTCCTGGATCGGGCGTGACGCCGCCGGGCAAGTCGCGCAAGGTCGAATCGAAGCGGCCGGGGAGGCCGCAGCGCGGGTATTGCTGCGCCAGCGTGGCATTCAGGCGATTACGCTGCAGCCGCCGCGAGCGGCGCGCGAGGCACGGCAATCGCGCGTGCGCCGCCGCGAAATCGCATTCTTCACACGCCAGTTGGGAACGCTGCTCAAAGCCGGCATTCCACTGTTGCCCGCGCTACGCGTCATCGGTCGGGGCCACGACAATCCGGGCTTCACCCGCCTGATCGGCCAAATTCACGACGACATCGCAAGCGGTTGCGGCCTGGCCGATGCCTTCTTGCGGCACCCAAAACATTTCGACGCACTGTATTGCCACATGCTGGCCGCTGGCGAGCATGGCGGCATTCTCGACGACATGCTCGAGCAATTGGCGATCTACCAGGAGAAAAGCCTGGCGCTGCGCGGCAAACTGCGCGCGGCCGCGACCTACCCCGCCGCCGTGCTGCTGCTGGCTGTCGGCATCACGGTCGCCATGTTGCTGTGGGTCATCCCGGCCTTCGAAGATATGTTCTCCAGCTTCGGGGCCGATCTGCCGGCCTTGACCAAAACCCTCATTGCAGCATCGCATGGGCTCGCCAACAACTCGCTCTGGCTCGGCGGCGGCGTCCTTGGACTCGTTGCAGGAGTGTCGATCGGCTGGCGCCGCTACGCTTCGTTGCGCCGGATCGCCGACCACATCTGGCTTCGCGCCCCATTGTTCGGCCCGATTGTGCGACGGGCGATATTGGCGCGCTGGTGCCGTACCGTTGCAACGTTGTTTGCATCCGGTGTACCGCTGGTCGACGCGCTCGGAGCGACCAGCGGTGTCTGCGGCAACATAATTTATGCCGATGCCACCCGACGAATTCAAACGGCCATTCAGAGTGGCACCTCGCTGACCCGCGCCATGACCGATAGCACCTGCTTTTCCCCGCTCGTATTGCAAATGGCCGCAATCGGCGAGGAATCGGGTACACTCGACCGCATGCTGATCAAGGTCGCGGACATCCTGGAAGATGAAGTCAACCGTGCCGTTGCGTCCATGTCCACCCTCATCGAGCCGATCATCATCGTGACGCTCGGCGTGCTGATCGGCGGCATGGTGATCGCCATGTACCTCCCCATCTTCAAACTTGGCCAAGTCGTGTGATGCTCCACGAGATCGTTGAACCCGTCCTGATCGACCGGTTGTCGACGCTGCCGCCGCCCTGGCGTTATGGCCTGTTCGGATTGGCCGGACTGCTGATCGGCAGTTTTCTGAACGTCATCATTCATCGCCTGCCGCGCATGCTCGAGCGTGCCTGGCAGGCCGAATTCGAGGAACTCGGCGGCGGCACGCCCGGGCGCGTGCCGGTTCACACCGAAACGCCCTACAACCTGTGGCGCCCAGGTTCGTCCTGCCCCGCCTGCGGTCATCGGTTGCGGCCGTGGGAAAACATCCCGCTGGTCAGCTTCATTGTTCTGCGCGGCCGCTGCAGCGCCTGCCGGCAAGCGATTACCTTGCGTTATCCAGTGGTCGAATTGCTCAGCGCCGCCCTCAGCGTGCTGGTTGCGTGGCAGTTGGGGGCTACCTGGCAGAGCGTAGCCGCGCTTGGGCTGACCTATACACTGATCACCCTGGCCTTTATCGATATCGACACGCAACTGCTGCCCGATTGCCTGACGCTGCCGCTGCTATGGGCCGGCTTGCTCTGCAATCTGGCCGGACTGTTCGTTCCGCTGCGAGATGCGGTACTCGGCGCGATCGGAGGTTATCTGAGTTTGTGGATGGTCTATTGGGCATTCCGCCTGTTGCGTGGCAAGGAAGGCATGGGGTACGGTGATTTCAAGCTGCTCGCGGCACTGGGCGCCTGGCTCGGTTGGGCCGTGCTGCCCCAGATCGTGCTGATATCCTCGATCTCGGGCGCCGCGGTTGGCATCGCCGCGGTACTGACAGGACGCCAGGCGAGGCACGAACCCATACCGTTCGGGCCGTTTCTGGCCGCCGCGGGAATTACCACGCTGCTGACAGGCAACCTGGCCTGGCGCTGGCTGACAATCTAGAGGGCTCAATACTTATGCTCACGATCGGCTTGACGGGCGGCATCGGCAGCGGCAAAACGACCGTCGCCGATCTGTTTGCAGCGCGTGGCGTCGCAGTCATCGATACCGATCGAATTGCGCATCTCATCACCGCGCCCGGCGGCGTGGCAATGCCGACGATACAGCTCGCGTTCGGGCCGACGGTCGTCGCAAACGACGGCTCGCTCGACCGTGCTCGAATGCGTACGCTCGTGTTCTCCAATCCGGAAGCCAAAGCCCGCCTGGAAGCCATCACTCATCCGTTGATTCGCGCCGAGGCAGAGCGCGAGGCAAACGAGGCGGTCGGTCCGTACCTGATCTTCGTGGTACCGCTATTGGTGGAGTCCGGCCGCTGGGCCGAGCGCGTCGACCGCGTGTTGGTTGTCGACTGCCCGGAGGCCGTGCAGATCGAGCGGGTCATGCGACGCAACAACTTCACTCGGGACCAGGTCGAGGCCATCATGGCCAAGCAGGCAACACGCGAGGCGCGGCTGGCCGCCGCGCATGACGTCATCCTCAACGATGGCGCTGCGGCAAACCTTGAGAGCGAGGTGAGCCGTCTGCACGAGCAGTACATCAACCTCGCAAACGCCAAGCAGGATCGAGAGCAGGCCGGCGGTCGATAATACGTCGTCGTCGCGACGAATGCGGATTGCACGTGCAAGGATTCCGGCATTAGAATGACGGCATCATAAAAGTGCAGCGATAACCCAAAGGCCAACGCGTTTGATTCTGTACGAATATCCGCTTAACGAACGCATGCGCACGCTGCTGCGGCTGGAGGAGCTGTTCGGGCGATTCGCATTTTTCCTCGACCAGGAACATCCGCTGGAACACCATGCCGCGCTGATGACCCTGTTCGAAATCGCCGACATAGCTGGCCGCTCCGATCTCAAGTCGGAGCTTGCGAAAGAGCTCGAACGGCAGCGTCAGACGCTGATCGCTTATCGCGGCAATCCGGATATCGAGACCAACACGCTCGAAACCCTGCTGGGCGAAGTCGAGCGCTCGCTTGGCAACTTGAATCAGATTCCCGGCAAACCCGGTCAGCATCTGAATGACAACGAGTGGCTCTCCAGCATCCGAAGCCGCTCAGTCATCCCCGGCGGCACCTGTCGGTTCGATTTGCCCTCCTACTACGCTTGGCGACACAACGTGCCCGAACAGCGCCGCGCCGATATCGCAAAATGGATGGCGCCACTCTTGCCGCTGCGCGACGCGCTCACGCTGGTGCTTGGCTTGGCTCGTGAATCCGGGCAAGCCAGCAAGGTGATGGCCCAACAGGGTAGTTACCAGCAAATGCTGACGGGTCGTGTATATCATCTGATGCAGGTTCGCGTGAGCCCCGAACTCGGCATGATTCCCGAAGCCAGCGCCAATAAATATATGCTTTGGGTACGCTTCACGAGCCAGGATGGCGATCTCAAGCCGCGCCCGGTCGACAGCGACGTGCCATTTTTGCTGACCTTGTGTAATCTTTGAGTTTTAACGGTTGAGCTAACCGATGGTCACGACTGTTGCTTGTCCCACTTGCGGGAAAAAGGTGGTGTGGCGAGCCGAAAACCGCTTTCGCCCGTTTTGTTCAGAACGCTGCAAGCAAATCGATCTCGGCGCCTGGGCGACTGAGAAGTACAGCATCCCGGCCGATGCGCCGGAGGATGTACCGGAAGACGAATCCCGCAATCCATTGAACTGAAGCGCCGGTGCCGGGCGCTGCGGCCTAGCTTGTCGCAGCGCGCTCGTCCTGCAACCAGCCCAGCGCCGGCAGCGCGGCCGGCAACAGCGGTGCGAGGTCAACCGGCAACGCCTGCCAAACCAGCGCCTGACCTTCTCGGCCGTGCGGCTCGCCGTGCCACTGCGTGACCTTGCAGAAATGCAGGCGAACATAAGCGTGCGGATAATCGTGCTCCAACACCCGCCAGCGCTCACTGACTTGCACGGTCACGCCCAATTCCTCCTGCAGCTCCCGCGCGAGCGCTTGCTCGACGGTCTCTCCGGCCTCGAGCTTGCCGCCCGGAAACTCCCAATAACCAGCATATGGCTTGCCGGCCGGACGCTGGCCGAGCAAAACTTCGCCGCTGGGCTTGATCAGCACGCCGACCGCGACTTCGGTAATCGGGCGCGCCGCCGCTGACGCCGCAGAAGGCGTGGATGCATTCATCATTCTGAAACAGCCGAAACCAGTGCGCGCTGCTTGCCGGCCCAATCACGCGCGAACTGCCATGCGACCCGACCGGAGCGCGACCCGCGCTCGAGCGCCCAAATCAATGCGTCATGCCGTGCGGCCGGTATGTCGGCCTCAAGGCAGCCGAAATGCTGCAGCCAATGAGCGACGATCGCCAGATAATCGTCTTGCTTGAACGGATAGAAACTGACCCACAGACCGAAACGCTCCGACAGGGAAATCTTTTCCTCGATCACTTCCCCCGGGTGAATCTCCCCGTCGTCGGTATGGCGATAGCTTTCGTTATCACGCATGTATTCGGGAAGCAAATGTCGGCGATTGGATGTCGCGTAGATCAGCACATTGTCCGACTGCGCGGAGATCGACCCGTCCAGCGCTGTCTTCAGCGCCTTGTAGCCGGACTCGCCCTCTTCGAACGACAGATCGTCGCAAAATACGATGAAGCGCTCCGGCCGCCCCGCGATCAGATCCACGATATCACCGAGATCGACCAGATCGTCCTTGTCGACTTCGATCAGGCGCAGTCCCTCGCTCGCATGCGCATTCAAACAAGCCTTGATGAGCGAGGACTTGCCTGTGCCGCGCGCGCCGGTCAGCAAAACATTATTGGCAGGCTGCCCGCGAACGAACTGATGCGTGTTCTGCTCGATCAATTCTTTCTGTCGATCGATGTTCTGCAGGTCGGTCAGTGCGATCTGCGAGACGTTCATCACCGGCTGCAAATAGCCGCGCCCCTGCTTCTTGCGCCAGCGAAACGCAACGGCGCGTGACCAGTCGACCTCCGGCACGGCCGGCGGCAGCATTGCTTCGAGGCGCGCCATCAACGCATCGGCGCGTTCCAAAAACCGCTCGAGATTATCCATGTGTGGTGCCCCATGCGGCATCCGTCGGACGCCGCCAAGCTCAGGATCGATAGTCCGCGTTGATGCTCACGTAATCGTGCGAAAGGTCGCAAGTCCAGATCGTCGCCTCGGCCGAGCCGCGGCCGAGCACCACGCGCACCTTGATCTCGCTTTGCTTCATCACCCGTTGTCCGTCTTCTTCGCGGTAGTCGGGGTGTCGTCCGCCCTGGCGCGCCACCCAGACATCATCCAGGTAAAGATCGATTTTGCTGACATCGAGATCGCCGACCCCCGCGTATCCGATCGCCGCGAGAATCCGCCCAAGATTGGGATCCGAAGCATAGAACGCTGTTTTCACCAGCGGCGAATGACCGATGGCATAGGCAATCTTGCGGCACTCCTCGACGTCGCGCCCCTGCTCGACAGCGACGGTCATGAATTTGGTCGCGCCTTCGCCGTCGCGCACGATCAACTGCGCGAGTTCCTGCGACAGGGCCGTCACCGCATCGCGCAGCGCAAGATATTCGGTCGACGTCGCGTCGGTGATTTCGGGCAATTCGGTCTGCCCGGTGGCGACAACCATGAAGGCGTCGTTGGTCGAGGTATCGCCATCGATCGTAATCGAATTGAAGGAGCGGTCGGCGGCATACTTGACCAGCGCGTCAAGCGCAGCTTGCGCAACCTTGGCATTGAGAGCCATAAAGCCCAGCATGGTCGCCATATTCGGGCGAATCATGCCCGCGCCCTTGCTGATACCGGTCAGGGTAATCGCGTGTCCTCCGATCGTCACCGTGCGCGACGCAGCCTTGGGCTGCGTATCGGTGGTCATGATGGCTTGTGCGGCCTCATACCAATGCCCGGCTCCGAGATTCGCGATCGCATGGGGCAAGCCTGCAACCAACCGGTCGATCGGCAGAGGCTCGAGAATCACGCCAGTGGAAAACGGCAGCACTTGCTCGGGCGCGACACCCAGCAGTTGCGACAGCGCATCGCACGTCCGTCGGGCGTTGGCCAGTCCCTCGGCTCCCGTACCGGCGTTGGCATTGCCAGTGTTGACAACCAGCGCACGGACGCCCTGCCCCGCCGCTGCCTGCGCGAGATGCGCCTTGCTCACCGTGACCGGCGCGGCACAAAAGCGATTGGTGGTAAACACGCCCCCGACGCGGCTGCCGGGCGCCAGGCGCATGACCAGCAGATCCTTACGCCCGGGTTTGCGTATGTTGGCTTCCGCCCAGCCTAACTCAACCCCCGGAACGGGGCTCAGGTGCGCCGGATCGATGGTAGGAAAATTGACGGCCATGGTGATTTCGATAGCTCGCAGAAAATTCGGTGGAAATGACAAGGCGCGCCATCTCGCGCGCCCAACCCTGCTTAACCCAACTTACCGTGGCAATGCTTATATTTCTTGCCGCTGCCGCACGGACAAGGATCGTTGCGTCCGACTTTCGGCCCCATATGCCGAATCGGCTGCACGGCCGCTTGAGGCCGCTCGGATCCTTCACCGCCCGCGTCGTCAGCCCCTTCGAGTTCGGCTGCTTCGGCGTGCTTGAATTCGACATTTTCCAGATGGCTGACACTCTCCTCGAACTGCTCGGATGCCTCTTCGAGCTCTTCAGCCGACTGGATGCGCACATTCATGATGATGCGCGTGACTTCGAGCTTGATGCCTTCAAGCAATTGCGAGAACAGTTCGAACGCTTCGCGCTTGTATTCCTGCTTGGGATCCTTTTGCGCGTAGCCGCGCAAATGAATACCCTGGCGCAAGTGATCGAGCGCCGCCAAATGCTCTCGCCAATACGAATCGAGGTTCTGCAGCATCACCGAGCGTTCAAAGCCTGAGAAGGCCTCCCGCCCAACCTGCTCCACCTTGGCTTGATAGGCGGCTTCGGCCGCTTGCACGACCTCCTGGCGCAACGCTTCTTCATCGACACTGTCCGCCTGCTCGACGCGCTGGGCAATCGGCAGCTCGACCTGCCATTCGTCCCGCAGCACGGCCTCCAGCCCTGGCAGGTCCCATTGCTCCTCGACACTGCCCACCGGAATGTGCGTCTGCGCAATGTCATGAAAGACACTTTGCCGCATTGCCCGAACGGTTTCGGAAATGTCGGTCGCAGCCAGCAACTCATTACGCTGCTGGTAAATCACCTTGCGCTGATCGTTGGCGACGTCATCGTACTCGAGCAATTGCTTGCGAATGTCGAAATTGCGGGCTTCGACCTTGCGTTGCGCCGACTCGATCGAGCGGGTCACCATGCCGGCCTCGATCGCTTCGCCCTCCGGCATCTTCAGGCGCTCCATGATGGCACGCACGCGGTCGCCAGCGAAAATGCGCAACAGCGGATCTTCCAGCGACAGGTAAAAGCGCGAGGAGCCCGGATCGCCCTGGCGTCCCGAGCGGCCACGCAACTGATTGTCGATACGACGCGACTCGTGCCGCTCGGTGCCGATGATGTGCAGTCCCCCGGCAGCCTTGACCTGCTCGTGCAGCCCTTGCCATTCGTCCTGCAGTTGCTGGATGCGGCGCTGCTTTTCGTCCTCCGGCAGCGCGCTGTCTGCCTCGATCAATGCCGCCTGTCGCTCGACGCTGCCGCCCAGGACGATATCGGTACCCCGACCCGCCATGTTGGTGGCGATCGTGACCATTTTGGGACGCCCTGCCTGCGCGACGATTTCTGCCTCACGCGCATGCTGCTTGGCATTGAGAACCTGATGCGGCAGCTTTTCTTTGTTCAGCAGATCCGACAGATATTCGGAGCTTTCGATGGATGTCGTGCCCACCAGCACCGGCTGCCCGCGCTCGTAGCAATCGCGGATATCCTTGATCACGGCGTCGTAGCGCTCTTTCGACGTCTTGTAGATCTGATCCTGCCGGTCGATACGTTGTGGCGGCCGGTTGGTCGGGATGACTACAGTTTCCAGCCGGTAAATTTCGTTGAATTCATATGCCTCGGTGTCGGCCGTGCCGGTCATGCCGGCGAGCTTGCTGTACATCCGGAAATAATTCTGGAAGGTCACCGACGCGAGCGTCTGATTTTCGTGCTGGATGGTCACGCGCTCCTTCGCCTCGACCGCCTGGTGCAGCCCTTCCGACCAGCGCCGCCCGGCCATCAGACGCCCGGTGAATTCGTCGACGATGACGATCTCGTCGTTTTGCACCACATAATGCTGGTCGCGATGGAACAGGGTATGCGCGCGCAACGCCGCATAGACATGATGCATCAGCGTGATGTTTTGTGCCGCGTAAAGGCTGTCGCCTTCGTTGATCAAGCCCCATTCGGCGAGAATCCGCTCAGCCTTTTCGTGACCGCTTTCGGTCAGGAACACTTGCCGGGCTTTTTCGTCGAGCGTGTAGTCGCCCGGTTTTTCGACACCGGTCCCGTCAGCCTTTTCCTCCCCGATCTGGCGCTCCAGATAAGCCGGCAGCGCATCCATTTTCACGTACAGATCGGTATGGTCTTCAGCCTGGCCCGAGATGATAAGCGGCGTTCTCGCCTCATCGATCAGAATCGAGTCGACCTCGTCGACGATCGCGAAATTCAGGCTGCGCTGAACTCGCTGCGAGATCTCGTAGACCATGTTGTCGCGCAGATAATCGAAACCGTATTCGTTGTTGGTCCCGTAAGTGATGTCTGCGGCGTAGGCCTCCTGCTTTTGCGCGTGCGGCATTTGCGACAAATTGATGCCGACCGACAAGCCGAGGAAGTTGTACAGTCGCGCCATCCATTCCGCATCGCGCTGGGCCAGATAGTCGTTGACGGTAACCACGTGAACGCCCTTGCCCGACAATGCATTGAGGTAAGCCGGCAAAGTCGCCACCAGCGTTTTCCCTTCGCCGGTACGCATTTCCGCGATCTTGCCGTAATGCAACACCATGCCGCCGATCAACTGGACGTCGAAATGGCGCATCTTGAGCACACGCTTGCCGGCCTCGCGACAAACCGCAAACGCTTCGGGCAGCAACTGATCGAGTGACTCGCCCTGACTCACGCGTCCCTTGAATTCGTCAGTCTTGGCTCGCAATTGCTCGTCGCTGAGCTTGGCCATCGCGGGTTCGAGCGCATTAATGGCGGCGACGGTTTTCTGATATTGCTTGATCAACCGCTGGTTGCGGCTGCCGAATATTTTTTTGAGTAGACCGGAAGTCATCGGATCGCAGGATAAAGGAAACGGCGTTCAGCACCGCCGGGCGCACTGATCACGCCCCGGCAGGATGCCAACATCGAAAAAAGTGATTCTAGCATGCGCACTTGTGGCGCCCGCGCCGTATAGACAGCGAAGGCCGGGTGACAAATCCCCGCAAAACGTAAGAATATTCCGAGTGATTGCGTCAACAGGTGAAGCGTCGCCCCGCTACAATACGAGGTCAATGCTATCCACCGCGCCTCATGAAATCTTCCCGCTCCCGGGCTCGCCCACTGTCCGACCTGCTCTCCCAAACAGAAGCGGCGGGCTCATTGATGGCGACGGCACGGCAACTGGCGCAACTCGAACGGGATTTGCGGCGGCTCCTGCCGCCAGCGCTGGCGGCCAATGTGACCGTCGTTCCGCCGCGGGAAGGGACCGTGGTTTTGCTCGTCGCTCATAACGCGCTGGCGGCCCGCCTGCGGCAACAGGCGCCAAGCCTTTTGGATCGGCTGCGTCAGAAGGGCTGGCAACTCGAGGCAGTGCGCATTCGAGTCAGCCTGAAGAAAATCGAGGAGCCGGCCAAGCCCGTCAAGGAGGCGCATTTGAGCCGGCAGGGGTTGAGCAGTTTGCGGGCGTTGCGAGATACGCTACCAGCCTCGCCACTACGCGATGCGCTGGACAAACTCGTTACCCACCACTCGCCCACGGGCCACCGCAAGTAGCGGCACCGGACAGACAGCGAGTTCAGGCGAAGGCCGATTGAGGCTCGAACAGAAAGCCGCGCGGCGCATCCTTGAGCTCGAACGTTACCGTCTCGTAGGCCTGCCGTGCGAGCAACTCGCGGAGCAACGCATTGTTGAGCGCGTGCCCTGACTTGTATGCCGTATAAGAGGCCAGCAACGGATGCCCAACCACGTAAAGGTCGCCAATCGCGTCGAGCATCTTATGTTTGACGAATTCGTCGTCGTAGCGCAGTCCATCGTTGTTCAGGATGCGGTATTCGTCCAGCACGATGGCGTTGTCCATGCTGCCACCGCGCGCCAGACCCAACTCGCGCAGCATCTCCACCTCATGGGCAAAGCCGAAGGTGCGTGCGCGCGCGATTTCCTTGACGTAGGAAGTGTTCGCAAAATCAATTTCCAGCTCCTGCCCCGTGCGGTCGACGGCGGGGTGGCGGAAATCGATGGTGAATTTGAGTTTGAAGCCGGCATACGGGTCGAACCGGGCAAATTTGTCCCCGTCTCGCACTTCGACCGGCTTGGTCACGCGAAGGAATTTCTTGAGCGCATTCTGCTCTTCGATACCAGCGGACTGAATCAAAAATACGAATGTAGCGGCACTGCCATCCATGATCGGAATTTCTTCCGCCGTGACATCGACGTAGAGATTATCGATGCCAAGACCGGCGCAGGCCGACATCAGATGCTCCACCGTCGAGACGCGCGCGCCATCCTTCTGCAACACCGACGCCAGGCGCGTGTCGCCCACCGCGGATGCCATTGCCGGGATCTCCACGGGCTCGGGCAAATCGGTGCGGCAAAACACGATGCCGGTGTCCGGCGCTGCCGGACGCAAGGTCAACTGCACTTTGCGTCCAGAGTGCAAACCGATGCCGACCGTCTTGGCGATAGATTTAATGGTGCGCTGCTTCAACATTCGATTAATTAAAACTATTATTATTTGAGTATGATAGATAGGATTATATCAGAATCCTTGTCAAGTTGTGGTTTACCAAAAGCAACGTATGTAACGATAAGTTGACGCCGTCCCGAGGCAAATCCTGGGGACGGTGCACCAGCAGCAACGACGGAGGCATGTCGCTGCTGCTGGTCATCATGCTATGCACCACGCCCCGGCACTGCGGGCATCCGGACACAACATTACAAGGCTGACGCCGGCCCATGACGTCACGAATACGAGCCCTGCCCAGCACCGCCAAACCGCACTGCGTACCCGGCGCATTGCGGACGACTCCCCGGTGAGACAGCTTGCCTGGTCTTACGGCAAACCAAGGTCACCGACACGGCGATAGGCAAATCCGACTGCTCCGCTCTTCAGCGCTACCGCTTCATTGCTGGCAAGCGTTGCCGAAGACAGTTCAGCCACGGCACATTCTGGGTGCCGACTCGACTTCATTCCGTCAGATGGCGCGCGAGCGCCCTCCAACGCGCAGCTGGATCAGTCCGCCTGCTTGCGCAGAAACGCCGGGATGTCGTAAGTATCGACCCCTTTGTCCTGCAACGCCGCCACATGTGCCGACGCCGTTTCGCGCGAACTACGCCACACCGCCGGGGTATCCAGCGCGCCGTAATCGGTCGTGCTGCCGCCGTAGGTAGTGCCATGGTGCGCCGCAACCGGCATATTGTCGGTACCGGTTTTGAGCAGCGTCATCGGTGCGGCCGCCTTTTTCGAAGCCGCACGGCCCAACCCGGTCGCCACCACGGTCACACGCAGCGCGTCACCCATCTTGTCGTCGTACACGGTACCGAAGATCACGGTGGCATCTTCGGCCGCATAGCTCTTGATGGTGTTCATGACTTCACGCGTTTCGGACAGACGCAGCGAACGCGAAGCGGTGATATTGACCAGCACGCCGCGCGCACCGGACAGATCGACGCCTTCGAGCAGCGGGCTGGCCACGGCCTGCTCGGCCGCCAGGCGGGCACGATCGACACCAGCAACGGTGGCGGTCCCCATCATGGCCTTGCCTTGCTCGCCCATCACCGTCTTCACATCTTCAAAGTCGACGTTGACCAACCCGTCGACATTGATGATCTCAGCGATGCCGGCTACCGCGTTATGCAACACGTCGTCGGCGCACTGGAAGCACTTGTCCATTTCCGCGTCGTCGCCCATCACGTCGAACAGGCGATCGTTCAAAACCACGATCAGGGAGTCGACACTGTTCTCCAGGTCCTGCGCACCGGTCTCGGCCACACGCATCCGCTTGCCGCCCTCGAATTCGAACGGCTTGGAAACCACCCCGACGGTCAGGATACCCATCTCCTTGGCGACCTGAGCCACGACCGGCGCGGCGCCGGTGCCGGTGCCGCCACCCATGCCTGCGGTGATGAACACCATGTGCGCGCCACGCAGCGCGTCGGCCACGCGCTCGCGCGCCTCTTCGGCTGCAGCGCGGCCCATTTCGGGTTTGGCGCCCGCACCCAGGCCGGTTTTACCCAGCTGAATGCAGATCTCCGCCTTGGAGCGGCCCAGCGCCTGCGCGTCAGTGTTCATCGCGATGAACTCCACGCCTTGCACGCCGCGGTTGATCATATGCTGAACGGCATTGCCGCCAGCGCCACCAACACCCACCACCTTGATCACGGTGCCGTTGGTTTCAGTTTCCAACATCTCGAAGTCCATACTGCCTCCAGTAAAAAAATGTAGATACCTCATCGAAGCTCTATGGCGTCGGGCATTACGCCGCAAACCTCGTTGCTCTCTCTACGCTCCACAAAAAACACTCAAAAATTGCTGAAAAACCAGTCCCGCATCCGCTGCCAGACCTGCTTCGCATTGCCGGACTGCACTGACACCTTGCGTCCGCGCATGCGCTGCGAGCGTGCCTCCAGCAGCAGCCCCATGGCAGTCGCATAGCGCGGGCTGCGCACGACGTCGGCCAGACCGCCGGAATACTCCGGCACGCCGACGCGCACCGGCTTCAGGAAAATGTCTTCTCCCAGCTCGACCATGCCGGGCATCATCGCCGCGCCGCCGGTGAGCACCACGCCGGAGGACAGCAACTCTTCATAGCCGGATTCGCGCACGACCTGTTGAACGAGCGAAAAGAGCTCCTCGACGCGCGGCTCGATCACCGCCGCCAGGGCTTGCCGCGACAGTGTGCGCGGCCCACGCTCGCCCAATCCCGGCACTTCGATCATTTCGTCCGGATCGGCCAACGCCTGCTTGGCGATGCCGTGCTGGATCTTGATGTCTTCGGCGTCGGGCGTCGGTGTGCGCACGGCCATCGCGATATCGCTGGTGATCTGGTCGCCGGCGATCGGTATCACCGCGGTATGCCGAATCGCGCCTTCGCCAAAAATGGCGATATCGGTGGTGCCGCCGCCGATGTCGATCAGCACGACGCCGAGTTCCTTTTCGTCCTCGGTCAGCACCGCCATGCTCGATGCCAGCGGCTGCAGCACCAGGTCGTTGACTTCCAGACCGCAACGGCGCACGCACTTGACGATGTTCTGTGCGGCCGACACAGCGCCGGTCACGATATGCACTTTGACTTCGAGACGAATGCCGCTCATGCCGATCGGCTCACGCACGTCCTCCTGGCCGTCGATGATGAATTCCTGGGTCAGGATGTGCAGCACTTGCTGGTCGGTCGGGATATTGATGGCCTTGGCGGTCTCGATGACGCGAGCCACGTCGGGCTGCGTGACCTCCTTGTCCTTGATCGCCACCATGCCGCTCGAATTGAAGCTGCGGATGTGGCTGCCGGCGATTCCGGTAAACACATTGGTAATCTTGCAGTCGGCCATCAATTCGGCTTCTTCGAGCGCCCGCTGGATCGATTGCACGGTCGCCTCGATATTGACGACCACGCCTTTTTTCAACCCCTTGGATTCGCTCTGTCCAAGACCGATGACCTCGTAGTGCCCTTCAGCCTGAAGTTCGGCGACCACCGCCACGATCTTCGTCGTGCCAATGTCCAGGGCCACCAACAAATCCTTGTAATCTTTGCTCATAGCGTGTGTACGTCCCGAAGTCTCAATTACTCTGCTGCTGCGCTGATTTGTCATTCAAAAACTGCATTCCGGCGGCGCGAATCGCGAACCCGTTGGGGTAACGCAAATCGACGTACTCGATCTGATTTCCCCAACGTGCGGCCACCTGCGGATACGCTTCGACCAGCCGCTGGCAACGCAGCGCCAGCGTGTTGTCGCCACGCTCCCGCCCCAGGCGCACCTGCATGCCGCCCGACAACCGCAGCGACCACGCGTACCGCGCCGACAAGGTCACTGACTCGGGCTTCATGTGGAGCGGCGCGAACCATTTGACGAAATCGTAATAACGCGACGTCACTTCCTTTTCGCTGCCCGGCGGCCCGGAGAACTCTGGCAGCTTGCCGTGCTCCTCCGCTTCGGCCAGATTGGCCGCGAACAGTTCGCCGTCCACACTCACCAGTTGGCCATCGCCCCACGTCGCCAGCGGCTGGTATTCCTGGAAGCTCACCGCAAGCTGGTTGGGCCAGACGCGCCGCACGCTTGCGTGACGCACCCATGGCACCGTTTCGAACGCCCGCTGCGCGGCATCCAAATCGATCGTAAAAAAGTTGCCGCGCAGTTGCGACACCGCATCGGCCCGAACAGTTGCCGCGTTGATGTGATCGGCATTGCCATCGATCACTACCGCGCGCAGCGCAAACATCGGCCTTTGCATCAGCCAGCGCGCGCCTACCGCGAGCGCAGCCAGCATGCTCAACGCAATCAGCGTATTGGCGAGCATGTTGAGCAAGCGGACGTTGTGCCACATAGCGACTTCGGGTTCCTTTCTTTATTCCGGTTTCCACTGGTCGGTGGGATGCAGATCCAGGGTTGCGGTACTCAATATTTCCAGCACGAGATCCTCATAGCTCAGGCCGGTTGCTCGTGCCGACATCGGCACCAGCGAATGCCCGGTCATGCCGGGTGATGTGTTGATCTCCAGTAAATAGGGTTTGTTGTCGCGCTTGCGCAGCATCACATCGGCACGCCCCCATCCACGGCACCCCAGCACAAGGTAGGCGCGCAGCACCAGCCGCTGCACTTCCTCCTGGAGCGAGACTGGCAACGCGGGTGGGCACTCGTAGCGGGTCTCGTCGGTAAAGTACTTGTTCTGGTAGTCGTAATTGGCATCGGGCGCGACGATGCGAATCACCGGCAGGGCACGCGCTGCGCCCGCCCCGCGCGTGCCGATGCCAAGCACCGGCACGGTCAATTCGTCGCCGTCGATGAACTCCTCGGCCAGTACATCGCCGTCCAGGCGCGCCGCCTTCTCATATGCCGCCGGCAATTGCGAAACGTCCGTGACCTTGGTCAGGCCAATGGTCGAGCCTTCGCGCGACGGTTTGACGATCAGCGGGAAACCCAGATCACGCCCGACCGCCTGCCAGTCGCTGTCGGCCTTGAGCATGACGAAGCGAGGCGTCGACAGGCCTTCGTGCAGCCAGATCCGCTTGGTCATTTCCTTGTCCATCGCCAACGCCGACGCCAGCACGCCGCTGCCCGTGTAGGGCACTCCCAGATGTTCCAACGCGCCTTGCATCGTGCCGTCTTCACCGAAGCGGCCATGCAGCGCGATGAATACCCGATCGAATTTCTGGGCTGCCAATTCGGCCAGACTGCGCGTGCCGGTATCGAATTCGTGAGCGTCCACGCCGCGCGAGCGCAACGCGTCCAACACCCCTTTTCCGGATATCAACGAGATCTCACGCTCGGCCGAGCGCCCGCCCATCAGGACGCCCACTTTGCCGAATCGCTTTGGATCGAATGCGCTCACTTCAAACTCCCTGCTGCTCAATCAATTTGGCGGGCACCAGGCCGATCGAGCCGGCACCCATCGTAATCACCACGTCGCCATTGCGCGCCGTGGAAAGTATGGCGTCGGGCAATGCCGCAACATCCTCGACAAACACCGGTTCGACCTTGCCGGCGACCCGTATCGCGCGAGCCAGCGCCCGGCCGTCGGCGGCCACGATCGGCGTCTCCCCCGCGGCGTACACCTCTGCCAGAATCAGGGCGTCGACGCTCGACAGCACGCGCACGAAATCCTCGAAGCAATCACGTGTGCGCGTATAGCGATGCGGCTGAAATGCCAGCAGCAGGCGCCGGTCGGGAAATGCGCCGCGCGCGGCCGCCAGGGTTGCCTCCATTTCGACCGGGTGATGCCCGTAATCGTCGACCAGCGTCGCGTACCCGCCGCCGCTGCTCTTGGGCAACTCAAGTTCGCCATAGCGCTGGAAGCGCCGCCCGACGCCGTTGAATTCGGCCAGCGCCGTGCGAATCGCCTCGTCCGGCACCTCCAGTTCCGTCGCGATCGCAATCGCGGCCAGCGCGTTCTGCACGTTATGGCGACCCGGCAGGTTCAGCACGATGTCGAGCGGCGGGTACTGTCCGTTGCCGTTCAGATTGAAGTGACGCAGGACAGTGAACTCCATGCGCCCGCCTACCGCTCGCACGTCGACAGCCCGCACTTGAGCGTCCTCGGCGAAGCCGTATCGGATGATCGGCTTGGAGACGAACGGCAGAATTTCGCGCACGTTGGCGTCGTCGATGCAGAGCACCGCGATGCCATAGAACGGCAGACGTTGCGTAAAGGCGATGAACGACTGTTTGAGCCGGGCGAAGTCGTGGCCATAGGTGTCCATGTGATCGGCATCGATGTTGGTGATGACTTCGATCACGGGAAACAGATTGAGGAACGAGGCATCCGACTCATCCGCCTCGACCACGATAAAGTCACCGGTACCGAGCTTGGCGTTGGCACCGGCACTGTTCAGGCGCCCGCCGATGACAAACGTGGGATCGAGTCCGCCCTGCGCCAGCACGCTGGCGACCAGGCTCGTGGTGGTCGTCTTGCCGTGGGTGCCCGCAATGGCGACCCCCTGTTTCAGGCGCATCAGTTCCGCGAGCATGACCGCGCGCGGCACGATCGGAATTCGCTTGGCGCGACCCGCCAGAACTTCCGGGTTGTCGGCGGCAATCGCGGTAGACACCACGATCGCATCCGCGCCTTGAACGTTTTCGGCCGCATGCCCTTGCATCACTCGCGCGCCGAGTGCCACCAACCGCTGCGTCGTCGCGTTGTTGCCGAGATCGGAGCCGCTTACGCGATAGCCGAGATTGAGCAGCACCTCGGCGATGCCGCTCATGCCCGCGCCGCCGATGCCGACAAAGTGAATATTTTTGACGATATGTTTCATGTCAGTCCCTCGCCACCGCGACGCAGACGCGCGCGACCTGTTCGGCCGCGTCGGGTTTGGCCAGCGAGCGAGCCTTTTGCGCCATCGCCATCAACCCCTCGCGCGTTTGCCCGGCCAGCCAGTCCGCCAACTTCCGGGCCGTCAAATCGCGCTGCTGTATCAGCACTGCAGCACCCTGCCCGGCCAGAAATTCCCCATTGGTCGTTTGGTGATCGTCGACGGCTTGCGGAAATGGCACAAACAGCGCGGCGACGCCGGTGGCGGCCACTTCGGCCACCGTCATCGCGCCGGCCCGGCAGATCACCAGATCTGCGTCCGCATAGGCTTGCACCATGTCGTCGATAAACGGCACCGCGTCGACCGACACTGCCGCGGCAGCGTAGTTCGCCTGCAATGTGGCGATGTGCTTGACGCCCGCCTGATGCGTCACGTGCGGGCGCGCGTCGCGCGGCAGCATCGCCAGCGCCTTGGGGACAATCTCGTTGAGCGCCGCGGCGCCGAGACTGCCGCCCACCACCAGCAGGCGCAGAGGCCCGCTGCGTGCACCATAGCGTTCTTCCGGAGGCGGCAGTCGGGCGAAATCGGCCCGAATCGGGTTGCCCACCCACTCGGCACGAGGCAAAGCGTTTGGAAAGGCAACAAGCACCGAATCGGCGATCTTCGCCAGAATCCGATTGACCATGCCGGCCACCGAGTTCTGTTCGTGAAGCACCAACGGATAGCCAAGCAGCGACGCCATCATTCCCGCCGGAAAAGCGATATACCCGCCCATGCCGAGCACCACGCTCGGCCGCACCCGCCGGATCGCGCGCAGGCTTTGCCAGAACGCCCGCAACAAATTGAACGGCAACCAGAGTTTCGTCAGCAGACCTTTGCCGCGCACGCCGCCAAATCGCACAAATTCCATCGGGATGTCGTATTTCGGCACCAGAGTGGCTTCCATGCCGGCCGGATTGCCCAGCCATACGATCTTCCAGCCTTGCACACGCAGGAAATTCGCCACCGCCAGCCCCGGGAAGACATGCCCGCCCGTGCCGCCAGCCAGTATCAGCAGCGTGCGCTCGGGTCCGACAGGCAAGGTCGACGGGACAGCGGTGCGGTGCACGCTCATGGCTGCCCTCCCAACGACACCGAGTGCCGATGCGCTACGGTCATACCTTCCCCGCGCATCAATTGCGGATTTTGGCTACGGCCGCTGCGCTTAACCTGCCACGCTGCGCGCGTCAGGTTAGCTTGCGCCGAAATCGTGTGCTGATGCGCTGCGGTCATATCTTCCCCGCGCATCAATTGCGGATTTTGGCTACGGCCGCTGCGCTTAACCTGCCACGCTGCGCGCGTCAGGTTAGCCTGCGCCGAAATCGTGTGCTGATGCGCTGCGGTCATATCTTCCCCGCGCATCAATTGCGGATTTCGGCTACGGCCGCTGCGCTTAACCTGCCACGCTGCGCGCGCCAGGTTAGCCTGCGCCGAAATCGTGTGCTGATGCGCTGCGGTCATATCTTCCCCGCGCATCAATTGGGGATTTTGGCTACGGCCGCTGCGCTTAACCTGCCACGCTGCGCGCGCCAGGTTAGCCTGCGCCGAAATCGTGTGCTGATGCGCTACGGTCATACCTTCCCTCCGCGCATCAGCACACGATTTTCGTAATCGACACGCATCAGCATGGCGAAGGCGATGCAGTTGAGCAGAATCCCGGAGCCGCCATAGCTGACGAACGGTAACGTCAGGCCCTTGGTCGGCAGCAGACCCAGATTCACTCCCATGTTGATGAACGTTTGCGCGGCGAACCATACGCCGATGCCTTTGGCCAGCAGGCCGGCGAAGGTTCTCTCCAGCGCGAGCGCCTGGCGGCCGATGTCGAAAGTGCGGCGCACCAGCCAGTAGAACAGGATGATCACGGTGAGAACACCGACGAAACCGAGTTCTTCGCCGATTACCGCGAGAATGAAGTCGGTATGCGCCTCCGGCAGATAGTGCAATTTCTCGACGCTGGCGCCGAGTCCGACACCGAACCATTCGCCACGGCCGAAGGCAATCAGCGAATGGGTCAATTGATAGGCCTTGCCCAGCGCGTGATCCGCGCTCCAGGGATCGAGATAGGCAAAAATCCGCGCCCGCCGCCAGGGGGAGGCCCAGACGAGCACACTAAACGTGGCTACCGCCGTTAGCGTCAAGCCTGCAAACAACTTTCCGTTGACGCCGCCGAGAAACAATACGCCCATCGCAATTGCCGCAATCACCATGAACGCGCCCATGTCAGGCTCGAGCAACAGCAGCATGCCGACGAACGCCACGGCAACACCCATCGGCAAAAAGCCTTTGCGAAAGCTCTGCATGAAGTCCTGCTTGCGCACGGTGTAATTGGCCGCATAGAGCGTCACGGCAAGCTTCATGAATTCAGACGGTTGCAGGTTGAGCACACCGATCGGAATCCAGCGCCGTGAGCCGTTCACCCCTTTGCCGATATGCGGTATCAGCACGATCACCAACAGGAACAGTGCCAGCAGCAGGATCTTTGGCGCCAGCTTGTCCAGTACCTTGATGGGTATCTTGAACGTAATGATGGAGGCGATCGAAGCCACCACCAACGCAATGATGTGGCGCACCAGAAAATGAGAGGTGTTGTAATAGCTGACCTGCGGCGAATCGGACAGGCCGATCGACGCCGAGTAGACCATCACGAGCCCAAGCGACAACAGCGCGATCACAACGCACAGCAGCGGCTGATCGTATTCCATCATCCTGGAGCGGGTCAGCTTGATGCCGCCCAGCGCACTGGCGGTGCCGGTGCGAGCTTTGCCGATCGTGGCGCTGGCATACCCGGCCTGCCGTTTCTTGCTCGATAACGCCTTGAACCAGCTCATAGCATCACCCCCGCCTGGGCAGCGAGCGCGCTCACCGCGTCGTGAAACACCTCGGCCCGATGTGCGTAATTACGGAACATGTCGAGACTGGCGCAGGCCGGCGACAACAGCACCGCGTCGCCCGGTTGCGCCACTTTGGCGGCGGCTTGCACTGCGTCCTCGAGCGTGGCGCAATCATGCAGGGGCACGCCGGCATCGGCCAGTGCCGCGCGGATCGCCGGTGCGTCACGGCCGATCAGGAATACGGCTCGCGCGCTTTGCGCCACCGGTGCGGCCAACGGGGAGAAATCCTGCCCCTTGCCATCGCCGCCGGCAATCAGAACGACTCGCTGATCCAGGCCACGGATGGCCGCAACCGTGGCCCCGACGTTGGTGCCCTTGCTATCGTCGAAATAAGCGACGTCGTTGAGCGTGGCGATCAGCTCTACCCGATGGGGCTCGCCTTGGTACTCGCGCAGGCCGTGCAGCAACTGCGCCATTGGCAAACCGATGGCGCGGGCCAGGGCAAGCGCGGCCAGCGCGTTGGTGGCGTTGTGGGTGCCCCGAATGTGCAGCGCATCGGCCGGCATCAACCGCTTCATTGACAGCTCGACCGGCGGCGCCGGCTCGGCTTTGCGGCGTCGCGCCGGGGGTGCATCATCGGCGTTCTCCGCCTGCACCAGCCAGCAAATGCCGTTGACGATTTGTAGGCCGAAGTCGCCATCGACCGCAGGCAACCCGACGCCGAACGTCACGACGGTCGCGTCGGGCACGGCCATCGCGGCCACCAGCGTGTCGTCACGATTGAGCACGCGCACGGTCTGCGCGCCAAAAATTCGTGCCTTGGCTGCGGCATAGGCTGCCATGTCGCCATGCCAGTCGAGATGATCCTGCGTGATGTTGAGGACTGTCGCAGCGTCCGGGGCGAGCGTGTGCACGGTTTCGAGCTGGAAACTCGACAATTCGATGACCCAGATCTCCGGCAGCGTCGCCTCGGCGATGCACTCGCTGAGCTTGTCGAGCACCGAGGGACTGATATTGCCCGCCACGGCGACCCGCTTGCCGGCACGTGCGCAGAGCTTGCCGGTCAGGCTGGTGGTGGTGGTTTTGCCGTTGGTGCCGGTCACGGCAAGCAACTTTGGCGCATAGCCGCTGACGGCGCCGAGGTGGCGCAGCGCCTGGGCAAAGAATTCGATCTCGCCCCAAACGGGAATTTGGCGCTCTTTTGCCGCGACCAGCAATTCCGCCACGGCCGGATCGCGGGGCGACAACCCCGGGCTGATTCCTATCAACTGGACATCGTCGAGCAGTGCGGTGGCGAATGCGCCGCCGACGAACTCACTTCGCGGCACTTCCGTCTCGAGAATCGGCAAATTGCCGAGCGCGCCAGCGTCGCGCGTGTCGGCAACCCGCACGCGGCAACCATAGCGCGCGCACCAGCGTGCCATCGCCAAGCCTGACTCACCCAGGCCCAGCACCAGGACACGCGGTTGTGGTTGATCGCCGAACATCTCGTTGAACACGTCGCTTCCTCAATTAACTCTGATTCACCGCAACTTCAGGGTGGACAGCCCCACCAGCACCAACATCAGGGTGATGATCCAAAAACGCACCACGACCTGGGTTTCTTTCCAGCCGGACAATTCGAAATGGTGATGCAGCGGCGCCATCTTGAAGATGCGGCGCCCCTCGCCATAGCGTCGTTTGGTGAACTTGAACCAGGCCACCTGGAGCATGACCGACATGGTTTCGACCACGAACACGCCGCCCATGACGAACAGCACGACTTCCTGCCGGACGATGACCGCCACCGTGCCCAGTGCGCCGCCCAAGGCCAGTGCGCCGACATCGCCCATAAAGACCTGAGCCGGGTGCGTGTTGTACCAAAGAAAGGCCAGGCCGGCGCCACCCATGGCTGAACAGAACACCAGCAGCTCGCCCGCCCCCGGGATATGTGGAAACAGCAGATATTTCGAGTACACCGCGTTGCCCATGACGTAGGCAAAAATGCCCAACGCGCCGCCCACCAGCACGACCGGCATGATGACCAGTCCATCCAATCCGTCGGTGAGGTTGACAGCGTTGCTGGAGCCGACGATCACGAAATACGTCAGGGCGATGAAACCAAACACGCCCAACGGGTAGCGAACCGACTTCAGGAACGGCAGCAACAGATCGGCCTTGGACGGCAGGCCCATCGGAAAGCCATTACGCACCCAACTGACGAACAACTCGAACACTTTGAGGTTATTGGCTTCGGAGACGCTGAAGGCAAGGTACAACGCGGCAAACAGGCCGATCACCGATTGCCAGAAATATTTCTCGCGGGAAGACATGCCGCGCGGGTCCTTGTAGACGACCTTGCGATAGTCGTCGACCCAGCCGATGATGCCGAAGCCGATGGTGACCAGCAGCACGATCCAGATGAACCGGTTGCTCAGGTTGGCCCACAACAGCGTCGAGACGGTGATTGCGATCAGGATGAGCACGCCCCCCATGGTCGGCGTGCCGGATTTGACCAAATGGGTTTGCGGCCCGTCGGTGCGCACGGCCTGGCCGACCTTCATCGCCGTCAGTTTGCGGATGACCCACGGGCCGCAGGACAGACCGATCACCAGCGCGGTCAGGTTGGCCATCAACGCGCGAAAGGTCAGGTAATTGAAGACACGCAAGAAGCTTGCATCGCTGTGCAGCCATTGCGCCAGGGTCAAAAGCATTCAGCTATTCCTTTTGTTGTTCAATTGCGCCATAAGAATTTTCGAGCGCGCCGATAACGCGCTCCATCCGCATGAAACGTGAACCCTTCACCAATATCGACGCGAGTGGCCCGGCCGCGCTTTGCATATATGCGTTGAGCGCGCCGACGTCGGCGAAATGCCTGGCGCTCGTACCGAACGCCTCGCAGGCATGGCGTGCCAGTTCACCGGTGGCCAGCAGTACGTCGATGCCGCGTGCGTGGGCATAGGCACCGGCTTCGCGATGAAACGCGGGCCCCTGGTCACCGACCTCCCCCATGTCGCCAAGGATCAGCGCGCGCGGACCCGGCATGGCGGCCAGCACGTCGATCGCGGCACGTACGGAGTCGGGATTCGCGTTATAGGTATCGTCGACGAGTGTCGCGCCAGCCAGCGCACCGCGCGTGAGCGCGGTGACCTGCAGCCGCCCCTTGACGGCGCCAAAGCGGGACAGGGCATACACGATGGCGTCCGGCGCAACACCCGCGGCCAGCGTACAAGCGATGGCGGCGAGCGCGTTGCGGGCGTTGTGCTCTCCGAGCACCGGCAGATTCAGTTCGATGTCGCCAGCGGGAGTCGCCGCATGCAAGGCGCGCGTAGCCGCATCGTAGCGGCCGCTGACGACGGCCGGCGCATCCAGCGCAAAGTCGAAAATCCGGCGTTGTCCCGCAGCGGCTCGCCACAGCGGGGCAAACTCGCTGTCGGCCGGAAACACCGCCGTACCGTCGGCGGGCAGTGCGAGAATGACCGAAAGGTGCTCTTGCGCGACTGCGGCGACGTCTACCATGAACTCCTGATGCTCACGCTGCGCGTTATTGATCAGGGCGATGGTCGGCTGTGCAATGGCCGCCAGGTAAGCGGTTTCACCCGGGTGATTCATGCCCAGCTCGAGCACCGCCAGCCGATGCCGGGCGTTCAGGCGAAATAGCGTCAGCGGCACGCCGATGTCATTGTTGAAGTTGCCGGTGGTCGCAAGACGATGAGAGTCACCGACGGCCCGCGCGAAAATCGCGGCAATCATTTCCTTGACGGTGGTCTTGCCGTTCGAGCCCGTCACCGCGACGACCGGCAGGTCGAATCGACGGCGCCATCCGGCGGCCAACTCACCCAGCGCAACGCGCGTATCGCTCACCAGCGCGGCGGGCAGCGCGAGACCTTGCGGGAGGCGTTCGACCACGACCGCGGCCGCACCCTGGCGCGCCACGTCGGACAGGAAATCGTGCGCGTCAAAGCGTTCGCCCTTGAGCGCCACGAACAGATCGCCAGCCTGCACGATACGGCTATCAGTGACGATCCGCTCGCAAGCGACTTGATCGTCGCCAACGCATTGGCTATTGCGCATGTATTGAACGGCCTCGCCCAGGCGCATCATCATTCGCCACCTCCCCGCGAGGTCGCGCGCGCTGCGAGCGCCAGGCGAGCGTGCTCCTGATCGGAGAACGGCCGCTTCTTGCCCATGATTTCCTGCGTGTTTTCATGCCCCTTGCCGGCGATCAGTATGACATCGGCCGGGGCGGCCTGCCGGATCGCCTGCAGGATCGCACTGGCGCGATCCTCGATTTGGCGGACTTTTTCGGGAGCGCTCAGTCCGGCGGCGATCTGAGCGATGATGCCGGATGGCGACTCGCTGCGCGGATTGTCGCTGGTGAGCACCACGGCATCGGCCAGTCGTTCGGCAGCAGCGCCCATGAGCGGTCGCTTGGCCGCATCGCGGTCGCCGCCGCAGCCGAATACGCAAATCAACTGCCCGTCGCGCGCGCGCGCGACCGGGCGCAGCGCGGCGAGCGTTTTTTCGAGCGCATCCGGCGTGTGAGCGTAATCCACCACGACCAGTGGCGCCCCGGCGGAGCCGCCCAACTGCTGCATGCGGCCGTCGACCGGCTCGAGTTTCGCCAGCGCAGGCAGCGCCTGCTCAACCGGCACGCCCGCGGCAAGCGCCGCACCTAGCACGGCCAGCAGATTGCTGATGTTGAAGGTACCCAGCAGCGACGTGTGCATGACTGTCGAAGCGGATTCGACGTGCAACCGGAACGTCGTGCCGGAAGCGGTCGCCTGTATGTCGGCGGCGCTCAAGACACGGTTGCCATGAGCCGACGGAGCCGGTGCACCCAACCCGTATTCGATGACCGGCAGTTTGCCAGCCAGTTTGGTCAACAGCCGCTGCCCCATGGCATCGTCGCGATTGATTACCGCGCATTGCAAACCCGGCCAGGCGAACAGCCGCGCCTTGGCAGCCTCGTAGGCAGCCATCGTGCCGTGATAATCGAGATGATCCTGGGTGAGATTGGTAAACACAGCGATATCGAACGCCACGCCGTTGACCCGGCCCTGGGCCAACCCGTGCGACGATACTTCCATGGAAACAGCACGCGCGCCGAGCGCCTGCATATCGCGCAGGTTTTGCTGCAGCTGTACGGCATCGGGCGTGGTGAATCCGGTGGCCTGCAAGTGCCCCGGCAAGCCGGTGCCGAGGGTGCCGATAATCGCGCAGGGCCGGCCAGCATCCGACAGAACCCTTGCCAGCCACTGGCTGACCGACGTCTTGCCATTGGTTCCGGTAGTGCCGATCGTCAGCATATGGCGGCTTGGCTCGCCGCACCAGAGCGAAGCCAACTCGCCGGCGAGCGCATCGAGCCGCGTCACGCCCAGATGCGCCACGCCCGCCACATCGACGGGCCAGTGCCAGGCGTCGCTTTGCCACAGCACCGCGGCAGCACCGCGCGCCACGGCATCGGCGATGAACGGCCGATTGTCGGCACCTTCGACAGCGTAGGCGACAAACACGTCGCCGGGCCGAATGCGACGGCTGTCCGCCTGCAATAGCGCATCGGCGCCGCAGTGCCGGGTGAGCCAGCCATATGCGTTGGTCAGCGTCGCGCGCATCGGCGCGCTCAACGCTATAGGGTCGACGGCCATGGCTCACTCTCCGTGGTCGGGTCGCTCAACACCAATTGGCGGATCGGCGCATCCGGGGCGACGTTCAGCGCCTGCAACGCCCCGCCGGCAATGCTCGAGAAGACCGGTGCCGCGGCCATGCCGCCGTAATGCGAACCGCGCGACGGTTCGTCCAGCATGACCGCCACGACGATGCGCGGCGCGGACATCGGTGCCAGGCCGACGAACGACGCGCGATATTTGGTTCGGTCATAACCGTTACCCGACTGCTTGTATGCCGTGCCCGTCTTGCCGCCGACGCGATAACCGACGACTTGGGCCCGAGTCGCGGTGCCGCCCGGCAAAGTTGCGATCTCCAGCATCTGGCGCACTTGCCGCGCGGTTTGCGCAGAGAACACGCGCTCGCCGCGAACTGGCGCGCCATCGGTTTTATAGATGGAAACGGGGATCAGTTCGCCATCGTGGGCGAATACGGTGTATGCGCGCGCCAATTGCAGCAAAGACGCCGACATTCCATAGCCATAGCTCATGGTGGCCTGCTCGATGCGCCGCCAACTGCGATGGGGGCGCAGCCGGCCGGCTACCGCCCCCGGGAAGCCCACGTTCGGCGCCCGTCCAAAGCCGGCTTGCGTGTACATCTCCCACATTTCGCGCGGCGTCATCATCAATGCGATCTTCAACGTGCCAATGTTGCTGGACTTCTGAATCACGCCGGCGACGCTCAGCGTTCCGTGATTGCGCGTGTCGGTGATGGTCGCGCCATCGAGCCGGATGCGCCCCGGCGACGTTGCGATCATGGTGTCGGGCGTGACGCGCCGGTGCTCGAGCGCCAGGCCGATGGTGAACGGCTTCATGATCGAACCAGGCTCGAAGGTATCGGTCAACGCGCGGTTGCGCAGTTGGGCGCCCGTGAGCCTGAGTCGATCATTGGGGTTGTAGGTCGGCAAATTGGCCAGCGCCAGCACTTCCCCGGTGCGCGTGTCGAGAACGATCGCGCTGCCCGCCCGGGCGCCGGTACGCTCGACGGCGTCTTTCAATTCCCGATAGGCAAGGAATTGAATTTTGCTGTCGATCGACAGCGCGATGTCGCTGCCGTCCCGGGGCGAGGCCAGCACGCCGACATCTTCCACAATCCGCCCCAGGCGATCCTTGATCACCTGGCGGCTACCGGGGGCGCCCGCCAGGTCGGCCTGCCGGGACAACTCGACGCCCTCCTGTCCGGCATCCTCGACATTGGTAAAGCCAATAATGTGCGCCGCGGTTTCGCCTTCGGGATAAAAGCGCCGATATTCCTTGCGCTGATATATTCCCGGGATTCCGAGCGCGGCGACTTGCTCGGCCGTGTCCAGCAGCACTTGGCGCTTGATGTAGACGAAATTCCGGTCGGCGCGCAGCTTGCCGCGCAGCACATCGCCCTTCATGTCGAGCAATCTGGCCAACTCCTCGAGCTTGCTGGCCGGCACATCGTGCGGCACATCCTCTGGAAGAGCCCAAACGGCGCGCACCGGCAGACTGGTGGCAAGCACCTGTCCGTTGCGATCGAAGATCTTGCCCCGCGTCGCCGGCAGCTCGAGCGTGCGCTTGTAGCGGCTTTCCCCCTGCCTCTGATAAAAATCGTTGCCGGGACCTTGAATCCAGAAGGCGCGCACCAGCAGCGCGGCGAAAACCACGAAGACCAGAAACATCACCAATCGCGAACGCCAAGCGGGCACAGCCACGGCGAGTACCGGGCTGGTCGCGAACTGGACGTTTTGCGATTCGTTGCGCTTCATCGGCCGCCCCTTTTCCCGCCAGGCGGCATGACGGCGGGCAAGCCGCTCAGATATTGGGTTCGACCAGGGTTGGCCGGCATCATGTGCAGTTGATTGCGCGCCACCGACTCAATCCGCGCGCTCTTGCTTTGAGCGCTTTGCTCGTACTGGAGACGATCCCAGTCTTGCGCCAGCTGATATTCGAGCGCCTGCTCGCGCCCGAGCTCGATAAAAAGCGTACGGGCACGATACTGGGCATTGACCAGCGAAAGGGCGCACAGCAGCAGGATGGCAAGCAGCAGGATGTTGAGGCGGCTCATGGCGCAGCCCTTTCCGCCACGCGCATGATGGCCGACCTCGCGCGCGGGTTGGCTGTGGTCTCGGCCTCGCTCGGCTTGACGCGCCCGCGCAGGATCATCTTGGGGCGAGGGATGTCAATGGCTCGCAACGGCACGCGCCGATCGATCGCCGGCGGCTTCGCGTGCGCCTGCATGAAGCGCTTGACGATGCGGTCCTCCAGCGAATGAAAGCTGATTACCACCAGCTTGCCTCCATGCTCCAGCACATCCAATGCGGTCTCAAGCGCTAACGGCAACTCCGCAAGCTCTTGATTGACGTGAATCCGTATAGCCTGAAAGGTGCGTGTGGCCGGATTCTGGCCCTTTTCGCGGGTCTTGACTGCACCAGCCACGATCTCGGCAAGCTCGCGCGTGCTGACGAGTGGGCCAAGACGGTCGGCGTCTGCCCGGCGAGCAATAAGCGCCTTTGCAATCTGAACAGCAAACCGTTCTTCCCCATAATTCCTGATGACCTCCGTCAATTCGTCCTGCGACACTCTGGCGAGCCAATCGGCGGCCGACTCTCCACGGCTCGGGTCCATGCGCATATCGAGCGGCCCGTCGAACCGAAAACTGAAGCCTCGCGCCGGGTCATCCACTTGCGGGGACGACACACCCAGATCCAGCAACACGCCGGCCACCGCCGTGACGCCCAGCTGCGCGAGCACCTCGCGCATTGCTGCGAAGCTCTCGTGCACGATCGCGAATCGCGGGTCGTCGATCTTGCTCGCCTCGGCAATCGCCTGCGGATCCTTGTCGAACGCAATCAAGCGCCCCTGCGGCCCGAGACGACTCAAAATCCTGCGGCTATGGCCACCGCGGCCGAACGTGCCGTCGACATACACACCATCGAGCCGCCATAGCAGGGCGTCCACGGCCTCATCCAGCAGAACCGTGCGGTGCTGCATTTCCGTTTCCACCGCGTGCGTCATGCTCGACAGGCCACCTAACAATCAAAAAGTGAAATTCTTCAGCGCATCCGGCATACCCTGGGCCATCGCCGCCTGCTCTTTTGCGATATACGTCGTGGCATCCCAGATTTCGAAGTGGCTGCCCATGCCAAGCAGCATGACGTCCTTGTCCAGACCGGCCGCCACTCTCAGCTCGGAGGCGATCAGAACCCGGCCGGTACCATCCATCTCGACATCCGCTGCGCTGCCCAAAAAAATACGACGCCACCAGGTGGCGTCCATTGGCAATGCGGCGACCCTGCCGCGAAAAACTTCCCACTCCGGGCGAGGGAAAAGCAGCAAGCACCCATCCGGGTGCTTGGTAATCGTGACCCGCCCCTCAGCCTGTTCCTTCAGCACGTCACGATGCCGGGCCGGCACAGACATCCGCCCCTTCGCATCCAGTGATAGTGCCGAAGCCCCTTGAAACACGGCGAGTTCCTTGAAAAATCAGCGGCCACCTGAGCCTGCTCAACACCCGGCAAAACGAGAAAAATTCACACGAAATTGCACTTTCTCACACTATTTCCCACTTTAGAGTAAGCATTTATGGCGGTCAAGCGTTTTGGCGGTTTTTTGATTGAAAATTTCTTGCCAGAACAATGACTTAGCGAACATTCCTCATGCTGCCATCAGACAAATTTCGATAAAAATTAATGGGATAAGGAAGATTGTGAAAGTGCTACATCAGAAACCGGACGCCCAAATCAGCCGGCGTCCAAGCATATGGAGAGTTCGACAAAAGTAGGCACTCACGCCGCCCGGTCGGCGACGGGGACCGCCGACTGGCACGCGGCTCACATATTCAAGGCAATCCAGGGAGTTTCGGTTCAGCCCAGGAAACCGCCGCGCCAGGCTAGCGCCTGGCGGCAGTCGCACCTATATGACGTAGGCAATCGTGGTCATGATTTTGGATGTGAGCTTCATCGCCTGCCGCACGGGTGCAGGCAGCTCGACCCCGCCTGCGTCGCGCGCGGTTTGCCCGTGCACGATTTCGTCCGCCCGCATTTGCTCGAGGATGGCCCGGGATCGCGCATCTTGCGCCGGCAGACGCTCGAGATGGCCATCCAGGTGTTGCTCCACCTGCCGCTCCGTTTCAGCCATGAAGCCGAGACTGATGCGATCGCCGGCCTTGCCGGCAATAAACCCGATCGCCAACGCCCCCGTATACCAGAGCGGATTGAGCAGACTGGGGCGCGCACCCAGTTCGCTGAGCCGCGTGGCGGTCCATGCGAGGTGATCCTCTTCTTCCAGCCCCGCGCGCTCAAACGCCACACGCAGCCGCTCGGACGGCGTCGCGAGCTTTTGAGCCTGGTACAGCGCCTGCGCACAAACCTCGCCGACATGATTGACACGCATCAGACCGGCTACATGCCGCCGCTCCCGCTCGCTCAGTTGCGGCTGCGTCGTTTGCGCCGGCGCAGCCGGTACCGGCAGAGGGCGTCCGGCACGGGTCACGCCGGCGACGGCGCGCAGGCCGCGGTCGAATTCATTAATCCAGGCATCCAATGACATGATCGCTTTCTCGAACAACGGTTCGCCTATATTTTACGATATGAGACGAAGGCAAGGCGGGGGGAGGACATCGGGCCGATTTACCAGCCTGATGCAAGCCCAATAGAGGCTGGCGAAGCGACCGATGAAACGCTCGGATTCACGCGTAAAGCCCACCCCATGGGGCTGTTGCAAAAAAGAAACATGAATCGCTCGATTCAGACGGCAAACGCGCCTTTTCCTTTGCCAGCACCAGTGAATTTGTTACATTACGTCCAACTTCTCGCGAAGTTGATTAGCAAGGACGTTATCACTAGTGACCTTGTTAAACAAATCTCACAATCTTCTTGGAGATCACTCAATGAAAAAGTCGCTTCTCGCTCTTGCTGTGCTCGGCGCTTTCGCCGGCGCTGCTCAAGCACAAAGCAGCGTGACCCTGTATGGCATTATCGACGCGGGTATCAACTACACCAGCAATGTTGGCGGCCATTCGGCTTGGACCGCGACTGACGGCGTGATGCAAGGCAGCCGTTGGGGTTTGAAAGGCGCTGAAGATCTGGGCGGTGGCTTGAAGGCCGTGTTCCAGTTGGAAAACGGTTTCAGCCTGATGAATGGTAAGCTGAACCAAGGTGGCCGCGAATTTGGCCGTCAAGCTTGGGTTGGCCTGAGCAGCGCGACTGCCGGTACGTTCACGATCGGTCGTCAATACGACTCCGTGGTTGATTACCTGGGTCCGTTGGCTTCCGGCGCACAGTGGGCCGGCTACATCGGTGCTCACCCGGCCGATAACGACAATCTGAATAACTTCTTCAGAACCAACAACTCCGTCAAGTACAGCAGCGTCAACTACAACGGCTTCAGCTTCGACGCTTTGTACGGTTTCAGCAACTCCAACCAGTTCGCCAACAACCGTCTGTGGAGTATCGGTGCCGGCTACGCCAATGGTCCTCTGACTGTGGGCGCGGCATACTTGTACGGTCAAAACCCGGGCGCCTCCAACAACGGTGGCGGTGCTAACACCGACGGCACGTTCGGCGACGGCGCAAACAACAAGCAAATCTGGGGCTTGGGCGGCGCCTACGCGTTCGGTCCGGCAACGGTTGGCCTGGTGTACACCAACGTCAAGATCAATGGCACGGGCCTGACCAACGACAACGGCAGCACGGCTACCGATACCGACGTGCGCGTGCAGAACGTCGAGTTGAACGGCAAGTACATGTTGACCCCGGCCCTGCAACTGGGTGCTGCTTACACGTACACCTGGGCGAAGGACGCCGCTGGTCTGAAGCCGAAGTACCATCAAGTCAACCTGGGCGCCGACTACTGGCTGTCCAAGCGGACCGATGCATACGTGATCGGTATCTACCAAAAAGCCGCTGGCGATGCGCAAGTGGCTGACATCAACGCGCTGAGCCCGTCGGACACGAAGCATCAAGTCGCTGTTCGCGTTGGCCTGCGTCACAAGTTCTAATCTGACTTAACCGTCAGGTTTGAATCGAAAGGCACCTTCGGGTGCCTTTTTTTATGCTCGCGCAATTTTTTGCGGATTGACTTGAGCGCCAATTTAATTTAAACCTGAACTTTTCAGCATCAACCTTTTTCACGCTCATTTCCTCATGCAAACAGTCGAGGCGACATCGCTGGATCTGGAAACTCGGGCCGACGCGCACGACCACGAAGCACTGCGTTTGTGGCTCAGGCTGCTGACTTGCACCAATCTGGTCGAGACTGAAATCCGGTCGCGCTTACGGCAGGATTTCGATTGCACGCTGCCCCGCTTCGACTTGCTGGCTCAACTGGACCGGCATCCGGAGGGATTGAAAATGGGAGAGCTTTCGAAAAGAATGATGGTGACCGGCGGCAATGTCACCGGCATCACGGACCAGCTGGAAAGCGAAGGTTGGGTGGTTCGCGAAAAGATGGAACACGACCGCCGCGCGTTTCTCATTAAGCTGACGCCTCGCGGCAAGAAAGCTTTCGCGAAAATGGCCCAGGCCCACGAAACCTGGATAGAGCGAACCATCGGGCAGCTATCCACAGCCGAGCGGGAGCAACTCTTTAACTTGCTCGGCCGCCTGAAGGCCGCGATCCCGTTTCAGGGCTGAGCAAGCCTTTCGGCTTCGTTCTGGGCCAAGGCGTCCAGTTCGGCGTGACGCTTGCCGGCAGGCAGGGCGGCCAATTTCCTGACCGCTTTGTAAAAAGCAGGCAAGTTTCCGTGCTGCTGCGCGAGCAACGCCCGGAACGCTGGCACCCAATGTGAATAATCGGCGAAGGCACCAAATTTGGCGTTGTTCAGCCCGCTATCGACCCACCGGTCAAAACCGGCATAGCCGCCCCAGGAGGAGCGCAAGCGCAGGTAACTCGCACGCATCTCTCGAAAGATTCGGCGCTTTTCGATTTCCTTCTGGGCTGGGAGTAACGAGCCTCCATACAGTTCGACCAAGCGGCCTCGATAGCGCCTGACCAGCGCCCGGAATGCGCGCCGACGCATGTCAACGAGCTCATAGGCTTTGGCTCCACGGGGGTGCGCGCGAAACCATCGCGTCACGCCCACCGCGGCCACGGTGACTGCAAAGGACTCGTTGAACATGGTATCGCCGCGCACGTACACGACCTGGTGGGCAAGTTCATGGAATATGATCCGAGCCAATTCGCCCTCGGGATCGAAGAGAAAGGTATTCAACAGCGGGTCGTCAAAATAGCCAAGCGTCGAGTACGCGGGTACGCCAACCGTGAAGGTTTCCCAGCCATGACTTCGCAAATCACGCGCGTATTGCTCCGCGTCGGCATGTTTATAGTAGCCACGATAGTCGACGCAGCCGGCGATCGGGAAACAGGATTGCTTGAGCTGCAATGAGAGCGGGCGCGCGGCGAACACATTCCAAACTGCATAGCTGCGCTGCAGATCGGCGTACTTCCTGTAGCTGCCGTTATTCGGCAAACCGAGCCGTTCGACCGCGTAGGTCCGAATTTCCTCGGCCAGCCGCAAGCGCCGACGCAAGCGCTCGTCAACCCTGCCACCCTGCAATAAAATATCGACCGGCCGCGCGGTTTCGAGCAATGCAAACTGCCCATGAACAGCCTGCGCGTAATAGTCTAGTTCTCCGCAACCGCTCAAACTCGCGGCGACCGACGCGACGATCGACCAGACAAGTATCTGTCGCCATCTTCGACCGGGCCGCGCGGACATCACCGCAAGCTCATGCGGCGGCCAACGCTTCGACCTCGACCAGGCAATCGTAGAAAGTTGGGGCACGTCCGAGGTCAGTCAGTCGTTGGCCGGTGACTTCATTCGCATTTTTACCGTCGGAGGTGAATTTCTTCCACCAGACCGACAGGCCGACAACCACACCGGGTCGCGCCTTCTCAGTGACGCGAGCCTTGGCGATGAAACTGCCACGGTCATTGAAAATGCGTACCTGCTGGTGCTGCGCAATGCCACGCGTTGCGGCATCGGCCGGGTTGATGTCCAGGTACGGCTCGCCCTCGACCGATCGCAGACTGGCGACATTGACGAAACTCGAGTTGAGGAAGTGCCTCGCCGGAGGCGAGATCATTGCGAGCGGAAAGCGCTCGGCAAGCGCGGGGGCGCTCGCGACGGATTCATACGGCGGCACCCAGTCGGGCAACGGGTCAAGTCCGTCCTTTTCCATCGCTGCCGACCAAAATTCGCACTTGCCCGACGGTGTGGCAAACCCACCCTGAGCAAATGGCGCCGCGGGCACGGCCAGCTTGACCCAACCGGCATCCTTCACAGTTTGCCAGTCGCTGCCGCCAAATTTGGGATCGGTCCAACGCATTGCCTGAGCGGCCAGTTGGTCGTCAGTGTCGCGAAAGCACGGATCCGTCCATCCCATGCGGTCAGCCAGCAGCCGAAAAATCTCTGAATTCGGTTTGGCCTCGCCGAGCGGCTCGATGGCCGGGTTATTCGCCATCACGTAGGTATGGCCGTAAGCTTTGTGGATATCGAGATGTTCGAGTTGCGTGGTAGCAGGCAACACGATGTCGGCATAGTCGGCGGTGTCGGTTAGAAAATGCTCAAGCACGACTGTGTAAAGGTCTTCGCGTGCAAAGCCGGCTGCGACCTTGACAGACTCGGGCGCCACGGCAACAGGATTGCTGTTGTAGACGATCACCGCGTCGACCCTCGGTCCGAACGCATCGTCGCCCGGATGCGCGAGAGCATCGCCGATCGTGGACATATTGATCGTGCGCGGCAGCGTTTGCGGCCATCCGGGTAACAGATCGGGGCGCGATAGTGCAGCGACATCGGTGGGCGTGAACCCCGACGACGAAAGCAACATCCCGCCCGCGGCATCACGCCATGCACCGATCAATGCCGGCAAGCATGCGATGGCGCGTACCGCCTGCCCGCCGCCGTGAGTGCGCTGCATGCCATAGTTCAGACGGATGGCCGCCGGCTTCAGCATGCCGTAATCCCGCGCGAGTTGCGTGACTTCCTGGGCCGTAATGCCGCAGATCGCAGCGACTCGCTCCGGGGGATAGGCTTGAATGCGCTCCTTGAGTTGCGCAAAACCAAGCGTATAGCGCGCGATATATTCGTGATCGAGCAGATTTTCCTGGAGCAGGACGTGCATCATGCCTAGTGCGAGCGCAGCGTCGGTGCCCGGCAGGAGGGCGATGTGCTGGTGGCACTTCTCCGCAGTCAATGAGCGATAGGGATCAATGGCGATAAGCTTCGCGCCGCGCCGTTTCGCCTCCTGCGCCTGCCCCCAGAAATGAATGCTCGAGGTGATCGGATTGCTTCCCCAAATCAGGATCAGTTTGCTATCGACGAAATGCTCGACGTGCATCCCGAAACCACCGCCGTAGGTATAGCGTAGCGCGGCACTACCAGCGCTGGCACAGATCGTCCGATCGAGGAAGGAAGCACCCAGCTTATGAAAAAATCGAGCCGCCATGCCTTCGCCTTGGACCAGGCCCATCGTGCCGGCATAACTGTATGGCAGAATGGCCTGAGGATCGCGAGCAGCGATTTCGCACAGCCGCCCGGAGATTTCGTCGAGCGCGGCATCCCAGCTGATTTCCTGGAAACGCCCCTCGCCCTTTTTGCCAATGCGTTTGAGCGGGCGCAGCACGCGGTCGGGATGATAAGTGCGCTGCGCATAGCGGGAGACCTTGGTGCACAGAACCCCGTGCGTAGCCGGATGCTCCGGGTCTCCCTGAACCCGCGTGACCACGCCGTTTTCTACCGTAACATGTAAAGCGCAGGTGTCAGGGCAGTCGTGTGGACACGCTGCCCGAACGGTGGTCTGCGTAGACGCAGTCATAGCATGACTCCTTGATTAACCGATACCGCCCGTTGGCTGCTTGGCAAATATTCTAATTGTAGTGGCCATCGGCGGGATTCCGACATTGATGCAATGCGACATGATTCCAAATAGGCGGACGATGGGCATTGGGAGTAACATGATTGTTCGATTGACGATTGCGCCGCTTAGAATCCCATGAAATTAATTCCGGAAATTGATGCCGCTCGCGCTGAAATACAAACCGTACGTCGCGATATTCACGCCCATCCAGAGTTGTGCTTTGAGGAACAACGCACGGCTGACGTGGTTGCCAACAAATTGACTTCTTGGGATATCCCGATCCACAGAGGCTTAGGCAAGACCGGCGTGGTAGGCATTATAAAAAACGGCAACAGCGAACGTGCAATCGGATTGCGGGCTGATATGGACGCGTTGCCGATTCAGGAAGTCAATACATTCGGTCACGCGTCGCAACACCCAGGGAAAATGCATGCCTGCGGCCATGACGGCCATACGGCGATGCTATTGGCGGCGGCGCAATATCTGCAGAAGCATCGCAATTTCGACGGAACCGTGTACCTCATTTTTCAGCCGGCCGAAGAAGGCGGTGGCGGTGCCCGGGAAATGATCAAAGATGGACTATTCGAGCGGTTTCCCATGGAAGCCGTTTTCGGCATGCACAATTGGCCGGGCTCGAAAGTCGGTACGTTTGGTCTGACGCCGGGTCCGATGATGGCGTCCAGCAACGAATTCAAGATTACCTTGACTGGCAAGGGCACGCACGCGGGAATTCCGAACAACGGCATTGACCCAGTTATCGCTGCCGTTCAGGTGGCGCAGGCTCTGCAAACCATTATTACCCGCAACAAGCGGCCGATCGATGCCGCAGTGCTGTCGATCACGCAAATACATGCCGGTGATGCCACCAATGTCGTTCCGGATGTTGCCTGGCTTGGCGGTACGGTCAGGACTTTCTCCCTGGAAGTCCTTGACCTGATCGAACAACGTATGCGGGATATTGCCGCAAACGTTGCGCGCGGGTTGGGGTGCGATGCCGAAATCCTCTTCAATCGAAATTATCCCCCGACGATCAACGACGAGAAACAGGCCGCGTTTTGCGCAGAAGTCATGCGGGAAATTGTCGGGCCGGAAAATGTCGACGCCAAAGTCGAACCGACGATGGGAGCGGAAGACTTCTCTTTTATGCTTTTAGAGAAGCCCGGATGCTATGTTTTTATCGGTAACGGCGATGGTGCTCACCGGGATAGCGGGCACGGCCTTGGTCCATGCAATCTTCACAATGCCAGCTACGACTTCAATGATGACTTGCTTCCGCTCGGCGGCACTTATTGGGTCCGGCTGGTCGAAAAATATCTTTCCAAAAACTGAGCGAACGCAGTTTCCCGGACGACTTTTGGACGCAGACTGCGCAACGGCTGCGTAATGCATTCGCGCAGGTTAGCCATTCGACGGTCGTCGGGACATACTCGGTCGCAACTCGGGGCAAATACCAACTCGAATTTGCAAGCAGCGGTCGAGAGCCCGGCCCTCGTGGTCAATGTCTGCTTAGGGCAGCGGACAAGAAGCTGAGGTGAGTTGTTCGACTGCTCAACCGGATTAACCGGCAAGCGTGGTCCACTCGGGCTGCCCCTCATTTGAGGTTTGCCGCCAACGTTTAGCGATCCAGTTCGCCTGTGTCTTGTCAGGTGACCTGCCCCCTTCATTTTCAAATAACAAGCGGAAGACCTCTGTAACTTGTGCGAAGAGACGATCTTGTGGGCTGATCGGAGGCTACTTCGATAAATTCCGCGATAAAAAAGCGAAACCCCCAGCGTTGGTTGCTGGGGGTTTCAGGGTAGAAGCCTGACGATTACCTACTTTCACACGGGCAATCCGCACTATCATCGGCGTGGAGTCGTTTCACGGTCCTGTTCGGGATGGGAAGGGGTGGTTCCAACTCGCTATGGTCATCAGGCATGACTTGTTGCCTGGCTGAGGTGAGTCAGCCTGGCCAATCTGGAGAATTAGTAGTGTGGTTGTGATCAGAGGCACAACGACGCAAATAACCTGAAACATACTGGTTATAGGATCAAGCCTCACGGGCAATTAGTACTGGTTAGCTTAACGCATTACTGCGCTTCCACACCCAGCCTATCAACGTCCTGGTCTTGAACGACCCTTCAGGGGAATCGAGTTCCCAGGGAAGTCTCATCTTGAGGCGAGTTTCCCGCTTAGATGCTTTCAGCGGTTATCTCTTCCGAACATAGCTACCCGGCGATGCCACTGGCGTGACAACCGGTACACCAGAGGTTCGTCCACTCCGGTCCTCTCGTACTAGGAGCAGCCCCCCTCAAACTTCCAACGCCCACGGCAGATAGGGACCAAACTGTCTCACGACGTTTTAAACCCAGCTCACGTACCTCTTTAAATGGCGAACAGCCATACCCTTGGGACCGGCTACAGCCCCAGGATGAGATGAGCCGACATCGAGGTGCCAAACACCGCCGTCGATATGAACTCTTGGGCGGTATCAGCCTGTTATCCCCAGAGTACCTTTTATCCGTTGAGCGATGGCCCTTCCATACAGAACCACCGGATCACTATGACCTGCTTTCGCACCTGCTCGACTTGTCAGTCTCGCAGTTAAGCACGCTTTTGCCATTGCACTATCAGCACGATTTCCGACCGTACCTAGCGTACCTTCGTACTCCTCCGTTACACTTTGGGAGGAGACCGCCCCAGTCAAACTGCCTACCATGCACTGTCCCCGACCCGGATAACGGGCCAAGGTTAGAACCTCAAACAAGCCAGGGTGGTATTTCAAGGACGGCTCCACAGAAACTAGCGTTCCTGCTTCAAAGCCTCCCACCTATCCTACACAGACCGGTTCAAAATCCAATGCAAAGCTACAGTAAAGGTTCATGGGGTCTTTCCGTCTAGCCGCGGGTAGATTGCATCATCACAAACACTTCAACTTCGCTGAGTCTCGGGAGGAGACAGTGTGGCCATCGTTACGCCATTCGTGCAGGTCGGAACTTACCCGACAAGGAATTTCGCTACCTTAGGACCGTTATAGTTACGGCCGCCGTTTACCGGGACTTCAATCAAGAGCTTGCACCCCATCATTTAATCTTCCGGCACCGGGCAGGCGTCACACCCTATACGTCCACTTTCGTGTTTGCAGAGTGCTGTGTTTTTATTAAACAGTCGCAGCCACCAGTTTATTGCAACCCTTTTGCCCTTCTGTCGCAGGACAGTCAAGCTACCAGGGCGTACCTTATCCCGAAGTTACGGTACCAATTTGCCGAGTTCCTTCTCCCGAGTTCTCTCAAGCGCCTTAGAATACTCATCTCGCCCACCTGTGTCGGTTTGCGGTACGGTCTCGTATGACTGAAGCTTAGAGGCTTTTCTTGGAACCACTTCCAATTGCTTCGCGAACAAGTTCGCTCGCCCCACACCCTTGAATTACGCAGCCGGATTTGCCTAACTGCCTTCTCCAATGCAGGGACCGGGACTTCCAACACCCGGACAACCTTCCGCGATCCGTCCCCCCATCGCATCATACGACGGTGCAGGAATATTAACCTGCTTCCCATCAGCTACGCATCTCTGCCTCGCCTTAGGGGCCGACTCACCCTACGCCGATGAACGTTGCGTAGGAAACCTTGGGCTTACGGCGAGGGGGCCTTTCACCCCCTTTATCGCTACTCATGTCAGCATTCGCACTTCTGATACCTCCAGCATCCTTTACAAGACACCTTCACAGGCTTACAGAACGCTCTCCTACCATGCGTGCAAGCACGCATCCGCAGCTTCGGTGACTGGCTTAGCCCCGTTACATCTTCCGCGCAGGACGACTCGATCAGTGAGCTATTACGCTTTCTTTAAAGGGTGGCTGCTTCTAAGCCAACCTCCTGACTGTTTTAGCCTTCCCACTTCGTTTCCCACTTAGCCAATCTTAGGGACCTTAGCTGGCGGTCTGGGTTGTTTCCCTCTTGACACCGGACGTTAGCACCCGATGTCTGTCTCCCGTGATTGCACTCTTCGGTATTCGGAGTTTGCTATGGCGAGGTAATCCGCAATGGACCCCTCAACCATGACAGTGCTCTACCCCCGAAGGTGATACACGAGGCACTACCTAAATAGTTTTCGGAGAGAACCAGCTATTTCCAGACTTGTTTAGCCTTTCACCCCTATCCACAGCTCATCCCCTAGTTTTTCAACACTAGTGGGTTCGGACCTCCAGTACGTGTTACCGCACCTTCATCCTGGCCATGGATAGATCGTCTGGTTTCGGGTCTACGCCCAGCAACTGAACGCCCTATTCGGACTCGCTTTCGCTACGCCTTCCCTATACGGTTAAGCTTGCTACTGAACGTAAGTCGCTGACCCATTATACAAAAGGTACGCCGTCACCCCTTACGAGGCTCCGACTGTTTGTATGCATGCGGTTTCAGGATCTATTTCACTCCCCTCCCGGGGTTCTTTTCGCCTTTCCCTCACGGTACTGGTTCACTATCGGTCGATCACGAGTATTTAGCCTTGGAGGATGGTCCCCCCATCTTCAGACAGGATTTCACGTGTCCCGCCCTACTTGTCGCAAGCTTAGTTCCACACCAGGGTTTTCGCGTACGGGGCTATCACCCGCTATGGCCGGCCTTTCCATGCCGTTCCGCTAACACCGATGCTAAATCTTGCAGGCTCTTCCCATTTCGCTCGCCACTACTTTGGGAATCTCGGTTGATTTCTTTTCCTGCGGCTACTTAGATGTTTCAGTTCACCGCGTTCGCTTCGCTTGGCCTATGTATTCAGCCAAGGATGACCCATACGGGCCGGGTTTCCCCATTCGGACATTTGTGGATCAAAGCTCGTTTGCCAGCTCCCCACAACTTTTCGCAGGCTACCACGTCCTTCATCGCCTGTGATCGCCAAGGCATCCACCACATGCACTTATTCGCTTGACCCTATAACGAGTATGTCTCGTCACAGGTTGAGTTCTCGCGTTGTGCCGTATTCCAAGTGACTTTAAGATCACTTAAATACTGGTTGATACAATCACAACCCATGCATTGCTCACGTCTCATCTCGGGGACGCTTACAATGCACTACTATTTCTTCCAGATTGTTAAAGAACGAACAGCCATACTGCTTAACTGCACTAGCTATTGCCAGTCGTGAGCGCTCAGCAAGCGCTCACGACTAGCAACTCAGGTATTGGTGGAGGCAGACGGGATCGAACCGACGACCCCCTGCTTGCAAAGCAGGTGCTCTCCCAGCTGAGCTATGCCCCCAATGTCGGGTTCGATGGTGGGTCTGGTAGGACTTGAACCTACGACCCCACGCTTATCAAGCGTGTGCTCTAACCACCTGAGCTACAGACCCCTCACACTCTAAAAATGTGACGGGCAAAATGCGAAACATTCCAAAACGTTTCACGTTTCTCGTTTCACATTTCTATGCAGTCAAACAACCGATAAGCGTGAACGCTCAACTTTAAGCGCATGCTCTAGAAAGGAGGTGATCCAGCCGCACCTTCCGATACGGCTACCTTGTTACGACTTCACCCCAGTCATGAATCCTACCGTGGTAAGCGCCCTCCTTGCGGTTAGGCTACCTACTTCTGGTAAAACCCACTCCCATGGTGTGACGGGCGGTGTGTACAAGACCCGGGAACGTATTCACCGCGACATGCTGATCCGCGATTACTAGCGATTCCAGCTTCATGCAGTCGAGTTGCAGACTGCAATCCGGACTACGATCGGTTTTCTGGGGTTAGCTCCACCTCGCGGTTTGGCAGCCCTCTGTACCGACCATTGTATGACGTGTGAAGCCCTACCCATAAGGGCCATGAGGACTTGACGTCATCCCCACCTTCCTCCGGTTTGTCACCGGCAGTCTCCTTAGAGTGCCCTTGCGTAGCAACTAAGGACAAGGGTTGCGCTCGTTGCGGGACTTAACCCAACATCTCACGACACGAGCTGACGACAGCCATGCAGCACCTGTGTTACGGTTCTCTTTCGAGCACTCCCACCTCTCAGCAGGATTCCGTACATGTCAAGGGTAGGTAAGGTTTTTCGCGTTGCATCGAATTAATCCACATCATCCACCGCTTGTGCGGGTCCCCGTCAATTCCTTTGAGTTTTAATCTTGCGACCGTACTCCCCAGGCGGTCAACTTCACGCGTTAGCTACGTTACTAAGGAAATGAATCCCCAACAACTAGTTGACATCGTTTAGGGCGTGGACTACCAGGGTATCTAATCCTGTTTGCTCCCCACGCTTTCGTGCATGAGCGTCAGTATTGGCCCAGGGGGCTGCCTTCGCCATCGGTATTCCTCCACATCTCTACGCATTTCACTGCTACACGTGGAATTCTACCCCCCTCTGCCATACTCTAGCCTTGCAGTCACAAATGCAGTTCCCAGGTTAAGCCCGGGGATTTCACATCTGTCTTACAAAACCGCCTGCGCACGCTTTACGCCCAGTAATTCCGATTAACGCTCGCACCCTACGTATTACCGCGGCTGCTGGCACGTAGTTAGCCGGTGCTTATTCTTCCGGTACCGTCATCTATCCATGGTATTAGCACGAATACTTTCTTCCCGAACAAAAGTGCTTTACAACCCGAAGGCCTTCTTCACACACGCGGCATTGCTGGATCAGGCTTTCGCCCATTGTCCAAAATTCCCCACTGCTGCCTCCCGTAGGAGTCTGGGCCGTGTCTCAGTCCCAGTGTGGCTGGTCGTCCTCTCAGACCAGCTACAGATCGTCGCCTTGGTGAGCCTTTA